>JAFYJM010000135.1 GCA_017538125.1 Bacillota bacterium
AAGGATCTCTTTCAGAGGCTGGACATCTTCACCCGTCAGTTCGTAAGTGGTCGTATGGACAGTCTCCTCAGTATATCCATCAAGGTGCGTCTCATCGATCGTTATCAACACCGTATAGTCACCCGAAAGCCGGTCCAGGTACTTCAGTTCCCCGCCTGTCACTATGAACCAGCAAAGGAACACAACAATTGCTATTATCCACGTCAATATCTTTATTACCGTTTTTTTCTCCATATCACTTATACCTAACCTTTTTGATGATGCAAAAACGGAGGCCCGCACGGTCTCCGCAATTTGTAAAACAATAATGTCGATCTCTATCCGCCCATTTACAATGCTATGGCGACCATGCCGTCGGCAATTCCCCTTTTGCCTTCTACATGATAATAGCACAATTCTCCCTGTCCTTCAAGTGTTCCATCCTACTTCACATGCATCAGTGTTCCGATGAAGAACGGCGTGTATGTCTCGCAGTCGATCAGCATATATACGAAAGGTCTGTCAAGTATGACTTCCTTAGGTTCTTCTTCCATAAGAGCAGCTCCTTCAAGCATTTCCACTATGGTGGCTGCACCTGCTCTGGTGCCCTGTTCAGCCACAGATATGAATGTCTTATGGATGACACGGCCGATGAAAACATTCTCGCCTGCAGTTCCGAGATTGCTGAAGTCCGCGTTCGCGGGATCAAAAGCCAGGGGCATGCCCATACCCATCAGCACCCTGGACATCTCTGTGCCATACTCTGTCTCAAACTTAGGTATCGCAGTGTAAGTGGTAGTATTCTGACGATCTGCAAGAATCTTCTGGAGCTTGGCTCCGTCCAGGCTTTCGACCAGTTCTTCCACGGTGGTGCCTTCCTTGGGAAGAAGCGCTGCGAAAGCATACTTACCTTCTTTGTAATACTTGATCACACCCGTGGCATTTTCTGACTCCAAGTATGTATTCTCCTCGCTGTACATCAGATCAACCTTTTCCTTGGTGCCGTCTTCAGTGGTGAACTCGCTCTCGTGGACCTGATCTTCGAAGTAAGGCTCGATCCACTCCGCCTCAAAGGCCAAAGCATTTATCAGATACATCACAGCATCAGGTGAGATCTGGTCCAGTATCTCCGGGATCATGCCGTCAGTCTTCCCCTTGACCCAATCGTTTATATCCTTTAGGGTCGCATCATCGAAATCCGCCTTAAAGATGTCCGCATCATAGTTTGCGGCGATCTTCTTAATGAAATCCTCGTTCACGCTGAAGCTGTCCCTTGAATTGAACCAGATCGAGTTTGCAGGATCCAGTTTATACTTTTCTCCCACCGGCAGGCTGTCCGAGTATGCCTTGATATAGGCGTTCAGTTCGTCCAGAGACATGCCAAGTACAGCCTCCATCTCAGCCAGTGTATCGCCTCCCGCGCCATTAGCGGTCATAGCTAAAGCGCTCAAAACTGAAAACGGTGATATGAGCGTGTTTTTGCCGCTTTCCAGGCTGACTTTGAATAATCTGACTGCGAAGTCCATCGCCTTAACGTCCGCGTTAGCCGGCGTCTCAGTCGGTTCTTCAGTCTGCTCCTGCCCGGTCTGCTGTCCCGGGGTCAAACTCTGTGTGCTGCCTGCATTTCCTCCTCCGCAGGCCGCCAATGCGAATACCATCGCCAGGATCATCACTAAAACTGTTATCTTTTTCATAATAGTGCTCCTTTCCCCTTTTGAAATATATACAGTTCACCAGACGGAAATGTTGCAGAAAAAAAGACGCACTTTAGTGCGTCTTTTATTATTCTTCATATGTATTCTCAACCTATCTCGCAGATCTCTTTAGCTCTGGTCAGATCTTCTTTTGCGACGTATACAGTATAGAGATTGGTAGACGATTTATTGTTGATCCACGAATCCGGCGTCCCGCCGGATCCATAGGTCGCGGTGGTGGCTGATCCTCCGGCCATGCTGCCGGTCCTGCCGCCTCTGGAAAATCTCACCATGGGAGAAGCGGGGCCTTTGCCGCTGATGCTCACCTTGTATTCGATGCCAGCCTTTCTCAAAGTCGTGTAAACCTTAGCTGCATTCTCTGGATCATAGTCCTGAAACAAAACCGCTCTATTAAAGATGTTTATCATTTTTATACCTCTTTATTCTCCGTATGTCGCCTTGATCCATTCTGCCCAGCTGTCGTAAGCGCTCTGGTAATCAGTTCCGAAAGCGTTTTCAAAGTTATCCATGTTGAAGCAGAATTCACTGACCTTGTCGAATCCATACTGATCCGACAGATATGCGATGAATGAAGTTGCCATACACACGCTCATCTCATCACCTGGCTCTCTGACTTTAACAGGAGCGTTATAAAGAGCGGTTTTATTAAGCGGCATTATCTCATAAGGCGAACCGCTCAGCACATCGGATGTAAGGCACATGTATGATACCGCGTCATTCAGTATCTTATAGTTTTCGGGAGTTGCTTCCAAAGTCCCTCCTCCCCTCGTATATGCGTCATAATATGGCAGGTCGGTTACATTTTCCACAAAGCCCATGTACAGCACTTCGCCGTAAGGATCGATACAGGAGCCCAGATACCAGGCGTAACCCAGCTGCTTCCACTGGACTGTTTTGCTTCCGAGAAGAGAAAGTATGTATAGCTCTTCGCGATGCCAGTAATAGTTGCCTATTTTCAGTTCGATCCTATCTGCTTCTTCGGTCCAGCTGTAGTCACTGTAGGCCATGATGGACAAATCTACATATTTGTCCGCCCTTTCGATCAGCCCTTCGTTATCACAGTTCTCTTTCATATAGTTTCTGATGAATTTAAGGCTCTCATTGGTGCGGCCCAAATACTCTGGAAGATATTCTTTGAGAGCTACGCCGTTATTTCTCAGAAGAGGAACGTGCATCTTAAGATGGAAACTGTCAAACTGAGCATCAAGTTCATTGGCATTATCGATGGTCGCAGGAATCTTAATATTTGTATCGTCCTTGCCGTAAATGACCATAGTGCCTGTTGCTTCATCGTAGTTGATCGTGGCTTTTGCAGCCTGGATCCTGCTGTTGATGAAGGCTCCGGCAGCTATAAGCGCCACGATGATCACAGCTGCGGTGATGATATTTCTCCTGTTCTTTTTGACCTTCTTTAGATAATCGACTTCCGTCGTATCCACTTCGATCTCAGGCTCAGGACTTGTCATCTGTCTGTAGAGTTCGCTGCACTCTTCGCATTCATTAAGGTGCTCCCTGATATCTTCTGCGCTCTCCGGAGCCAGAAGGTCTTCGGCATATTGGGGAAGCATATCTTTAACTACGTGGCATGGAAGTTTATTTGTCATTTTCGTTCAACTCCTTTACGATCATTTGCTTTGCGCGGTAGAAGGTCACTCTGGCCCAGGTCTCGGTCTTGCCCATGGCGTCGCCGATCTGTTTGAATGAAAGACCTCCCATGAGCCTTAGCCTCAGGACTTCTCTTCCCGGTTCCGGATGGTCATCTATGGCTGAGAGAATGGACTTGATGTCTCTTTCCTTTATATATGTTTCTTCAGCCGAGGCTACCGTCTTTTCCGGGAGATCGTCCAGGCCCGGGGATTCTTTCTGCCGCTTCCTTAAGTCAGCCAGGAAGACGTTCTTTGCGATCCCGCAGAGCCAGGTACTGACCTTGGAGCTTCCGTCAAACTTGTCTATGCTTTTGACTGCCTGATAGAATGTCTCCTGAGTCAGTTCTTCGGAGAGGTCGGCGGATCCGGTCATTGACATCAGAAACCTGAATACTGTATCAGCATTCTGTCTGTAAATACTGTCAAGATCAGCCAACTCTCTCACCTCCTTCATCTGTATATGCAAATAACCGCAATTATGTTACAAAAAAATTTCAAAATCCGGCGGAAAAATTCCGCCGGACAGCTTAGAATCCTTCGTAATCGAAATCTATGTCTCCCTCACCGTCGAAGATCGAGGTGCAATGGATGACATGCTTGTCATGGTCGAAGTCCACCAGAGTGGTGTCCCATATATCTTTGAAGAACTCGTCGTCAGCCACGAATTCCTCGTATTCCGGGTGCTCATGCTCATGAACGAAGACACTTCCAATGGTCCATTCACCGTCATCGGAGTAAGTATACCGGCGCTGTCCGTCGGTCATCATGAAGTAAGCCATGTTGACGGGCTCACCAAGGACAAAGGTCGGATCGATATGATAGTTATTTCCATTGATCCTAACGTATGACCAGGCGTGATCTCCGCCCATCATGATAGTTGCGTCAACTCCTGCCTGGGTAAGCAGGAAGGAATACGCCGTAGACAGTTCCTGGCAGATACCTATCCCCTCCTCGAACAGGCGGTAGCATCTGACCTGATCCTGAGGCTCATTATACATTCCCTCATAGGTATCATAGTCGTACTCATAGTGGGAACAGAAATACCTGTAAAGGGAAAGGGCCTTTTCCATGTCGGTGTACTCTTCCTTCATGGTCTCGTTAAGTATCTCTTCCACCTGAGCAGTAAACTCAGCTACTTTCTCATCAAACTCTTCTCTGGATGTCAGATAGAGCAGACGGGCTGTTCCATCATGAGCAGAACCGTAATCCGCAGCTATGAGTTCACCCAGCACCGGGAAACATTTCTCGGGAAACTGGCCTATGACCCATCCCAGTGTATCCTCATCCGGGCACTCGAAAGTATCCTCTCCATTAAGAGCAGCGTCCACAACATTGTACCAGGTATCCACCATGCTCTCTCCGAAGATCTCCTTCCAATATCCTGAGACCGCTTTGGGATCGAAGGTGAACTTATACTCGGGCTCTTCGGTCTCAACAGTCTCCTCAGGAACTTCAGGTGTTTCCGGCTGCTCCGGCTCCTGAACTTCCTCTTGAACGTCTGTCTGCTGGTCTGCCGGCTCATCCACCGGATCGCTGTTCTGACCGCAGCCTGTGGTGAACGTGAATATTATCGCTATGCAAAGTATAATAGTAAGTAGTTTTTTCATTGTTGGTTTTCCCCCTTTATATAATATGTACGCGATACCCCTGTAAACTAGTCCTGTAACACGCTAGGAGAATGATAGCACAACACATTAAAAATTACAAGTGGCGGGCGTTAAGAATTCATTTCAACAAAATATATAAAAAATTTAATGTAAAACATAAAAAAATAGTTGACAAAGGTAAAATCATGTGTATAATGAGTATTGTAAGGATCCTAAAACAAACTAATTCACACAATTGATTCAAATAATATGGAAAGGAAACAACAATGAACAAAGAAACTAAATTAACAAGCCTTAAGAAAACAAGCAAAGTATTCGCTATCTTCGCAAAAATATTTGAAGTATTCAGCTATGTAGGAGCAGGCATCTGCGCTGTGGCTGCCGGACTCATCGCTACAGATTCGCTAAGCATCGGACTCAAAATGGTACAACCTGATGATGCTGACAAGATCTATAACATGCTTTCGCAGCACATGGAAATGAAACCTGCGCTGATCATCTTCATGATCCTGCTCATCATCTTCATGTTTATCAATGCATTTCTGATGAGAAAGATCGGAACTCTCTTCAGAAACATTAATAATGACTACTCACCTTTCATCCCTGAAAATACTAAGCTCATCAAGATCATCGCTGTGCTTGGCGCAGTGATCGCCTTGATCGAAGTCGGTGTTGTCCCCGCAGTCATGGTAGGTTTCATCCTTTGGGGAGTTGCACTTCTCTTCGACTACGGCTGTGAGCTTCAGACCGAATCTGACGAGATCTTATAAGGAGGGAGCGGCATGATTATACTTAGATTAGACAGAATGATGGCCGACCGTAAGATGTCGCTTAATGAACTTGCGGAGAGGGTCGGCATCTCAAACGTAAACCTCTCGAAAATCAAGACCGGCAAGGTCAATGGGGTGAGATTCACCACTCTGGATGCCATCTGCAAGGCGCTGGAATGCCAGCCCGGCGACATACTTGAATACAAAGAAGACGAGGCGTGAGCCTCGTCTTTTTATTTGGTTATCGTATATGCCTGATCGAAACTGATATCAAGTTCAAGGGTTTCATCAGTTTTTTTGATGACTTCTTTGATTCTGTCCGTGATCTCCTCAGCAGAGTAAGCTTTGCCCGGGGTCAGCACCACGTCCAGGCTGACCTTGGCTTTTCCCTTATCGTGAAGGATCCTCAGATCATGGAAGCCTTCAACTGCATCATAGTCCTCAAGTACTGTCCTTATGTCATCGTCCAGCTGATTCCTTACAGGGTCGTTCACGTACACAGGATCCATGTGACAGGTCACATTGATATTAAGCCTCTCCAGGACCTCCCTCTCGATGTGATCTATGGCGTCATGTATCTCCATTATGTCACGGTCCGCGTCCACTTCAGCGTGGAATGAACCGAAGGTCTTGCCGGGGCCATAACTGTATATCACCATGTCGTGGACATCCAGGATAACCGAATGCGACTTGATGATCTCCTCCATTTCCGATACCACCTCCGGATCCGGTCTCGCACCCAGCAGCTGGTTCACGGTCTGCCTGATGATCATTATGCCTGAATAGACGATGAACAGGGAGAACATGCATCCGAGATAACCGTCCAGTTCAACACCTGTAAAGTGATGTACCAGCATACCGCAGACGATTATGATGCTGGCGATCACGTCATTTCTGTTATCGGTTCCGGCAGCGATCACCGAAAGTGAATCTATGTGCTTGCCGGTGGCTATGGTGAATAACGCGCTGGCTCCTTTCAGCAGAATGGCGAATATCATGAAGCCGACCATAAGCCATGAGAAAGTCGTCTCCACCGGGTGAAGGCACTTCAGAACGGAGTTTTTCAAAAGCTCATAGCCCACGATCAGTATGATCACAGATACAGTAAGGCTTGCGATATACTCTGCCCTGGCGTGGCCATAGGGGTGATCCTTGTCCGCAGGCTTCCTGGAGATCCTGGCTCCGATCAGCGTGATCAGAGCCACCAGAGAATCCGCCATGTCATGAGCACCGTCGGCGATTACCGCGATCGAGTGGATGGCCAAGCCGAGGATGATCTTCGCAATGCATAGCACCGTGTTCACCAGGATCCCCATGGTACCTGTGAGCCTGGTATACCCCGCCCTTACCTCAGGATCTTTGTAGTTTTCATAATCTTTTACAAAGTGTTTCCAGAAAAATTCTTTCATTTTAGTTAAAAACCCCGCCCCGGTTATTAGACCGGAACGGGATAATACTATCATTGCTATTCAGGCTTACATCATTCCGCCCATTCCGCCCATGCCGCCGGCACCGCCGCCCATCATAACAGGGGGCACATCTTCCTTGATGTCTACGATGCCTGCTTCTGTGGTAAGGAGCATAGCGGATGCGGATGCTGCGTTCTGAAGAGCTGAACGTGTGACCTTAGCGGGATCTACGATACCGGCTGCCATCATGTCCACGTACTGCTCAGTAGCAGCGTCAAGGCCTACGCCCTTTGCGGACTTCTTGACTTCAGCTACTACCACGGAACCTTCAAGACCTGCGTTCTCAGCGATCTGTCTCACGGGCTCCTCTAGAGCTCTTTCAATGATGGCTGCGCCTGTCTTAACGTCGCCTGTCAGGCTCTGAACGTACTCAGTCACCTGAGGGATGATGTTTACGAAAGCGACTCCTCCGCCGGGAACGATACCCTCTTCAACAGCCGCCTTGGTAGCGTTCAATGCATCTTCGATCCTCAGTTTTCTCTCTTTGAGTTCAGTCTCTGTGGCTGCGCCGACTTTGATCACGGCTACGCCGCCTGCAAGCTTGGCAAGTCTTTCCATGAGCTTCTCGTGGTCAAATTCGGACTCAGTGGCTTCAGCCTGAGACTTGAGAGCCGCTACACGATTAGCGATCTCTTCCTTGTCGCCCACGCCGCCTACGATGGTGGTGGTGTCCTTGTCTACCTTGACGGTAGCTGCCTGGCCGAGCATGTCGACTGTAGCTTCCTTAAGCTCATAGCCAAGGTCGGAGCTGAGATATGTGCCGCCTGTGAGGACAGCGATATCCTCAAGCATTGCTTTTCTTCTCTCACCGTAGCCAGGCGCCTTGACTGCAACTACATCGATAACGCCTCTGAGTTTGTTTACGACCAGTGTTGCAAGAGCTTCGCCTTCAACGTCCTCAGCGATTATGAGAAGCTTTCTTCCCTGCTGCATTACCTGCTCAAGGAGTTTGACGATGTCCTGGATGTTGGAGATCTTCTTGTCGGTGATCATGATGTAAGGATTCTCCATAACGGCTTCCATCTTTTCAGTGTCAGAAACCATGTATGCGCTTAAATATCCTCTGTCGAACTGCATACCTTCAACGATGTCAAGAGTGGTTCCCAAAGACTTGGATTCTTCTACGGTGATGACTCCGTCCTTGCCGACCTTCTCCATGGCATCTGCGATAAGATTACCGATCTCGTTGTCTCCTGCAGAAATGCCGCCGACCTGTGCGATTGCATCCTTGGACTCTACGGTCTTCGCGATCTTGGCGATCTCAGCTACAGCTACGTCTACAGCGCCCTTGACGCCCTTTTTGAGCTCCATGGGGTTAGCTCCTGCTGCTACGTTCTTGAAGCCTTCTCTTACGATGATCTGCGCGAGAAGCGTGGCTGTGGTCGTGCCGTCACCTGCCACGTCGTTAGTCTTGGAAGCAACTTCCTTGACCACCTGAGCGCCCATGTTCTCCGTAGGGTCCTCAAGCTCGATCTCCTTGGCGATCGTAACTCCGTCGTTAGTTACCAGCGGTGTGCCGAACTGCTTGGCGATGAGTACGTTTCTGCCCTTAGGGCCAAGGGTGATCTTGACTGCGTTAGCTAATTTATCCACGCCGGCCTGTAAACGTCTGCGTTCTTCTTCTCCGTAAATAATGTCTTTTGCCATTTTTATTGCCTCCGATTTATTATTCTATAACAGCGAGTATATCGCTCTGTCTCATGATCGTTAATTCTTCACCTTCATGCTTGATGTCGGTTCCGCCGTACTTTGAGAAGACTACCGTATCGCCTACCTTGACTTCCATGGGTTCCTCTTCTGTTCCGGGACCCACTGCAACTACTTCAGCAT
>JAFYJM010000136.1 GCA_017538125.1 Bacillota bacterium
CGGCATCACCGTAGACGTACAGGAAAACGAGATAGAACAGCTCAATAAATATACCAAGGAAACTGCCAGAGCCATCGGCAAGAAAAAGAAAGAATACCACCTTGTCGAAGAACCGGGCATTCAGACGCTCGAAGGCGTTCAGGCTGTATCATACGGACGCATTCGTAAGGGCGTAGGGGATGACTACAAGAGGACTGAGAGGATGAGGACGGTAGTCAACCTCGTGTTCCAGAAACTGAAGAACCGCAGTTTCAGCAAGTTGAAAGAGATAATCAACATCGTAGTCCCTCAATGCAGGACAAATCTTAAACTGAACGATATACTGGCGCTTGGCAAGGACATAACCAAGTACAGCATTTCAAGCGGCAGCGGTTTCCCTTATACTGTTGGAAATAAGACTTTGAACGGTGTATCATACGTATTCCCAGCAAACCTTGGTGAAAGTGTGATGCAGTTACACAGAGATGTGTTCGGCCAGGAAGATTACATATTATCTGACACGGCGAGCGCGATCTCAAATGAGATATACAGAAGATTCATTTCTGCTTCTGGATCCAATGCTGTAGTTGATATCAATGATCTGGAATACAATCAGCAGTCTTCAACTCAGAGCCAGACAACGACAGCTGATCAGACATCTGCAAACCTGGGTACTACACAGCAGAATCCTTCTCAGACACAGACCACGACTATTACGTCGACTTCAACAAGCGACACTACTGCCGGAGAAAGCAGCGATTCGGGCGGTTCCAAGTCAGACAGCAGCAAGACAGACAGTAAATCAGACAGCAGCAAGTCTGAAAGCAGTGACAGCGGCAAAACAGACAGCAGTAAGACAGACAGCAGCAAATCAGACAGCGGCAAGTCAGAGAGCGGTAAGTCAGACAGCGGTAAATCAGACAGTTCTAAAACCGACAGCGGAGACAGCAGTCAGACTACACAGCCTGCCCAGGTAACTGAGCCTGAGCCTGAACCGCAGCCAGAGCCGGAACCCGAACCGGAGCCTGAACCGACACCTGAGCCTGAACCGGAGCCTGAACCGACACCTGATCCCGGGCCATCGGATGGTGGAGGCGACTCGGATACATCAGGAGAGGGATGACAATAGTAAAATATGATCGATATACATTTAGGAGGATATAATGGCAATTAATTGGGAAGACGAAAACGTTCGTCATTGTTACAGACATACTGCATCGCATATCATGGCTCAGGCCATACAGCATCTCTGGCCGGAGGCTAAGTTCGCCATAGGACCGGCCATTGAAAACGGATTCTACTATGACATCGATGTGGATCATAAGTTCACCGAGGAAGATTTCCCGAAGATCCAGAAAGAAATGAAAAGGATCATCAAACAGAATCTCCCTCTGGAAAGATCTGAAGTATCCAGAGAAGATGCTCTTAAGTTCTTTGCTGAGAGAAACCAGGACTACAAGGTAGAGCTGATCAACGACCTTCCTGAGGACGAGATCATTTCAATGTATACCCAGGGAGATTTCACGGATCTTTGCGCGGGACCTCATATGGATTCGACCGGTCAGATCAAGGCGGTCAAACTCATGTCAGTTGCAGGAGCTTACTGGAGAGGCGATTCGAATCGTCAGATGCTCCAGAGGATCTACGCTACAGCTTTTCCCAGCCAGGAAGAACTCGATGCTTATGTGAATATGCTTGAGGAAGCAAAGAAGAGAGACCACCGCAAGATCGGCAAAGAAATGAGACTCTTCATGTTCAGAGACGAAGCGCCGGGCTTCCCGTTCTATCTGCCTGATGGAATGATCTTAAGGAACGCTCTTACGGACTACTGGAGAGGAGTACATGAAAAGTGGGGATACACTGAAGTAATGACTCCGCAGATCATGAAGAGGACTCTCTGGGAGACCTCCGGACACTGGGATCACTATAAAGAGAACATGTACACCACGGTGATCGACGACGAAGAATATGCGATCAAGCCGATGAACTGCCCCGGAAGCATTCTGGTATATGAGAACGAGCCTCGTTCATACAGAGACCTTCCTCTTAGATACAGCGAACTCGGTAACGTCCACCGCCATGAATTGTCCGGTGCTCTTCACGGTATGTTCCGTGTGAGGAATTTCACTCAGGACGACGCTCATATCCTTCTGGCGGACGACCAGATCGAAGAAGAGATGGTAAGGATCATCAAACTTTATGACGAGATCTATTCACAGTTTGGATTGACCTATGATATTTTCCTTTCGACCATGCCGGATGACCATATCGGTACAAGAGAGGACTGGGAGATCGCAGAAGGCGTGCTGGAGAAGGCTATCAAGTCCATTGGCAAGTCATTCGCGATCAACGAGGGAGACGGCGCCTTCTACGGACCTAAGCTCGACTTCGTCATTAACGATTCGCTTGGCCGTAAGTGGCAGTGCGGTACCGTACAGCTCGACTACCAGCTTCCGGGAAGATTCAATATCGAATATACCGGTTCCGACGGACAGAAGCATACTCCGGTAATGATCCACAGAGCCTGCTTCGGTTCACTTGAGAGGTTCATCGGCGTTATCACCGAACACTTCGCAGGTAAGTTCCCTCTCTGGATGGCTCCTGTGCAGGTAAAACTGATCACTGTCACCGATAAGCAGGCTGAATTTGCCGAGTCAGTAAGAAAAGAACTTGAAGATGCAGGTCTGAGAGCTGTTCTCGATAACAGGAACGAGAGCCTCGGATACAGACTTAGAGCCGCCAGAAACGCGCGCGACAGTTATATCTGTATCATAGGTGAGAAAGAAGCCGAGACTAATTCAGTCACCGTGCGTGCTTCCAAGATCAAAGACGAGATCGGCAACATGCCGCTAGAAGAATTCAAGGCGAAGATCCTTGAAGAGATCGACAGGAAGCTCGTAGGCTCGATATTCGAGTAGTATATTATTCGACAAAAGATACTAATAATTCGATCATGAATCAACCAAACCCCACGTCAGCATGGGGTTTTTTGTCGGCATTTGACGACTTTTAGAGTCTATCTTTTTTTGATCAGAGCAGGTTATAATATCCATGTAAACAATTTGGGTCATTTGGAGAAAACTTATGAAGGGAATACCGTACATCAACAGGGGAGACTGCGGCATCCTCCTGCTGTCAGAGATATACTATATCGACTGCACTTACAGAACGGCGGACATCCACACCGAATCAGGCGTCAAGAGGATGTATATCAGCCCCGGTAATCTGGGCAAATATCTGGACGAGCGATTCAACATAAGTCTCAATACACTGATCATCAATTTCGACAAGGTTAGATCCATGACTGCAGGGCATCTGACCTTCGAGAACGGAGAGGTGATGGATCTCAGCAGGAACTGCTATTTCAAGGTCAGAAGGGACTTCGTAGATTATCTCAAAAACATTCAAAAAACCCTTGCAAACAGTTGAGTTTTATAGTATATTAACTGAGTACGCGACTTATCCCGCGGGATTTGTCGTGCCAAATAAACTATTTTACACACGGCCCGTATGATGGTTACCGCGCCCCCTGCCATAAGGGCAGCGAAAGCTGAGCGGGATATTCTAAAGGAGACCGTGGAAGAGAAAACCAGGAGGAAAAAATGGCAGTAATCTCAATGAAGCAATTACTCGAAGCCGGTGTTCACTTCGGACACCAGACCAGAAGATGGAACCCTAAGATGGCTCCTTACATCTTCACAGAAAGAAACGGCATCTACATCATC
>JAFYJM010000012.1 GCA_017538125.1 Bacillota bacterium
ACTCCCGGGTACAGGCAGTCCTTATGGTTGCAGACGCCCTTAGATGTCTGCTTCTGGCAGGCCGGGAACCTGAAGTTCGCCGTGGGCCCGCCCACGTCGTGGATGTAGCCCTTGAAGTCCGGTTTCTCCGTGAGTGCCCGGCACTCGGCCAGAATGCTCTCCTTCGACCTTGCTCTGACCTGCCTGCCCTGATGATAGGTAATCGCGCAAAAGCTGCACCCTCCGAAGCAGCCCCTGGAACTCACCACAGAGAATTTGATCTCTTTGAAGGCAGGGATGCCGCCCCCCGAATAATAGGTCGGATGCCATTCATTTTCAAACGGAAGCGAATATATATCGTCCAGTTCCTCTTGCTCCAGCGGCGGCTGCGGCGGATTCTGCACCACGAACTGATTGCCGGGATAGGCCTCGATAAGAGTCTTCGCCGTCACCGCATCCATATTGTCGTGCTGAAGTTTGAAACTGTGAGCATAGGCCTTTTTCGACCCGGCGATCTCTTCAAAAGACGGCAGTTCGATCCGCTCCTCCGGAAGGATATTCGCCAGGCTCTCCTGCCCTGTATAATAGCAGGTGCCGCGGATCCAGGTGATCTGGCTTATGTCGATTCCGCCTTCAAGAGCCTCCGCGATTTCCAGGATCGCCCGCTCCCCCATGCCGTAAATCAGTAGATCCGCTTTGGAATCCAAAAGCACCGACCTCCTCACCTTGTCCGACCAGTAGTCATAGTGGCCCATCCTGCGAAGAGACGCCTCCAGACCGCCGATTATTATCGGCACGTCCTTATACGCCTCCCTGGCTCGGTTGGAATAGACGATCACCGCCCGGTCCGGCCGCCTTCCGGCCTTGCCCCCGGGGGAATACTCATCCACCCTGCGCCTGTGCTTGAAAACCGAGTAGTTGTTCACCATGGAATCCACCACGCCGGAATTAATGAGAAAGCCTAAGCGCGGTCGCCCGAAGCGCCTGAAATCCTCCACAGACTTATAGTCCGGCTGAGGAAGCACCGCCACGCGATAGCCGTAGCGTTCCAGGAGCCGCCCGATGATGGCCGTCCCGAAGGAATGATGGTCGCAGTAAGCGTCCCCCGTGACGATCACGAAGTCCACCTCGCTCCAGCCCCTCTTATTCACTTCTTCCATTGTGATGGGCAAAAACATACTGTTCTCCAAACTTTTCTCCGATTTATTGTAACATTTTTCGGCGCACCGCGCAACTTCACCGTCTCCCATTTTTGTATCGAAAACCACCCCAAAAGCAAGAGTACAGGCCTCCGACAACGGTATCGACTGCTTTGACCTTTGTGAGGAGCGACAACGCTAGAGGTAAAGCACTGCTTTCGGGCATTTTTGTGAGGAGCGATAACGCTAGAGGTAAAGCACTGCTTTCGGGCATTTTTGTGAGGAGCGATAGTTGTTCAAAGAAAATAGTGCCTCGATTGGACGAGGAATCCGTACGTTTTTAGGATTCCTCCCAAGAGAGGCACTATTGATTTGCTAACAACTGAAGCGACGAGCACTGAATGCCCGAAAGCAGTCGCTTTACCGCTGTCCCTTATCGTACGGAATACCCTCCGCCTTAGGCACCCTCGAGCTCTTCGACGTGAACGCCAGAACTATGAGCGTGATTATGTAAGGAAGCATCCTGTATACGTAAGGGCTGATGCCCATTTCATTGAGGAGATACACTCCGTCTCCGTTGATATCCAGCGTAGCGTAGGTCGCCGCAATGCACTTGAACAGACCGAAGAGCAGCGAACCAAAGGCGATGTTTATCGGCGTCCAGTTACCGAAGATCATTACGGCCAGAGCTAAGAAGCCGTAGCCTGCAACGTCTCCGTTTGACGTCATGTTCGCCGTCGTCATCGAGAAAGTGAATCCTCCCACACCTGCCAGGAAACCGGAAAGGCCAACGCCCAGATATCTCATCTTGAAGACGTTGATACCGAGTGAGTCAGCAGCCTGAGGATTCTCACCGCAGGATCTGAGTCTCAGACCGATCTTGGTCTTGTACAGGAAGATCGATACCAGAACGAATATCGCTATGCAGATATATGTGGTCAGATATACTTTGTTGATGAACAGGTCGATGATCGGTCCCCAGCTGTGTCCCTTAGGAAGTCCGAAGGTCTGAGGCTTGATCATGAACCAGCCGGCTGCTCCGCCCTGAGCCATGCCTATGGTGTTTTGCTGTACTATCATGTAAATGAAGAACATTACGATAGCGGGTGCGAGCATGTTGAGCGCGGTACCGCCGATCGTCTGGTCAGCTCTCAGGTTGATGGCCGAGAACGCCAGGAGCATCGAGAACACGATGCCGCAGATCCCCGAAAGGAAGAGTGAGATGATCATGATGATCTGTCCCTGTTCTGTCGTCCAGCCCATTCCCTGGAACATCCTGACGAAAATTACACCCATGAAGGCGCCGAAGATCATGATACCTTCAAGTGCCAGGTTAATGATACCCGAACGCTCTGCGCATACACCGGCGAGCGCGACTATCATGAGAGGAACTGCATAAAGCATTGTCTGTTGGATCAAAAATACCATTACATCGCGCCTCCTTTCTCAGTTTCAGCCTGAACAATTTCGGCGGCTTCATCCAATAGTTCTTTGTAGTCGTCCATGACTTCTTCAGTGAAGGTTTCGGCTTCTCGTATGACTTCTACCTCTTCGGCGACTTCTGCCTCTTCAGTCTTCACAGGAGCAGGCTCGTCGTTGACGTTTCCGCCGGTGCCCTTCTTTATCTTCTTGGAAAGAACTGTCTTGAACAGCATTGAGAAGGCTGACAGATATACGATAACAGCGATGATGATATCGGAGATGTACTCGTTATATGCTGTCAGGTATTTCAGCTGGATTCCTGAGATATTCAGCATCGACATGAATATGCCGGAGAAGATCACGCCGATCGGATGGTTCGCAGCGAGCAGCGCTACGGGGATGCCGTTGAAACCTTCCGCAGGAAGCTTCTGGTATGTAGACCAGTAGAACTCCGTGTTACCGGAAAGATAATAGAGCGACGCTCCTGCGGCGGCCAGGCAGCCTGCGATGGCCATCGAAAGGATGATGTTCTTTTTGTCGTTGATGCCCGCGTACTTGGCTGCATGTCTGTTGGAACCGCAGGCTCTCAGTTCGTATCCAAAGGTGGTCTTAGTCATCATGACCCACATCGCGATGGCGATGAGGACTGCGATCCAGAAACCTCCGTTGGCCTGAGATCCTTTGAAGAATACGTCCATCAGAGCTTTCGGAGTTACCACACCCACGTTCTTGAGAGGGATGATGTAGCCGATCTTGCCGCCTTCTGCGGAATTCTTGAAGGCTTCATGCGAATCGAACCACCAGGTTACCAGATTGGCTGCTATCCAGTTCGTCATGATGCAGGTGATTACCTCGTTGATATTCAGGAAAGCCTTGAATATGCCCGGTATCGATCCCCAAAGTCCTCCCAGGATGACGCCCGTGAGGAAGGCGCAGATCCAGGCTATCGGTGTAGGAACGCCTGCCCAGCCGAGCCAGAGGCCGACCGAGAGAGTTCCCATGGTGCCCATGAGGTACTGTCCTGCTGCTCCGATGTTGAAGAGTCCGGTCTTGAAAGCGACCGCTACGGACAGACCTGTCATTATGAGAGGCACGGCTCTGAAAAGCATGTTGCCCAGGTTGACTCCGTTGAAGCCGAAGCTGAGCTGACCTCCGGATCTGCCTGTAGAGAATACTCCCAGGAATACCAGTCTGATACCTTCCCAGATACCTGCCATAGAGATGTTTGATTTCAAAAGTCCTACGACTATTACGATGACGGCTCCGACCGCCATACCGATCAGAATGGAGATCAAAGCGGAATATACTGCAACTGCCCCATCGGATCTGTACCATTTAGTCTTTCCCGTGCCGGGTTCAAGTCTTGGCATTTATTCCGCCCCCTTTCCCTGACGCTTCGCACCGGACACGTAGAGTCCGAGTTCTTCGGCGGTGGTCTCTTTCGGATCCAGTTCTCCGACGATCTCGCCTTCGTAGATGACCAGGATCCTGTCTGAAAGACCCAGCACCTCATCCAGTTCCAGAGAAACCAGAAGGACTGCATGTCCCTGATCTCTCTCTCCCACGATCTGTGAGTGGATGTGCTCTATGGCTCCTACGTCCAGACCTCTGGTGGGCTGTACGGCCACCAGAAGCGGTTCGTCTCTGTCAAGTTCTCTGGCAATGATGGCCTTTTGCTGGTTTCCGCCGGACATCGAGCGCGCCACCGTGATGGCTCCCTGTCCGGAACGCACGTCAAACTCATCTATGAGCTTGTTGGCGTATTTCCTGACCTCATCGAATTTAATGAAACCATGATTCTGGAACTGCTCCTCCCTGTACTTCTGCAGCACGAGGTTCTGCTCCAGAGTGTATGCCAGAACGAGTCCGTGTTTGTGCCTGTCCTCAGGGATGTGGGACATGCCGGCCATGGCTCTTTTTCTAATGGAGGCATTGGAAATGTCCTGGCCCATTAAAGTGATCTTTCCTGCTGAAGCCTTCTCCAGACCGGTAAGTCCGTAGATGAGCTCCGTCTGACCGTTGCCGTCGATACCTGCGATACAGAGTATCTCGCCTGCCCTCACTTCAAAGGATACGTCATTCACGGCGTTGTTCTTGTGGATCTTGGAGGGCACCGTCAGGCCTTCGACCTTGAGCACCACGTCTCCCGGGGTCGCGGGATCTTTGTGGATCTCAAGCTGTACCGGACGGCCGACCATCATGTTGGACAGCTCCTGCTTGTTTGTATCCTTGGTGTTTACAGTACCTACGTATTTACCCTTACGAAGTACCGTGACCCTGTCGGATACCGCCATGATCTCGTTCAATTTATGTGTGATGAATAAGATAGACTTGCCTTCTCTGGCGAATCCTCTCATTATTTCCATGAGTTCGTCGATCTCCTGAGGAGTCAGAACTGCAGTGGGCTCGTCGAAGATCAGGATGTCGTTGTCCCTGTAAAGCATCTTCAGGATCTCGACTCTCTGCTGCATACCAACGGTGATGTCTTCGACCTTCGCATCCACGTTTACCTTCAGTCCGTACTTCTCGGATAGCGCTATTACCTTCTCCCTCGCCTCTTTCTTCTTGAGGAAGCCCAGCGCGCCTGTGGTCTCCGCTCCGAGGATGATGTTGTCCAGCACTGTGAATACCTCGATGAGTTTGAAGTGCTGGTGCACCATGCCTATGCCAAGAGCGGTCGCGTCGTTCGGGTTGTTGATCTTAACGACCTGGCCGTCCTTTTTGATCTCGCCTGCCTCCGGCTGGTAAAGTCCGAAAAGCACGCTCATCAGGGTGGATTTGCCTGCTCCGTTCTCTCCGAGGAGAGCGTGTATCTCGCCTTTCTTGAGTTGGAGCGTTATGTCATCATTAGCCACGATCCCCGGGAATTCCTTGCGGATGTGGTTCATTTCGATTACATATTCTGACATAATTCTTTACCTTTGCATTTCGTTAAAGTGAATTGATTTGAAAAAAGGGGGAAGTTTTAATTCCCCCTTCGATGAATTTTGAACTTATTAGTTCTTTTCCCTGTTTGATTAGCCTACGAATTCTACATTCTCTAAGCCTGCTTTGCTGGGATCAGACATTTCGGAATCGTTGTCAACAACGACTTCGCCGCTCTTGATCTGCTCGAAGAGTGCATTGTAGTCGTCAACTGTCCAATTCTGAAGCAACCAGTTGTCTACAGGAAGACCAACAGCATCATCAGCAGCTCCAAGTACGAGAGCGCCCTTCTGAAGACCGTCTGTGTAGAAGTTGGTAAGTGAGATCTGTACGGACTGAGCAAGACCCTTCATAGCTGATGTAACAACAGCAGAGGAATCCTTGGACTGGTCAACGTCAACACCTACGATAGCAGCGTCTGCAGCTTCTGCAGCAGCAGCTCCGGAGTTGAACATCGTGCCTCCGCAAACGAATACGATCTCTGTTCCTGCATTGAACCATCCTGCAAGCATAGCCTGAAGGTCATCAGATGCGGAGAATGTTGAACCGTACTCCCAGGAGTATCTCATTTCTACCTTCTTGCCGAGTTCGCCTGCAGCTGCATTAGCGCCCTGAGCATAACCGTAGCCGTATCTGATACATGCAGGGTTAGCTCCGCCGCCACCGCCGGAGAATCCGAGCTTCTCATAGCCTTCCATTACAACGGCATAGCCGGCAAGGTAACCAGCCTGCTCTTCCTGATAGGAAACGCCGAGAACGTTGTCCTGACCCATATCCCAACCATCGATGAAGATGAACTGTACATCAGGATACTTGGGAGCTACAGCCTCAAGAGCGGTAGCCTGAAGGAATCCGGGTGTTACGATAACTTCGGCACCTGCTTCGCAAGCGTCGGTCATGGCTTTGATTCTGTCATCATCTGTAGCAGATGAGCCGTTAGCGGGCTGATAGTATTTATATGTCTTACCATTCTCGTAAGCATACATCTTGCAGCCGTTCCAAGTGAACTGGTTGAATGATCCATCCTTTAACTGGCCTACGTCTGTAACCATGGCGATCTGATATGTTCCGTCTTCGGACTCGCAGTTGTCGTCGATGTCATCGAAGGATACTGCTCCGGAGTTGTCACCGCCGTTACCGCCGTTGCCACCGCAGGCAGCAAAAGTGAATACCATTGCTAAGCATAAGAGTAAAGCTAATAACTTTTTCATCTTTTTCCTCCTAAATAGATAAAAATAACTTACAACGAATATTATAATACAAAAATTATAAATAGCAAATATATATTTTACGAACGAAGTAGATTTTTGTCATTTTTTATATGCCGTATCATCACAGGATCTCTTCTGTAAACCAGAGCGTGATAGCCGCTGTCAGACCCCAGATCGTATGGCCCGCGTAGTGCCAGAAATACAGATCCTGATAGGCTTCTCTCCACTTATAGTTCGAGTCGATACCGTGCTTCTCATAGGGGAAACCTTCGGTATCCTGGATGATCTTGCCGCGGTAATAGTCCGGTTCGTTTTCCCTGAAGAAACGAAGCGGCACCGTGAAGACCTCCGCAACTTCACTGTCAGTATCAAGCAGACTCTCCCAGTCGTCCGGAAGCCTTCCCACCAGGGTGTGCATCCTGATCCTGTTCACTTCGAGCATAGAGTCGAAACGTCCATAGACCTCGATCCTGTCACGAGGTATGCCGATCTCTTCGAAGGTCTCTCTTAAGGCCGTATCCTCGAAGGCTTCGCCCTCCTCGACCCTTCCTCCCGGGAAGCACACGTCTCCCGGCTGCCTGATGTCCCTCGATCTCACTTCGAAGAGCAGGCAGACTTCTCCGTTCTTCTCCACGAGCGGCATGAGGACCGCGTATTCTTTGCGCTTGCCCACTACGCCGACCGGACGTCCATCCAGCTTATTCCTGATGTTTTCAAAGGTTATCTCCATAATTCTCCTCGCTGTATCAAAAAACAAAAGAGCGGTACCTACCGCCCTTTGATATATCTTCCTAATTCAAGATAGCGCAGCCATCGAAGTTAACGCCTTCCATCTCGCTCTTCTCAGCGCTGATGGATACTACGAAATCCATGCCGTAGTTCTTAGAGATGTCCTTGAGCCTGTCGATGTACTCGGGAAGGCTCTCAAGCTTGACGTCTGCGTGCTTGAGGATGCTGTCTATGAAAATAGTCTCGATGTCATGGTCTGCGCTGATGATCCCATAGAGGAATCCTATATATTCATCTGAATTCGTAACGTGCTCATAATCGTCCATGCAAATAACTCTGATACGATATTTGAGGTCGTACATCAGTCTCTGATTCTTGTTGATAAAGATAATGCTTCCTTTGGCATGCTCAACGGCCTCGTTAGCCATATCGATCATTTTTTTGGTCTTGCCCGCTCCTTCATGCCCTATAAGTAATGTAACCATGGCAGTGTACCTCCGATAATCTAAATATTTGTAAAAGTATTATACAATAAGTGTTTTCGTTTTTCAATGAAAATAAAAGAAGAATTGTTTTCTATTTTGATCTGCTTCCGGATCTGAGCTGTCCGCAGGCGGCGTCAATATCCGACCCCAGCTCACGTCTTACCGTGGCGGGTATACCGCGTTTCTCCAGAGCTTCTTTGAACTCCTCCGCTCTCTCTCGGCTACCTGCTTGGTATTCCTTCTCCTTCACCTCGTTGAGCGGTATGATATTCACGTGGCATAGCATGCCCTTAAGAAGCGTCGCCAGCTTATCCAGATGCTTCCTGTCGTCGTTCACGCCTTTGATGAGCGTGTATTCGAAAGTGATCCGACGTCCGGTCTTCTCGGTGTATCGTTTGCAGGCTTCGATCAGACCATCCAACGGATATGCCTTGTTCACCGGCATGATCTCTGAGCGTTCTTTGCTGTCAGATGCGTGAAGCGAGATGGCCAGATTGACCTGAGGGAAATCATCTCCGAACCGGTCTATCATGGGTATGAGCCCGCAGGTCGATACGGTGATGTTTCTCATGCCCAGGTTCCTGCCCTTGGAGTGGTTGATGATCCGGATGAACTTCGCAAGATTCTCGTAATTATCGAAAGGCTCTCCAGTACCCATGACTACCACGTGTGAGATCTTCTCGCCGGTCTCCTCCTCCACTGCAAGTATCTGACCCAGCATCTCACCTGCTGTGAGATCTCTCTCAAGTCCGTTCATGCCTGAAGCGCAGAACGCGCAGCCCATCCTGCATCCTGCCTGTGAGGAGATGCAGATGGAGTTTCCATATTTATACTTCATGAATACTGCTTCTACGGCGTTTCCGTCCTTAAGGCCCAGCAGACACTTCCCTGTGCCGTCTGCGGATCTCTGGGCCTTCAGGACTTCCGGAAGTTCGACGCTAAGTCCATCCAGCTCCGGCTTCTCCCAGAGGCTCTTGGGCACGTTGGTCATGTCCTCAGGCTTAGCGACGCCTTTCTGAGCCCACGAAAACAGCTGGCCTGCGCGGAATCCCGGTAGGCCTGCTTCTTTTATGATCTTTTCAAGTTCTGCATATTCCAGATCGAGTATGTTCATCTTAAAGTTCTATCTCATCTCCGGGCTTGATTATCATGGCATTCGGCGCTATGGCAGCGAACGCCAAAGCGTTCTTTAGGCTGTAGTCCTTATGAGGATCGGAATGGATCGGCACGTTGTGCTGTGCACCGATGATCTCCGCGCAGCGGGCTGCGGCCTTGTAGTTCATGTTGTAGTAGCCGTCGCAAGGCAAGAAGGCGTACTCCAGATGCTTCTGAGGGAAGGTCTTCATCTCTTCGGTCTCATCAGTATCCCCCGCAAAGTAAAGGTCAAGCCCTTCAACGGTCACGATGAAACCTACGCACTTCGAAGCAGGATGATTCTTATTATCGGCGATGACTGACTGAATGTATACTCCGTCCACGTCGAAGTTGTTATGGACTCCGCCCTCCAAAGCCTCATAGTTCTGTATGATCATGCAGTCCGACTTCTTAGCAACCTTATCGATCATGTTATGATCCGAATGCTGGTGAGTGACCAGGATGATGTCAGCAGGGATGTCGTAGTCGTCTCCCGCGAAAGGGTCCACGTAGATCACAGTCCCTCTGGCCGCTATGATCCTGAAGCTGTTTCTACCCATGTATAAAAGTTTAGCCATGTTAACACCTCCTTTTTCATTCTTAGTTGATTATATCATATAATGTCGTTTTCTCCAAATACAAACTGCGTACGCAAATGAAGTTTGCGCACGCAGTAGATTCTGATGTTTCTTTATCAGTTTATCAAAGTCCGAGAGCCCTCAGTATCTGCTCCTTGTCTGCATAGCCTGTGAATTTGGCTGCTTCCTTGCCGTCTCTGAAAAGGATCATGGTAGGTATGGCCATGATGCCGTAGCGTCTGGCTATGTCCATCTCCTGATCCACGTTGAGTTTGCCGACCTTAAGAACATCTGCCTTCTCTTCTGCGATCTCAGCTACGACCGGAGCCACCATTCTGCAGGGGCCGCACCATGTAGCCCAGAAATCCACGAGTACGGGCTTATTTGATTTGAGAACTTCCTGTTCGAAGTTTGCTGATGTCAATGTGATCTCTGCCATGTCTTCCTCCTGTTTAACTATTCGATACTGTTATATACCACAGATCGGAGAATTGAAACACTATACTCTGTAAACCTTGATGCCGGTCTTGTGGCCGTTAAGGTCATACTTGTCGAATTCGGCGTCACAGAACTCCAGATCTATAGCCAGAGTCTCTGATTTGATGTAATCCATATGCTTGTCGACAGCTGCTTTGACCGCTTCATCACAGTTTACATAAATATTGATATTGTCCATCATCTCAAAGTCTTCAGCTTTTCTCATCTGCTGGACCTTGGAGATGAGTTCTCTGGCCAGTCCTTCGTCGATTAGCTCTTGTGTAAGCGTGGTATCAAGGATCGCGAAGACGTTGTTTTCCATGGCAACAGCGAAACCTTCCTTGGCTTCGATCCTGATGTCCAGGAAATCCTTGGTTATGGTGTAGTCCTCCAGGTTGAGTTCTACCACAACGCTTCCCTTCTCTTCGATCTCAGAGATGAAAGCCTTGGGGTCGACCTTAGCCATGTATGCTCCGAAGGCCTTCACGTTCTTACCCAGCGCAGGGCCTGCAGCTCTGAAGTTAGGCTTAAGCTGGAAGTTCATGTACTGATCCAGATCGTTCTCGAAGACTACCCTCTTCACATTGAGTTCCTCAGTGATGAG
>JAFYJM010000137.1 GCA_017538125.1 Bacillota bacterium
AAATCCGTACTTGTCTGTCAGATGCTGCGCCGTATCTCCTTCGCCACATCCCACTTCCAGGACTTTGGATCCTTTTGGCAGGTTCCATATCTCCATGGCTTTGTCAGTTATGTCGAATTTTCCCGGTCTCATTATACTCATTGATCTCCGCCTTTCTGCTCTTAAAAATCAAGTAGATATTACCCCAAAACGGAAGATATGTCCACATTGTGCCTACAGCAACATTGTTGTTGGCAGAACAACATTTTTGTTCTTTACCTGAAAATTAAACTGTTTTGCCATGTTATTCTGTCGTTCCCCTGCCAAATTCAGCCAAATTGTCACCGCTTTAACCGCAAGATAGTACAATAAAATCGACCGATATTATTGACAGAAAAAATGCCTGTTGGTAGAATTAGATTGTATCAATGGCAATTGAATATACTCTCCGATTCCTGCGGTCTACAGCATACGCCAAGGCGGCAGGGACGATGGGTCAGTAAGGAAACGATCTGGCCTCCCGTGTTTGGAAAGGAAAGTATACTGAGCAGCCTGAACTCGTATGAGTATTCCCCTATACAAAGGCGATTTCACATAATATAAAGAGTTTTTTGCTGACTTTAAATACCTACTCTTTTCGCAGACGCGGAAAGAGTTTTTTGATTGCGCGCAAAAAAACAAATTTTTTAATCGGAGGCAAATTACTATGAAGTTAAGGAAAATGACATTGAACATCAATGGCGCTGACCGTATGTTCATATTCGATCCTGCCAAAGACAAGCTCTCTGACGTACTGAGAAGACTGGGCCTCACCGGAACCAAAGTTGGCTGCGGCGTAGGTGTCTGCGGATCATGTAACGTGATCGTGAACAAGAAAGTTGTTCGCTCCTGTACTAAGAAGGTTGCTTCAATGGCTGAATTTGACGAGGTCATCACTGTTGAGGGAATGGGAACTCCTATGAATCTCCATCCGCTGCAGGTGGCATTCATGCACGACCACGCAGTACAGTGCGGATTCTGTATTCCGGGATTCCTGATCTCAGCTTACGCTCTTCTCGTTTATGAGAATCCAAATCCGACAAGAGAAGAAGTAAGAGACTGGTTCACAAAGAACAGAAACATCTGCCGTTGTACAGGATACAAGCAGATCGTTGATTCAGTAATGGACGCTGCAAAGGTTATGCGCGGCGAATGCGCTCTTGAAGACATCATGTACAAAGAGCCTGAAGGCGACAACCCGAGCTACTACGGCGACCCGATGCCGAGACCGGCTGCTCTGGCCAAGGTTTGCGGAACATGCGACTATGGTGATGACATCGAACTGAAGATGCCTGCAAACACACTGCACGTTGTTCCGTTCCAGCCCAAGATCACCAACCACGCTAAGATCACAAAGCTGGATGTTTCAGAAGCAGAAAAGATGCCCGGCGTATACAAAGTCGTTACAGCTAAGGACATCGAAGGCGCTAACAGACTGCAGATGTACCAGTTCACACCGAGAACAACAATGGGTGAGAACGATACAGTACACCACCTGCTGGCAGACGGAAAGATCCTGAACTACGGTGACATTCCGGCGCTGGTTTGCGCAGACACTATCGAGCACGCAAGAGACGCTCTGGACAAGATCGTTCTCGAGATCGAAGAGCTCCCATCATACATGAGCTATCTTGAAGCAGTTGCTCCGGATGCCAAGCAGATCCACGAAGGATTTGACAACATCTATTCAGAGCAGCCTGTATTAAAGGGCGACGACGAAAAGGTTCCCGAACTCATCGAGGACGCTGACTTCTCAGTTGAAGGAAGCTTCTACTCCTCAAGAGAGCCTCACGCTTCCATCGAGGGAGATACAGTTCAGGCTTACTGGGATGAGGACGGCATCATGAACGTTCACTGTAAGACAATGACCGTTTACTTCAACCTTGAAGAGATCGCTGTCGCCACAGGACTTCCTGCAGAAAAGATCAGAGTTATCGAAAACCCGACAGGCGGTTCGTTCGGATGGGCTATTTCAGCTCCGACATTCGCGCTTGCAGCTATCGCATGTAAGGTAACTGACATGCCGGTTGCACTGTCAATGACATATGAAGAGTTCAACGCTATTTCCGGTAAGCGTTCACCTTGCTACTTCAACGCTAAACTCGCTTGCGACAAGGATGGAAAACTGGTTGCCGGAGAATTCGATTCAGGTCTGGACCACGGTGTTTACCCAGAGCTGGGCGACGACAAGATCACAAAGATCGTTCGTTTCATGTGGTTCCCGTACAACCTTCCAAACCTGGTTGGCCTCTCAAGAGTTGCTGTTTCCAACCATCAGTTCGGTACAGCATACAGAGGATACGGTGCTCCGCAGGCTTACACATGCGGCGAAGCAATGATCGATATGCTTGCTGAAGAAGCCGGCATCGACCCGTTCGAATTCAGATACATCAATATCGCAAGAGACGGGGAGACAAACATCAACAGCTATCCGTTCAAGGAATATCCGATGGAAAGAATGATGGATATCGCAAGACCGATCTACGAAGAAGCCAAGAAGGCAGCTGAAGACTGGAACGCAGCTAATCCTGATTCCAACATCAAGAAGGGCGTTGGCGTTTCATGGGGCGGCTACAATGTAGGCGGCGGTCCGGAAGACCAGTGTTCCGCAGCTATCGAACTTGCTCCTGACAACACATTCATCAAGTATGATACATGGCAGGATCAGGGACAGGGCGGAGACGTCGGATCACTCCAGTGCACACTGGAAGCTCTGAGAAAAGTCGGATTCAAGAACGTTAAACCTTCAGACATCAGACTTATCCAGAACGACTCCAAGATGTGTCCTGACTCCGGTGAGTCCGCATCCAGCCGTTCACACACAATGAACGGTAACGCTTCATACCTGGCTGCTCAGGAACTGAAGAACGCGATGACCAAGGAAGACGGAAGCCTCAGAACATACGACGAGATGGTCGCTGAGAACATTCCGCTCAGATATGACGCTACGTTCCTGGCTGAGAAGTGGAGTGAGCTCTGCTACCTGGATGCTAATACAGGCGTCGGCGATCCTAACATCATGTACACATACTGCTTCTACATTGCAGAAGTTGATGTAGACACCAACACAGGTAAAGTTAAGGTTACAGGCCTCCGCTGCGTAGACAGAGTAGGTGTTGTAGGAAACATCGGTTCCGTAAACGGACAGGCATTCGGCGGAATGTCACACTCCATCGGATTCGCTCTCAGCGAGGACTACGAAGATGTCAAGAAGCACACTAACGTTCTGACACTTGGTGTTCCGACCTGTAACGAAGTACCCGATAAGTTCGAGGCTATCCACCTTGACGATCCTGAAGACGAAAGAGCGAACCCGTTCGGTTCATCCGGAGCTTCAGAAGCATTCCAGTCCAGCGGACACGTTGCAGTACTCAATGCTATCTACAAGGCATGCGGCGTACGTATCCACGAGATACCTGCAAGACCTGAAAAGATCAAGGCAGGCCTGGATGCTATCGCTAAGGGTGAAAAACCATATGCACCGGAACCGTATTACCTTGGACCTGATCTCTATGACAGGATCGAAGACTTCAAGGCTAACCCGGTCGACTGGTAGAAATCAGTTTGAAAACGCTGCGTAAAGACGCGGCATATCATCTGACAGTATAGCCAAAAATGCCCGAGTCGTGATACAATATCGTGGCTCGGGCATTATGGATATATCAGAAAAAAACGATTCAAATCAATCCTAATCTCACACAGGTGACGACATGGTCAAGAAAACAAAACCAGTAATCATAGAACGGGATCCCAATCCGGACGATTACACGGAGATCTTTGAGAACTGCCTTATGAAGGAACCGCCCTACTGCGTTGCGGAGTGTCCTTTTAATGCGCCTCTCATGGATATGTTCGACAAAATGGGCAGAGCAAGTTTCAACGCTGCCTTCAAGCCCTACAGAGACGCTGTATGTTTTCCGGATATAGTTTCTTCCCTCTGTCCTGAATACTGCAAAGGCGGGTGTCCCAGGAACGACACCGACAGCGCGGTGGAGATAAGACTTCTTGAGCGGAGCCTGGTCTCAAAGGCGAGGAAAAAAGAACCGCGGAAGATGAATCTTCCCAAAAAAGACGGCAAGGTAGCCATTATAGGGGCCGGCCCCAGCGGTATGGCCATGGCTCAGCGTATGGCCATCAGAAAATA
>JAFYJM010000138.1 GCA_017538125.1 Bacillota bacterium
ATAACCTCCTGCTCGAATGGCACCTTAATCAGCTTGGCTATGCTCAGTCCGCCCGAACCGGTTATTACCGCCTGTATCGTCCTGTCTCCGAATTCCTCGTGGGCTTCTTTTATGAGCTCCTGAACCTTGAGGAACGCGTTCGACATGTGCCTCTCGTATCTGCTGTAGATTATGTTGTTGTCCTCGTCAAGAAATACAAGCTTGACTGTCGTTGAACCTACGTCTATTCCTAATCTCATATCTGTTTTCCCTGTGAAATACTACATATATATGCGAATTGATAGTACAAAAAAACCAATGTATATTATACTCAAAAAACTGTGGCGCGCAACTCTGTGCTATAATCTTGAACATGAAGAGTACAATTACCAAGACAACCTATCAGGCAATTTACAGACTGCTGGACAGAGTGTCCCCTGTCGACTTTGACTGCGGGATATTGTGCGGCGCGGCGTGCTGCCTTTGCGACTACGCTCCCGAGGATATCGTCTATAACGCTGAGGGCGATGAAAACGCAGATAAATACATGGGACTAATGCTCCTGCCGGGCGAAGAAAAGGTGTTCGATGAATCAGATGAATCCTGGATCTCATGGGGCTCGCTTCTGGCTGAGGACTATGACTATCCTGACAGCTGGCACGGCCGCGTGCCTTTCATACAGTGCCGTACTGCGCCGGTCTGCAAAAGAGAAAAGCGGCCTATTCAGTGCCACACCTTCCCTCTTTCCCCGCACATCGACGAAGACGGCATATTTCACATGATAATATGCGCGGATGATCTGCCGTATGAGTGTCCGCTCATCAGAGATTTCGAAAGACTAAACGACGATTTCATAAAAGCCACCTACACCTGCTGGAAGCACCTGCTCCGCGATCCTAAAATACTTGACCTCGTGATGATGGATTCTGAGGACCGTATCGAAGACGAAAAACCGCTGGTGTACCTTTATCCGTAAAAAAACTGGGTGTCATTCACCCAGATTTTTTATGTCTTTCTTGTAGAG
This sequence comes from Bacillota bacterium, assembly GCA_017538125.1. GTDB lineage: Bacteria > Bacillota > Clostridia > Peptostreptococcales > Anaerovoracaceae > RUG754. Next base: position 1,004 of record JAFYJM010000138.1, read on the forward strand.
CCACGTGAAGGCTATGATCAGATATGTAGTTCCCAGAATCTCTGCCAGAGGGAATGACCACCACACTGCGTTCAGTCCGTAGAGTTTGCCGAGTATGAACGCCAGAGGAAGAATTCCCACAAGCTGCCTGATAAGTGAACTCCACAGGCTCAGGAAGCCGTGCCCCGTACCCTGAAAAACAGAAGATGTCATTATTCCGTATGAGGCAGGCAGGAAACACCAGCTGACTGCTCTGAGCGCAGGCACTCCTATGTCGTACATGTCCTGATTGCCCTGTGCGTTGAACGCGCTGAGTATCTCATGCGGGAACAGCTGGAATACTATAAGTCCTGCCGCCATTATTGCAAAGGCAAACACGAATCCTTTCTTATATGCTTCCATGAGCCTCTGCTTGTTTTTGGCTCCATAGTTGAAACCCAGAACCGGAAGCACTCCCTGATTCAGTCCGAACACCGGCATAAATATGAAGGACTGCAGCCTGCCGTACACACCCAGTACTGCTACTGCCGTCTCTGTGAACGATGCCAGTATCATGTTCATTCCGAACTGCATCACTGATCCGATGCATTGCATCAGAATCGCAGGAAATCCAACTGCGTAAATCTCTTTAACAATACTGCCCTGCCACTCAAATCCGCGCAGACTTACCTTGACAGGATGCTTGCGGCCGAAGAGCATGTACTGACCAAGACACATGGAAAAGAACTGTCCTGTTACTGTAGCAATCGCGGCTCCCGCTACTCCCATCTCAGGAAACGGACCAATACCGAATATAAGAAGCGGGTCCAACCCGATATTGAAAGCCGCGCCGAGAATGCTGCAGAACATCGGAAGAATCATGTTACCTGTGGCCTGAATGATCTTTTCGGATATTACTTGTACAAACACAAAGAGCGATCCGACCATGACAATGGTCATGTATACGGTTCCCTCCTCAAGAATGAATGTCGTATCTGTCATGAATTCCAGAATCGGCCGCGAAAGAAACAGTCCAATAAGCGCAAATGCTATCCAGTTGAAGAATGCGAGCCTGTATCCGTGACTTGCAGCTAGATTTGCCTCTTCCGGCATCTTCGCGCCGAGTCTTCTTGAGATAAGCGAATTGATTCCTATGCCCGTTCCTATGGCGCATGACATCATGACCATCTGCACCGGAAAGATATACGTAAGCGCAGCAAGGGCCTCTTCGCCGATTCTTGACACGAAAAAGCTGTCCACGACATTGTACAGAGCCAATATCATCATGGACAGCATTGCAGGCCAGGCCATGTTCAGTATTAATCTGCCAACGGGCATAGTGCCCATCTTGTTCTGCATTATACTCTCTCCAGTGCTGTGAATTGTTAACAAAGGTTATTCTATGCACTGGAGAATCCAATGTCAACTTATTCGGTCATGTCTGTCTTATAGATGAACTTGACGTTTCCGTCCATTCCTGACGGCAGTTTAGTAAAGGTCTTGTAGCCTTTGCCCGCGTCGAGCATTCCATCGACGCTGTTAAGAGTTCCTTTAAGGTCGTCATTGTACATGTCGACGATCTTCTTGATGCCTTCTTTGTAGAGTTTCGTCATGCCCTGACTGAGTTTAAGTGAACCTGCGTCAAGCTGAGAAACACCGTTTGCAAGTTTATCCGCGCCGCTCTTAAGCTCGCTGGTTCCGGATGTAAGCGCATTCAGGCCCTTATTCAGATCTCCGTCACTGGCTGTAGTCGCTGACAGCTGTGAATTGAGATCATCCAATCCCTTGTATATTACAGCGGTACCTCCTATAAGTGTAGTCTTACTCGTAGTGCTTCCAAGCGAATCGGACATAAGATGCAGCCCTGTACTAGACTCCTCTTCGGTAGCGGATTTGCCGACTACCTGGGAAATACCCTTTGCGGCAGAATCCAGCTTATCCGTAAGACTGGAACCTTCTGTTCCGTCACCATTGACTGCATAAGATACGCCTGATGCTTCTGTACTGACCGCATCTATGTTATTCAGAAGAAGATCCGCTTCTGCTTCACTTAACCCATCATCACCTGACATTAGGGCCGCCTTGATAACTTCCTTATGCGCGTTGATTTTGCCCTTAGCCTTTTTCAGTGTTCCCATGTATTTTGCAACATCACTCGCTGCCTGAGGGATGTGGTTATCATTAAGGCTGGATGACGCGCTGCTGAGGCCTCCGGATATCGTTTCAAGCGCAGGTATCACCTGACTGTCCAGCTTTGTTTTCATGTCGCTCAAACCATTCATCACTTTAAAAGCACCGGATTTCAGTAATGCCGTTCCGTCGATGATCGACTTCATCTGTGTAAGCAGAGAGCCGCCAAGCTCTTTCGCTCCATTGTCGAGCGCCTCTGCTCCTTTTACCAGAGCAGGCATCTGGTTGTCCATTTTATTCAACCCTTTATATAGAGCGTCTGATCCTTCCACTAGCTGTTTTGCCCCTTTGTTCAAAGCAGCGATCTGATCGTCATAATC
>JAFYJM010000139.1 GCA_017538125.1 Bacillota bacterium
ATTGGAGCTAGTGGTGGGAATCGAACCCACAACCTGCTCATTACGAATGAGCTGCTCTGCCATTGAGCCACACTAGCATGATCAAAGGCCTCCTGCCGGACGCCACGCTCATGACCGCAGGTTTCTTAAAAAAGGCAAGCCATTTTCATGGCTTGCCTTCAATAAACCTAGCTTATGCTTCAGCCACGATCTCTTTTCCATCATAGTAGTTGCAGTTAGGGCAAACTCTATGAGGAAGTTTGGGCTGGTGGCACTGAGGGCAAATGCATAATCCGGGAGCAGCTTTCTTCATGTTGGCTGCCTGACGGGAATTTCTTTTTGCCTTTGATGTTCTTCTTTTAGGTACTGCCATATCCTAACACCTCCATCGATATGTATTTCATGGGTACAGGGCCTGATAGCCTGAAGCTTCTCTGAAGCTTCGGTCACACCCTGCCCAAAATAATCGTCAACTACTTGATATTACTTGATAATCGAAGCTTTGTCAATAACTTTTTTAGCTTATTTTACCAACTGATAAGTATCTCTTGCGATCATAAGCTCTTCGTTGGTAGGGATCAGGAGAACGCTTACTCTGGCATCGTCCGGTGAGATGATGGTCTCTTTGCCTCTGATCTTGTTCTTCAGAGGATCGATCTTGATGCCGAGGTTGCCTAGGTCGTGGCAGATCAGTTCTCTCATGGTGATGTCGTTCTCGCCTACTCCGGCGGTGAATACGATCGCATCTACGCCGTTCATCTCAGCGATGTAAGCTCCGATGTAGAATCTTACCTTATGAGCGAAGACCTTAAGAGCGAGGGCTGCTCTCTCATTTCCTTCTGCTACAGCGGCTTCAATGTCTCTGAAGTCGGATGATACGCCGGAGATACCCAGCACGCCGGACTTCTTGTTAAGGATCTCATTTGCCTTACCCGGAGCAAGACCTTCCTTCTCTCTGATATAGGTTACGAGCGCGGGGTCGATATCACCGGAACGTGTACCCATTACCAGACCTTCAAGCGGTGTGAATCCCATCGATGTATCGATGCACTTGCCTCTCTTGATGGCGGATACGGATGCACCGTTTCCAAGGTGGCAGGTGATGAGCTTGAGATCTTCAAGTTCTACGTTCAGCATCTCTGCGGCGCGGCGAGCCACATACTTGTGGGATGTGCCGTGGAAACCGTAACGTCTGATGTGATATTTCGTATAGTATTCATAAGGAAGCGCATAGAGATAGCTCTCAGGCGGCATGGTCTGATGGAAAGCTGTATCGAATACTGCTACCATGGGTGTGTTCGGCATGAGGGCCTTGCATGCGTTGATGCCTGCGATGTTAGGAGGGTTGTGCAGAGGCGCGATCTCGCAGCACTCCTCGATGTCCTTCATTACCTTCTCTGTGATGAGAACTGAATCGGCATATTTCTCACCGCCGTGTACTACGCGGTGTCCGACTGCGCCGATCTCACTCATGTCTTTTACGACGCCATGTTCGGGATCCTGGATAGCTGCCAGCACCTGTGCGATGGCATCCTCATGATTAGCCATAGGTGTCTCAAGTTTGAACTTGTCCATTCCGATCTTTTCATGTGTGATCACGGATCCGTCGATGCCGATCTTCTCTACAAGGCCTTTGCAGAGCAAAGTCTCGTTTGTCATATCGAGGATCTGATACTTAAGTGATGAACTTCCGCAGTTGATTACTAAAATCTTCATGTGCATTCTCCTTTTATGTTATCTGCAAAATATTAAACTATGTTATTCGGACGGCGCCTGGAATCGCCCTCCCAAATATATAATTATACTCTTGAAACCTCAGAATTTCAACGGGTTTTTGACATATTCGGAATTGGAATAAAGATCTCTGCCAAGTGATATGTTGTATATGTCAGCAGCCAGAATGTCAAGCCTGAGGCCAGCCTCAAGTTCCGGATGTTCTCTTAAAGCGCGGTTCACGTTATCAATGACCGGCACGCCAGATTCCATAAAACCATCTGAGTCCTTAAGTCCCCTAAGATACTCAGCTCCTCTGTCGTTCATGGCCAAGATCCTCCCATAAAGCGGAGCGGCTTTGACCATGTCTCGTGTAAGACCCAAAAGCATATGTATCAGTGTTCTCTGCACTCTCGTTCTCGTGTAGCGTTTGGATTTGAGACGCTCGACAAGTTCTTCCCAGGAAGATGTATAGCGGAACTTTTCGGTAAACTTGTTGGCAAGCCCCTCTTCCGCTCCGTATACTTCTCTTAGATCGCCTATTATGTCAGCTCTGGCTGCAAGCGATGCGAGCTGTGTAAACAGTTTCTCAGGATCTCCGAAGCCGCATGATGTTTCCTCTCGCTTCAGTATCTCAAGAGTAGTCTCCGGTACGTATCCTGAGACATCTTCTCCTGATCTGAGCATTCGTCTTAACTGAGTAGCTGATGCCAGATTGGCGTCTGAAGAAGACGCTTCTCCGTGCCCCGGCCCGACCCTTGGGATGGTGACGGGCTCGGCAGATCTCATGTATCTCAGGTATTCTATAGCCAGGCTGTCGTTGGGGCCGGGGCCCTCAGTCTCTCCCAGTACACGCCCCAACGCTCTCGGGTAAGACAGCCCTTCCTTGACCAGAGCTTTAAGCTCGCTCTCCTGAGCATCGCTCATAGCGGTCCTGGAAAAGGCAGCATCTTTCAGAGCTTCGATATCTGCAGTTTCTGAACCGAAAGCTATGAAGTCTGCTCCAAGAGCTTCAAGTATGCCTACACCTGCTCTTGCGAAGTATCCTGCGTTGTTCACTGCATAGATGACGGGCATCTCTACCACAAGATCCGAGCCGGCCCGAATGGCGGCCTCGGCCCTGGACCATTTGTCGGTGAGGGCCGGCTCACCACGCTGGGTGAAGTCACCGGACATAACAGTTATCACCGTGTCTGCTCCGGTCAGCCTGAGTGCTTCCCCTAGATGATATGCATGACCGTTGTGAAAAGGATCGTATTCAGCTATTATACCAAGTACTTTAGCCATAAATATTTATTCCTCCGGTCTTGATTCAGCCGCAAGCTCGAGCAGCCAGCTGATTTTTTCCTCTTCGATCTTCATTACTTTGCATGCGCGGATTATGACCTCATCATCCAGTACGAAGTCCGGATCCATGCAGAGCTGGTTGAAATTTGAGACGCCTATTCCGGTCTGTGAGAATGAGCACACGCCGGAACCTATGGCTCTGTCATATATCTTCAAAAACTCCTGATTAAATCTCATTGAAAAGCCTCCAGGATAATTCCATCATTTCAGGGTCGTTCGACGAATTGAGCATAGTGATCTGACCTTGCTCCTGATCGTCTCTCAGAAGGCCGGAATCAGCCAGCCTCTGTTTCAGCTGAGACGAAGTGCCTTTGGACCCATCGATAAGCATAACCGGTCTGTCGCCGAGGTATTCTCTGATCTCATCAGCAATGAAAGGATAATGAGTGCAGCCAAGCACGATGGACTCTGTATCGTCAGTCAGCACCGGCCCAAGATTCTCATCCAGATAAGCCATTAGTTCTTCCTTGGTCTTCGATGGATCCTCGACGAATTCCATAAGGCCTTCACATGCCAGCGGCACTATTTCCGCCTCGCTTTCATAGGTGTTCACGAGCTCTCTGAACTTTCTCTGCCTTATGGTCATCGGAGTGGCCATCACTATGATGCGTCCGCCCCTTCCGCAGACAACTGCTGGTTTAACGGCAGGCTCTATACCTATGATCGGCATGTCGGAGTATTTTAGTCTAAGATCTCTTATAGCCGAAGAAGTTGCCGTATTACAGGCTACTACCAGAGCCTTGATATCGTGATCCATAAGCTTCTCTACGGCTTTGAAAGTGAGTTCTCTTATCTCAGCAGGAGTCTTAGTGCCGTAAGGCGCGTTGGCTGAATCTCCGAAGTAAACGAAGTCCTCTGCAGGAAGCACTCTGACGGCTTCTTTAAGTACCGAGATGCCTCCTACGCCTGAATCCATGAATCCTATAGGTCTTTTTGTCATATCTCTATTCTTCATTATCTTCTCCGACTTCGTAATCATCAGCTAGCGTCATCATGTCTCCGAATGTCATCACGTATTCCTCGAGCGGATAATCCATGGCTTCGGTGAAATCATAGAAGAATTTCTCTCCTCCAAGAGACTCCATCCTCTTGGCGAATAGAGCGTCCCTTACGGTCTCTTCTCTTTCTGCGGTGCCTGACATCTCCTGGAGATATACTTTGCTGTCCATCGAATACCAGCGTCTGAAACGTTCCAGTTCTTCAGCTATCTTCGCCTCTGTGGAGACCTCGTCAGCGTTTTTAAACATGCCTGTAAGACTCCTCCTGATATTCGTAAAAAGGCTGTACATCTCAGTCTCTGCTTCCGGTATGAAATCCATTATCTCTTCGAAATAATCGTCGATAAGTCCGGACGCCTCGACCTTGTCAAGTTCTTTGATAAGAGCGGCGATGTCTGCGAATTCTATCTCATCGTCACACTCAAGATACTGTGAGACATTCTCTACATATTTGAAATCTTCTACTGTCTCGATGTCAAGCATATCATAAAAGTCCTGCCTTGTCATCAGAACCACCTCCAATGCCTTTATAAGGCTCTAATTGGCTATTTCAGCGTATTTCTCACCATCATCGGATAAATTCCCGACTGCGGTCATCATGTCCTCAGGAAGCCCTGTTTCGAGATGCATCCGCTCCCCTGTCATCGGATGAACGAAATCAAGCGAATAAGCATGCAGAGCATGTCTTGATATAAGGTCAGATATGATCTCCGGATTGGTCTCGCCCCTTGGGCCCTTCTCTCCTGTGAGCGGCGGTCTAGGATCGCCGTAAAATCTGCGGTACTCGAAAGGATCTCCGTGACAGTATAGATGATCGCCAACGACCGGATGCCCTATGGCCGCCAGATGTATCCTTATCTGGTGGGTCCTGCCTGTGTCCAGTTTAAGTTCAAGGAGCGTATATCCGTCTATGGTCTTTTGCTCGATCGGTCCGCAGGCTTTAGCTGAACCGTAAGTCATTTCATGTGGATGTATGAATCTTCTCATCACCTTGAAATGCGTGACGCTTTCCTGACCGCCCTGCTCTATGGGGACCACCCAGCGTTCAACTTCGTTTTCATCAGGCTTGCCAAGCGGCAGATCGATAGTACCTTCATCATCCGGAATGATGCCTTCAGCAAGAGCCAGATACTTCTTGACCATGCGGCCGTCTTTCATCTGTTTCATCAGATCAGCCTGCACATAGGCATTCTTAGCTATGACTATCAACCCGGAAGTATTCATGTCGAGTCTGTTGACAAGACGTATCTTGTAAGGTTCTGCACCGATACTGTCGGAACCTCCTGATTCTTCTCCCGCTCTCGTTGACATCCTGTACATAAGGCCGTTCAGAAGCGTATGGCATGGATTTCCCTTGGTCGGATGTACCACTATGCCTGGCTGCTTGTTTACGACCAGAAGATGCTTGTCTTCATACACAACGTCCACAGGTATGTTCTCAGGAGGGAACTGTGACTGCTCTTCAGGAAGGTCGACAGCGACCAGATCGCCCTCTTTAAGGGGTATCCATGAAGGCTGTGTCTCTCCGTTCACGGTTATGAGATCTCCTCTCCTGAGCTTTGACCTGAGACGTGAAGAAAAAGCGAATTGTTCTCTGACAATCGCTTTTAATGTTTTGCCCTCGTCTTCAGTTGTGAGTCTGTATTCAAACCGAGCCATGAAACTGTATTGCTTTCAGAATGACGGGACATTAGCCCTGACCATCAAAGGAACTTGGTCTTGACTTTATCCCAGAATGTGGTGCCGCCGAAACGCACCAGGTTTATCTTGCGTCGCGACAGGCAGAGTTCGATCGACTTAATGCCGCTGTATACCTGATCCTGGCCGTCGAAAAGGATGCCGAGCGTGCTGCTTTGCTCATCACAGGGCTTGATGATCAGGCTGTCGTTGGCAGGAAGCAGGATGCTCGATGTAAGCGACCTGTACGCCGTATTATTCATCGGAGCCATCGGCGCTACCTGCAAAAGATTCAGTCTGGGATCTACCAAGGCTCCGCCCAGCGAGTAATTATATGCGGTCGATCCTGCGGGAGTGGATACGATGATGCCGTCTCCGCTGAATCTCTCGATAAACGATTCGTTGATACTTATATTAAGGTGCACGGGATGCGTGCCCTGACCTTTGATGACGAACTCATTGAGCGCTCTGTAAGCTATCTCTCCGCCATCTTCAAATATGATATCGGCCTTCGCGATGTTATATGGCTGGATAACCAGATCGCCCTCTAGGAACCTTACGATGAACTCGTCTATCTTCTCAGGCGCTATTTCCTGGAAAAAGCCCAGATGTCCGGTATTGATACCTGCCACTGGTACCGTTGGGAACTCGTGCTTCTGCATGAGGTTGAGCAGCGTGCCGTCTCCTCCCACGCAAAGGATCAGATCAACTTCAGACGGTGAATCCTCGATCCTGATCCCGGCGACTTCAAGCTTTTTTTCTAGCGCTTCGGCGATCTCCAAAGTGCGGGGAACGTCGTTTTTGTATATGAATACTCTCTTCATTTCACTATTCCTTATGGCTGTCTATGTAGCTCTGTACTATCTCTCCGTCAGTCGGTTCAGGTTCGCAGACAAGGCCTCTCTTCTGGAAACGATCCGCGCCGTTTCCACAGATAGCCATTATCCATCCGTCGGGAATGATCTCGCAGGCATGCAGTATAGCTTCTTTGCGGTTCTCGATCTCTGAATCGATCTTATCATCATGCAGGAAGTCTCTGATATCCTTCCAGATCTGATGAAGATCATCCGTTCCGATATCCTGCTCCGTCAGTACTACGAGATCGGCGTACTTCTGAGCCATCTCGCCCAGATCCTGACGGCGGTTGTATGCTTTGTTGCCGTGGACTCCGAAGACCAGGAGACGTTTCCTTCCGGGATAAAGTCTTCCGAGATTCTCGAAAAGCGTCTCATAGCTCACCCTGTTATGAGCGTAGTCAACGATGACGTCAACATCTTTATTAAGCATATGATATATCTCCATACGACCGGCGACTTTGACGTGAGCAAGGCCTGCTTTGATGTTTTCGAAAGGCACGCCCAAAGCTCTGGTTATGGCGATAGCAGCAAGCGCATTTGACGCGTTGTAGTAGCCTCCGATCGATACCTTGATCTCCTCCGACCTACCCTCACAGCTTAAGGTGAAACTGAGTTCATCGGGGCTGGATTCCACGCCATAGCCGTAGTAGTCGGCGCCTTCCTTCTGCCCGAAGGTCAGGACTCTCTGACAATTCGCTTCGGCCTCTTCCCTTACGCGGCTGAAAAGCTCCTCAGGCATCTCGTAATTGATGCAGGCAACGTCGCTCTGCTTGAATATCTGAAGTTTGGTCTCGAAGTAATCCTCGAAAGTCGGATGCTCGCGGTCAGAGATATGATCTTCTGATACGTTAAGGAAGCCGCAGACCTTGTAATGGAGCGCCTCCGTCCTCTTGTACTTGATGGCCTGCGAAGAAGTCTCCATCACGAGACATTTCAGTCCGTTCTCGACAGTACGCGCCAGATGGTCATGAAGTTCCAGAGTCTCCAGAGTGGTCATCTTCTCGGAACTCTTGCGCTCTGCTCCGTCGTAGTTATATATGCCGGACAGGAAGCCTATATCAGGTTCTCCCTGGCTGAGGTAATAGTCATCCATGATGGCCTTGACGAAGGTCGCTGTCGTTGACTTGCCTTTAGTGCCGGTGATCCCGATCATCGTAAGTTTATCGTTCCAGATATCGTCGTAGAAAATGCTGCCAAGTCTGGTCATGGCTTCGCGCATGTCGTTTATGACAATACGCGGCACTATCCTGCCATTCTTCTGGATAGGCTCGGAATCAGCCAGGAGCGATCCTTCCTCGCATACGTAGGCGACTGCTCCGAAATCCAGTGCCTCTCTGAGATAGGACTTGCGGAAGTTCATTCCTTTGCACACGAAAAGCGCGCCTTCCTTCACACGTTTGGAATTATATGAAAGGTCCTTGATCTCTATGCTGAAATCTGCAGATGCCGCATTGTCAGAGACCAGCAGCCCTTCTTTTTCGAGCATTTCAAGATACTCAAAAAGAGTCTTGATATTTCTTGACATGATGTCTACCTCGCAGGTCTGTTTATCTTAATGTATTAAATACTGTCTATGAACTCTGATACGGTGTCGTCCACTGTCTCATCAACCGTATCCGCTATGTGTTCTGTTTCGTCCTTGACGGTCTCAGCAGCTTCTTCGGTATGCTCATATACCTGTACGGGCACGTCAGGCGCGCCTGCTGCTGTCTTATCAGCATTATCCGCCAGATCGTCGACCTTTTCCATAATCGTGTCCGGCACGAAGTCATCGATCTTATCTTCGACCTTTTCCTGTACTTCGGCTGCCTTGTCGGTCACGTCAGATACGACGTCAGAAAACTTATCAGCAGCATCAGAGGCAGCATTCTTCACTTCGTCAGGGAAGATGTCCGCCATCTTGTCAGCGGCCATACCTGCAGCGCCTGCTGCGGCAGTGATCGGATCGGACTTGACTTCCGGTTCTTCATGGACTTCGTAATTAGCGTTGATCACATTCTCCGGTCTCACACCCTGATCCTGCACATGCTGGTCCGGTACCATGACGACGAGATTCTGCGTAAGCAGCTCATAGAAGACTGTCTTAGCAGTATTGACATAAACTCCAAGGAATATAAACGGGATGAGTCCGATAAGCTCGCCCAGAAGGCCTCCGATCGATCCTGCGAAGAGGAAAGGTCTGGTGATCAGGCCGCTTGCGATGGACGCTACGATGGCCCAGCCTATGAACGAAAGCATCAATATGAAATATGTCCCGCAGTTTCCTCTCATCCTGGCCTTGGATTCGTTTATGCACTGAGTTACAGAATACTCAGGGTGATCAGCAAGGATATAAAATGCCTGGCTGTATCTGATGGCGGCGATGATGCCGGGAATCACCAGAAGCAGCGACCACAGGAATACGAATACTGAGATCACGATCTGCAGTAGGATCGTTTTGCCTATCATGCTGAAGCCTTCAAATAGCAGTTTGTTATCTATTTTTCGAGTCCTGAAGAAGGTCAGCATGAATAGCGCCAGTCCGTACATGAATGCGCCGGTGAGTACGACCTCATAGATATATCCGACAAAGGATATGTTGATCTTGATGACCTCTCCCAAATACTC
>JAFYJM010000140.1 GCA_017538125.1 Bacillota bacterium
ATCATTATGAGAAACGTAGTAATCGTAGCAGCATGCAGAACTCCGATAGGAACCATCGGAGGACAGTTCAAAACAATCACATCTCTGGACCTTTCAATTCCCGTAATGCAGAATCTCATCAAGAGATCCGGTATCGACCCCGCCATGATCGAGGACGTTATCTGGGGCTGCAATTACCAGAGAACTTACAAAGAAAACAATCTGGGAAGAGTAGCCGCCGTCAAGGCCGGGCTGCCCGAATCCGTTCCCGGAATAACCATACACAGAAACTGCACTTCGTCCATGTCATCCATCCAGTTCGGCTACTATCAGATCAAAGCCGGCGAGGCTGACTGCATCATGGCCGGAGGTGCTGACAGCATGTCCACCGCGCCGCACATGGTATTCAACGCCAGATACGGCCAGAAATACGGACATATGGAGATGAGAGACTCCATGTGGGATTCGCTCACCAACCTCGGCGTCGGTCCTGCTATGGGCATCACCGCTGAGAACGTCGCCGAAAAGTACGGCGTCACCAGAGAGGATATGGACAAATTCTCCCAGAGATCTCAGGAAAGAGCCATCGCTGCCATCGATTCCGGCAGATTCAAAGATGAGATCATTCCCATCACTCTTCACACCAAGAAGGGCGACGTGGTCATCGATACGGACGAGAATCCCAAGAGAGATTCCTCCTATGAGAAGCTTTCCAAGCTCAGACCTGTATTCAAGGAAGACGGCTGTGTAACAGCCGGCAACTCATCCGGCATGAACGACGCTTCAGCAGGCGTCATCCTCATGGAAGAAGAGAAGGCCAAAGAACTCGGCCTTCCCATCCTTGCCAGGATCGTGGCTACAGCCACTACCGGAGTATCCCCTGATTATATGGGCATCGGTCCGATCAGCGCTTCACAGAAGGCGCTCAAGAAGGCTGGGCTTGAGATCAAGGACATGGATCTTTTCGAGATCAACGAAGCATTTGCAGCCCAGTGCATCGCATCCGCGAGAGAACTCGGCATCGACGAGGATAAGCTGAACGTGAACGGATCAGGCATATCCCTCGGACATCCCGTAGGCGCTACAGGCACCAGGCTGGTCGTCACCCTTATGTACGAACTGAAGAAGAGAGGCGGCAAGTACGGCTTGGCGACGCTCTGTGCAGGAGGCGGCATGGGCACGGCTGTAATAATTGAAGTTTTATGAACCCAATGTTAAATAAAGATAAAGATAACTTTCAAGGTGGAGACGTCCTTCAGAGCCCGGAGGACGTCTTTTGCTGTCCTGTCACAAGCTGGATCAGCAAAAAATCCCGGCGCCTGAGCGATATAAACCTTGCCCGCTGCCAGTCGACGTGTTATACTTAAAGAGAACTTACGTTCGGATGATTTCAGGCGCGAACCTGATGATATAAAGATCGGAGAATGATCATGGCGAAAAGATCCAGAACAGTATATGTATGCCAGGAATGCGGCTATGAGTCCGCACAGTGGATGGGCCAGTGCGTCTGCGGCGCGTGGAACTCCTTCGTAGAAGAGAAGGTGCTGCCTGATGCCAAAGAGGACACCAGAAGGAGGGCGGTCACTGCTGACGCCAGACCGTCGGCGCTCAAGTCCGTGGGTACTCTCAGCTATGAGAGACTCGACACCGGCATTGGTGAGCTCAACCGAGTCCTCGGGGGAGGCATGGTCAAAGGCTCGCTCACATTGATCTCCGGAGAACCGGGCATAGGTAAATCGACTATCATAATCCAGGCCGCGGCGAACGTTGCGGCGAGGGGACTGACGGTGCTCTACGTGTCCGGAGAGGAGTCTGAAGAGCAGATAAAGCTAAGGGCCGACAGGGTCTGTAAGAGCATTTCTGACAGCCTTTTTGTGCTTGCCGAGACAAATATCGAGAATGTGGAGATCGCCTGTGAGAACCTAAAACCTGACTTCCTGATAGTGGATTCTATACAGACGATGTATTCCAATCAGCTGGATTCAGCGCCGGGTTCGATCTCGCAGGTGAGACAGGTAGGAAACCAGCTCATGCGCCTTGGCAAGACCGGTAACATACCTATCTTCATAGTAGCTCACGTGACCAAGTCGGGCGATCTGGCCGGGCCGAAGACAGTGGAGCATCTGGTTGTCTGTGTGCTGAACTTCACCGGAGAGAGAGACCAGGAGTTGAGGGTGCTGCGCTCATATAAGAACAGATTCGGCACGACATCTGAGATAGGAGCCTTCATGATGGAGGGGACAGGACTTACGGAGGTTACTGATATAAGCGCTACCTTCCTTGAGAACAGGGAAGAGAAGTCGGAGGGCTCTGTAACGACGGCTATATACGAAGGAAGCCGGCCCGTGATGTTCGAGGTACAGGCGCTGGTGACGCCGGCTTCCGGCATGGGCTTCTCGAGAAGGACGTCCGTGGGTATCGATAACACGAGGTTAAGCATGATCATAGCTGTCATGGAGAAGAAGGTCGGACTGCCCCTGGGCGGTCAGGACATCTATGTGAACGTCGTGGGAGGACTCAGACCCGAGGGGACCGGCACAGACATCGCTGTTGCCCTCGCCATCTATTCATCTTTCAAGAGGAAGGCCCCTGAGGTGCGCACGCTCGCTCTGGGAGAGGTAGGTCTTACCGGAGATCTCAGACCTGTCCGTAATGCCGAGAAGATCGTGAAGGAAGCAGCCCGCCTGGGCTATGAGAAGATCATAATGCCGCGTTCGAATGCGGAGAAGATCAAAGGTCAGCTCAAAGGCTGCACGATAACCGGAGTGAGAAACATCACCGAAGCCATAGGAGAATATATATCCTAAACGGTTGAAATGATCTATCAATAGTTGTATAATAAATTGACTCAGAAAGATATTTTGGATTTTGACGGGAGGAATTGAAATGGCACAGAAAACTACTGCAGAACTGATCAGAGAATACAAACAGCTTTTGGATGAGGGAATGATTACCCAGGAAGAATTCGAACTCAAGAAGAAAAAGATCCTTGAGATGGAGGAAACAGTCGCCGAAGAAGTGAAGGAAGAGGCCGCTAAGGACGAAGGTATCTTCAGCGGACACTATTTCTCCGACAAGGCCAAGAACGACTCAGAGAAGACTGCCGGCGACAATGCAGGACAGCAGACCTATACCGGTACGAACAGCTCGAGCCTTTCGACGAAGGCTACCGGTGTGCTTGCCTATATAACCTGGATAGGCTTCCTTATCGCATATTTCGCGGGTGACAGGCAGGGCGCTAAGTTCCACCTTAACCAGGGCCTTGTGGTCAACCTTTTCGGACTGCTCACGGCGGTTCCTTTGATCGGCAAGATCTGGGGCATCTTCATCTTCGTATGCATGATCCTCGGAGTGATCAATGCAAGCCAGGGCGTCAACAAGGAAGTGCCTCTTATCGGTGGCATCAAGCTGCTGTAAGGCACCGGATACTCAGAAACAAAAAACAAAAAACCGCAGACGCGG
>JAFYJM010000141.1 GCA_017538125.1 Bacillota bacterium
TCATGCTCGGTCTTGTATTCATCGAGACAGCCATCATCTATGCTCTGCTCGTTGTAATACTTATCATCTTCGTAATCTAAAGGAGAGATCAAATGAGCAATTTACCGCTTAACATCAATTTTACTCAGATCTTCCTGCATCTTCTGAACTTCCTGATTCTGTTTGCGATCTTGTATTTTTTGCTGTATAAACCGGTGAAAAATTTCATGGAGAACCGCGAGAAGACATATAGGGACATGGACGATGAGGCCAGGGACAATCTCAGAGCGTCCGAAGAGACAAAGGCTCAGTACGAGATCAGGATCTCCGAGGCCGAATCCGAGATCTCCCAGATGAAGCAGAAGTCCCGCCAGGATATCGAGAAGAACAGAGACAGCCAGCTTCAGGCCGCAAAAGATGAAGCTGAGAGGATCATCAGGGAAGCCAAAGAAGAAGCAACGCGTGAGAAGGAAAAGATCATATCGGAAGCTCAGGCTGAGATATCCGAGATGGTCACCGATGCCACGGAGAAGCTTGCTTTAAAGGCTACTGCCGGAGAAGCTTTCGACCAGTTCCTGGATGCAGTAGATCTGGCTGAAGAGAGGGGATCGAAGCATGAACAGTAACGATTACAAGGCTAAAACTGCCATACTTTATTCCCATGACGCACCTAACGAGGAGCAGGAAAGACGTTTCAGGAATTTCATAGCGACCCGCTACGGCGAGGATTACGATTTCGTCTGGGAGAAGTCAGACGCCTTCCCCGGCGGATTCAGGCTTGAGGTGGGCAAGGAAGTCTACGACTGGTCTGTCGGCGGACGTTTCCAGCAGTTGAGAGACACTCTGGTCAAAGTCCCTACGAGAAACGGCAACATCATCCCGCTTATCAAGGAGACCATCAAAGCATGGACGCCGGAGGCCCTTGCCCAGGAGGTGGGCATAGTCACCACAGTGGGAGACGGCATCGCGACGGTCGAAGGACTTGATAACGCCACCTATGGCGAGATCCTGGTATTCAAGGGCGGAGCCAGAGGAATGGTCCAGGATATCAGGGAGCACGAGGTAGGATGCATACTTTTCGATGATGATGAAGAGGTTGCCGAAGGAAGTTCTGTCCACAGGACGGCCAAGACTGCCGGCGTACCGGTTGGCAACGCCTTCCTTGGAAGAGTAGTGGACCCTCTCGGAGTACCGATAGACGGACTCGGAGAGATCAAAGAAGACGATTACTTCCCTGTAGAAGGTCCCGCGCCAGGAATAATCGACAGACAGCCTGTAGATACGCCTCTTGAGACGGGCATCCTTTCGATAGACGCCATGTTCCCGATAGGAAGAGGACAAAGAGAGCTGATCATCGGCGACCGTCAGACCGGTAAGACCGCGATCGCGCTCGATGCCATAATCAATCAGAAAGGCAAGAACTGCATCTGCGTCTATGTGGCCATCGGCCAGAAGACGAGTTCCGTAGTGCAGATATCAGAGACACTCAAGAAACACGGTTCCATGGAGTACACGATCATAGTGGATGCGTCTGCCTCCGACAGCGCACCGCTCCAGTTCATCGCGCCTTATTCGGGCTGCGCCATGGCAGAGTACTTCATGAGGCAGGGCAAGGACGTCCTGATCATATACGACGACCTTTCCAAGCACGCTGTGGCTTACCGTACCCTGAGTCTGCTTCTTGACAGATCGCCCGGACGTGAAGCTTATCCCGGTGACGTTTTCTATCTGCATTCGAGACTTCTCGAGAGAGCGGCAAGACTGGCAGACGAGATAGGCGGAGGCTCCATCACTGCGCTTCCTATAGTCGAGACACAGGCAGGCGACGTGAGCGCCTACATTCCGACGAATATCATTTCCATCACAGATGGTCAGATCTTCCTTGAGAGCGACCTCTTCTTCTCAGGCCAGCGTCCCGCTGTAAACGTAGGACTCTCGGTTTCCCGTGTAGGAGGAGACGCGCAGACCAAGGCTATGAAGAAAGCCGTAGGAACTCTCAAACTCGACCTCGCCCAATACAGGGAGATGGAGGTATTCAGCCAGTTCGCGTCCGACCTGGACGACCAGACGAAGAACCAGCTGATCTACGGCGCAGGCCTTATGAGGATGCTGCGTCAGCCTCAGTATCACCCCTGGAAACAGGAGGAGCAGGTCATCATGCTGGTATCAGCAATGGCTCATACCATGCAGGACGTTTACCTGGACAAGATCCCGGAATACATCAAAGGACTGCTTCAGCATTTCGAGGAAGAGCATCCCGAGGTCAGTCAGGAGATCAGAGAGACCGGAAAGCTCTCTGATGAGTTGAAAGATAAGATCATTTCCATAGCAAAGAAGTTCGCCGATGGCTACGACCAAGGAAATTAAAAACAGAATAAAGAGCGTCAAGGACACCCAGAAGATCACGAACGCTATGTATCTGATCTCGTCCACCAAGATGACTAAGGCGAAGAGGGAACTGGATAACACCAGACCCTACTTTGACATGCTCAAACGTCAGATCGTAACCATGATCCAGATGAAGGAGACCGCAGGAAGCGAATACTTCAGAGTAGAAAACGAGCCTGAAGCGTCCCTTGAAGGAGAACTCGTCCGCAAGGAAAGCGATAACGAGACTGTAGCCTATCTGGTCATCACCGCAGACAAAGGCCTTGCCGGCGCGTACAATCAGAACGTCATCAAGGAAGCGATGAGGCATATCAAAGAAAGACCGAGTTACAAGCTCTATGTGGTGGGAGAGTACGGCAGGAGGTATTTTGAGGCGAGAGGAATGTCGATCGACCAGAGCTTCCTCTATACTGCCCAGAATCCCACGCTTGAGAGGGCGAGAGAGATCACTCAGGTGATCATCGATCTTTACAACAAGAGAGAGATCTCCAAGGTCTTCATCATTTACACGGACTTCAGGAACGGTCTGATGGGCGGAGACGTGGTATATACCGAGCTCCTGCCCTTCGACAGGAACGATTTCATCCTCGACAAGGAAGAGGCGGCCGAACTGAAAACTTCAAATATGGAATACATGCCTAACGTAATGACGGTGCTGAACAATCTGGTACCGAGTTATGTGGCGGGATACATATACAGCGCGCTGGTGGACAGCTTCTGCTCTGAGCAGAGCGCGAGGATGTCCGCTATGGACGCTGCAAATAACAACGCGGAGGAACTTCTGACCAGTCTCAATCTGGAGTATAACCACGTGAGACAGAGCGCCATCACCCAGGAGATCACCGAGGTGTCGGCGGGTTCCCGCGGACAGAAAAAGAGCAAAAAGAAGCGCGAAGAGAGAGAGGAGGGGTTGAATTAAATGACAGGAAGTATCGTACAGATTTCAGGTTCCGTTATCGACGTCAGATTCGAGCAGGGACAGCTTCCATCAATAAAAGAAGCCCTGAAAGTTAAAACAGAAGACGGTGTGAGAGTCATGGAAGTGGCTCAGCACATCGGTCACGATATGGTGAGATGCATCATGCTGGCCTCATCGGATGGCATGTCCAAAGGCATGGAAGTCGAACGTACAGAAGGTTCGATTAGAGTGCCCGTAGGCCCGAAGGTGCTCGGCAGGATGTTCAACGTGCTTGGAGATCCCATAGACGGCGGAGAACCGGTGCCTGAAGATGAGCCGCACTGGCAGATCCACCGCAAATCACCCTCGTTCAGCCAGCAGTCTCCCTCGGTAGAGATCCTTGAGACGGGCATCAAGGTCATCGACCTGCTCGAGCCTTATCCGAAGGGCGGTAAGATCGGCCTTTTCGGCGGAGCCGGAGTAGGCAAGACTGTACTGATCCAGGAGCTCATCCATAACGTTGCCATGGAGCACGGCGGCTACTCCATCTTCACAGGAGTAGGCGAGCGTTCCAGGGAAGGAAACGACCTCTGGAAAGAGATGCACGAGGCAGGAGTTATGGACAAGACGGCCATGGTCTTCGGCCAGATGAACGAAGCGCCCGGCGTCCGTATGAGAGTAGGCCTTTCGGGACTCACCATGGCTGAGTATTTCAGAGACGAGATGAACAAGGATGTGCTCCTTTTCATAGATAATATTTTCAGATTTGTACAGGCGGGCTCGGAAGTGTCCACGCTTCTCGGGCGTATGCCTTCAGCCGTAGGTTATCAGCCGACGCTCGCTCAGGAGATGGGCGCCCTCCAGGAGAGGATCACGTCCACCAAGGCGGGCTCTATCACGTCCGTACAGGCAGTATACGTGCCTGCGGACGACCTGACAGACCCTGCGCCTGCAACGACTTTCACGCATTTGGACGCCACCACCGTACTCTCGCGTAAGATCGCCGAGCAGGGACTCTATCCTGCCGTGGATCCTTTGGAATCAAACTCCAGGATCCTTGAAGCGGCCATCGTAGGCGAAGAGCATTACTACGTAGCGCGTAAAGTCCAGGAGATCCTTCAGAAGTATTCAGAACTCCAGGATATAATCGCGATCCTGGGCATGGA
>JAFYJM010000013.1 GCA_017538125.1 Bacillota bacterium
GACAAGATCACCACCAACACCGTTGACAACCTTGGCTATGGTTACCTCGGCATCAGCGCTAAGTCAGTTAACGTAGGTGGCGAGCTCGGTTCCGACGCTTCCAAGAACCTACGTAAGGCTTTCGCTACAGTATTCGCTCTTTACAGAGACGTAACAGTTGACTCCTACTATGGAGAAGCTGCTTCCGTCATCAACTATCCTATTTCCAACACATCCTGGGCTGCTCCTCAGGCAACCGACAGTGACTATGCTATCGCATTCTCCAAGGACGTTGATGGAAATGAGATCTACACATCCGACATGGATGACGCTGCTAAGCAGGAAGCTGCTCTTAACGCAGCTCTCGGATACTTCGAGGCTGCCGGCTACACCGTAAAGGACGGCAAGCTGACAGATGCTCCCGAAGGCGCTAAGATGCAGTATGAAGTTTGGATCCCTGCAGACGGTTCCGGAGATCACCCTTCATTCATGATGCTGAACCTTGCAAGTGACGCATTCAAGAAGATCGGTATGGATCTCGTTGTTAAGGACCTTGCAAACTCCGCAGACCTGTGGACAGGTATTGAAGCTGACCAGGTTCCTATGTGGTGCGCTGCATGGGGTGCTTCTCCTGACCCTGATATGTATCAGATCTACTACTCCGGCGTAGAATCCGGTAAGGATCCCGGTGGTTCCAACTACATGTATGATATCGCAGATCCTGAACTCGATGACCTCATCATGGAAGCCAGAACCAGCATGGACCAGGCATTCAGAAAACAGCTCTACAAGGCTTGCCTTGACATCATCGTTGACTGGGCTGTAGAAGTTCCTGTATATCAGAGACAGAATGCTATCATCTTCTCAACAGAAAGAGTTAACCTTGACACCGTAACTCCTGATATCACCACATACTATGGATGGTTACAGGAGATCGAGAAACTCGAGCCCGCAGCAACAGAGTAATTTTCTCAAACGGTCCAGGCACATCTAGGATAATTGAGGCAGACAGGGGTACCTGTCTGCCTCTGTATCATATTTCAGTAAGGAGATGAGACAGTGAGAAAGTATATTATTAAAAGATTGATACAGTCACTGATCATTCTGTTTTTCGTAGCCTTCATCATCTATGCCCTGATGCGCTGCCTGCCGACTTCCTATGTTGAAGCCATGGCAAGACAGAAGTCCATGCAGCCGGGCTCCAAGAGCTATGAAGAATGGCTGGCACAGCTAAGCGCCATGTACAACATGGACGGAAGCATAGTGTCGGGATTTTTCCAGTGGCTTGGTCAGATGCTGAGAGGAGAGTTTGGAGACAGCTGGAAGTGGACCGTTCCTGTAACGCAGAAATTCCACGAAACAGTATGGCTGTCCTTCGTAATGGGACTCATTTCGTTCATTCTTGAACTCATAATCGCTATTCCTCTTGGTGTCATCGCTGCCACCAAACAGTATTCTAAAACAGACTATACTATATCAGTTATCGCTTTAGCAGGTATCTCTCTACCGACATTCTTCTTTGCTTCCCTGCTTAAACTGGTATTTTCAGTCAAACTCGGATGGTTTGACTTATATGGACTCATAGGTCGAAATTACGATCTGCTATCTCCTATGGGTCAATTCATGGACAAGGCAAATCACTTGGTTATGCCAATTATTACCCTTGTCGTTATAAGCATGGGCGGACTTATGCGTTATACGAGAACCAATATGCTGGAAGTTCTCAGTGCAGACTATATCAGAACTGCCAGAGCCAAAGGACTTTCGGAACGCAAGGTCATCTATCACCATGCTTTCAGAAACACCTTGATACCCATCGTTACCATCGTAGGAGGATCGCTTCCGGGACTCTTCTCGGGTGCTCTCATCACGGAGACACTCTTTGCTATACCCGGTATAGGATTTGCTTCCTATCATTCCATGGTATCGGGTGATATTCCGTTCTCCATGTTCTTCATGGTATTCACTGCTATACTGACGCTGCTCGGAAACCTGATCGCGGATATTCTTTACGCCGTGGTTGACCCGAGAGTAAGAATCGCGTAAAGGAGGGTTTTAAAATGAGTGAAAATGAAATCAAAAAGCCCTCTCAGGTAAACGGCGAAAACACGGAAAAGAAAGAAGAATATTCTCTCAGTGATGACAGACGTGTTAAGGTTCTGTCACCCGGAGCCCTGGTTGCCAAGAGATTCTTCAGAAACAGACTTGCTGTAACAGGCATGATCATCCTTATCGCTATGTTTGTATTCTCATTTATTGGCGGTGTAATAAGCCCTTACGGTCAGGATGAAAAGTTCTACAGATATGACATCCAGACCAAGGATTACGCAGGTATTATACATAACGAGGAATTCAGATATACGGTAGGAGACAAGGATCTCTTTAAGAGTACCGTTCAGGCTCAGACCTTCCTGGCAATCCAGAAGGGCAAAGAAGAATTTGAATATCACGGCGTCAAATATGACCTTGAAAAAATATCAGACGATGTATACGTGGTATACAACGATGGAAAGGCAGTGGGAACCGCCAGCAAAGAACTGGTAAACTCCTCCTCCAATGAAGAGAAGAGCCTTTCCTTCGAAATGACTCTAGCATCCCTTACGGCTAAGGCTAAAGGTGAGAATTCATTCACAGCCAAAGGCAAGGAATACACCCTTGATGAGGATGGCGTAATCTACAATGCATCCGGCAAAGAGATCGGATACATCAGCGAATACATCGTTCGTCCCATCATGGCAGACGTATTCTTCACACGTGAATTCAAGAATGAACTCATCGACGCTGTGGAAAGGGGAGAGACCTCATTCCAGTTCACCAACGATCAGGGAAAAGAAGTAGAATATTTTCTTAAATACGATGCTGCTACCAAAGCATGGGACGTACAGCAGGCCACAGAGACCAGGGTATTCGATACCTATTCATTCCCTTCAAAGGCACACTGGTTAGGTACTGACAGAAACGGTATGGACATGCTCACACGTCTTATGTACGGTGGACGTATCTCCCTGATAATCGGATTCATCGCAGTAGCGATCGAATCCATTATCGGTGTTATCATGGGCGGTATCGCAGGTTACTTCGGCGGTTGGGTAGACGGTCTTATCATGAGACTTGTAGATATCTTCTACTGCATCCCTTCAATGCCGTTATTCATCATCCTCGGTGCTGCAATGGACGCTGATAACGTTCCGCCTATGACCCGAATGCTGTACTTGATGCTTATCCTGGGCTTCCTGGGCTGGGCAGGAACGGCAAGACTCGTAAGAGGCCAGATCCTGTCTCTTCGTGAGCAGGAATTCATGACGGCTACCGAAGCCGGAGGTATCGCGGTATCAAGAAGGATATTCCGCCACCTCA
>JAFYJM010000142.1 GCA_017538125.1 Bacillota bacterium
CCGTGACTGTGACCGTAACGGATAACGGTAACGGAACTCTCAAGGTCGAAGTCAGCGATAACGCCAAGGCTCTCGACTTCGAGAACATCTATGAGGCTGACGGTGAGATCACCTTCTCCGGATGCAAGTCGATAGACGGCCGCGAACTCAACGGAAACGACAAGTTCGAATTCACGCTCTTTGATGAGGAGGGCAATGAGATCGAGAAGGCCTATAATGACGAGGATGGAAACTACAGTTTCGAAACCATCGAATATGACCTGAACGACGTAGGCGAGCACGTTTACACCGTAAAGGAAACATCAGAGGATGGAGCAGGCATCACTGTGGATACCACAGAATACACCATCACCGTCAACGTCACGGACGGCGGCAAGGGCAAACTGGAAGTCACAGCCGAGACAGATCAGGAAGGAACAGATATCAGCAGCCTTAACTTTACCAATAAGTACGAGGCTACCGGATCTGTGCAGCTCGAAGCCAGCAAAGAACTGCTAGGCAGGATCCTGAGAGAGGCTGAGTTCGAATTCGCAGTCTACAAAGACGGCGAGCTCATCAGCAAAGCCAATAACAGCAACGGCGGCAAGATCATCTTCGACAAGATCTACTATGACCTGGACGACGTCGGCGAAAGCTACGTATACACCATCAAGGAAGTTCCCGGAAACGTTCCCGGAGTCACCTATGACGACAGAGAGTTCAAAGTCACCGTTACCATCACGGACAACGGCGACGGAACACTGAACGCCGAGGTTGAGACCGATAAGGAAGTCGTCTTTGTGAACCCTTATAATGCAGACGGTAAGCTGGTGCTCGAAGGAAAGAAGACACTTGAAGGACGTAAGCTTTCTAAGAACGACGTCTTCGAATTCACCGTTACCGAAAACGGTGAAGAGATCCAGAGGGTGAAGACAGACGCGAAGGGCAACATAAACTTCGAGGAGATCTGCTACACGCTTGACGACGTTGGTACGCACAAGTACAATGTCAAGGAAGTTATCGGTGATCAGGAAGGTATCACTTATGACAAGACAAAGTACACCGTCAAAGTCAAAGTAACGGATAACGGCGATGGCACTCTCAAGGTCGAGACGACCAGATCCAGTGACGATCCGACATGTCTGGACTTCGTGAACGTATATAATACGCACGAGGAACCTGCGAAGCCGGATAAGCCGACCAAGACCGGTGACACGACACAGCTCATACCGTACGTGGTGATCCTGGTAAGCGCGATAACACTTCTCATCATGCTTCTTAAGAGAAGAAGAAAAGCTCGCAGCTAAGATTCGCGGATGAAATGATTCGCGGATGCAGCGCCACGCGACGGAAATGAATAAGCAAAAAAAACGGCAGACCTAGAGGGCCTGCCGTTTTTGCATTCGAATTTTTATCGTAACACAATAAAAAATCATTGACATACAGAAAATCAAGGCATATAATATACTTACAAAAGGGCATTGATCATATAGATATACAAAAGGAGGTAATCATGGATCAAAAGAAACTTGCAAGATGGCTGAAAGTCATAATCATAGGCGTCGGCATCTGCGGGCTCGTAGTATTTTTGCTGATAGTACCGGCATATGGGCAGTCGATAGCTTATGATTATCCGGAGTTCGCTTATTGCTACTGGCCGTGGCTGATCTTTCTGTGGGTCGCGGCGCTGCCGTGCTACGCAGCGCTGGTGCTCGCCTGGAAAGTGGCGGTGAACATCGGGAATGACAGATCGTTTTCGGTAGAAAACGCGAACCTGCTCAGAAAAGTCTCGTACCTCGCTGCGGGGGACAGCGCGTTTTTCTTCGTAGGAAACGTGGTGCTGCTCTTCATGAGCATGAGCCACCCCGGGATAACGCTGATGTCGCTCATCGTAGTGTTCTTCGGGATAGCGGTGGCGGTGGCCTCGGCCGCGCTCTCGCATCTCATCACCAAGGCGGCTGTCCTTCAGGAGGACAGCGACCTGACGATATAGGAGGGCGCCATGGAAGACAGGATCACGAGAGATATGACACTGGACGTTGCGGAGATCCCGGGCGAGATCGTTTTTAACATAGACGTCATGCTCGCGCGGCGCAAAATGTCCCTGACGGAGCTCGCCGAGAAGGTCGGCATCACCATAGCCAACATGTCCATACTGAAGACCGGTAAAGCCAAGGCCGTCAAGGTCTCGACTCTGGTCAGACTTTGCGAGGCACTGGACTGCCAGCCGGGCGATATCCTGGAGTACAGGAAGTTCTGAGGATGAAGGCGTTAAGCCACGCACACAAGCGCAAATAAAAAGCGGCGCAGATGAACTGCGCCGCGCACATACCGCCCCACGGGCGGTTTTTGATTGCAGTGATCCGGGCATGTGTCGGCGTGTACTGCGAACCGGCATGCTGTACAGACGACTATTGCGCTGTCACGAGCCATGACTTTCGTCGCGCGCCGCTGGCGCGACGGACTTATCTGTAGCCCAGATATTCGATGAACTTCTTCGTGGCGAAAGACAGAGACTTTTCGTTCCTGAAGGTCAGACCGATCTCGCGGTAGGCGGGCTCGTCCAGGCTTCGCACTACGATATCGTAAGGGTTGCGCTTGAGGATCAGCCTTGGCAGGACGCTGATGCCGAGCCCGCTCTCCACCATCGACATGATCGCGTAGTCGTCGAGTGTGGTCAGCTTGACATCCGGCCTGAGCCGATATTTGTCGAGGATACTTTGGATCTCGCTCTCTTCGCCTTTGCCGAGCAGCATGAAAGGGTAGTCGTCAAGAGCTTCAGCAGGGAAGGTCTCGCGCTCGGCCAGGGGATGGGACTTGGGCAGTACGACTACGAACTCGTCCTTCTCGAGGAAGATCGAATCGCAGTTCCGCGCCGGCAGGATGTTGAAACCACAATCTACGCGTCCCTCCAGCACCCACTGCTCGATCTCCGGATAGTCGCCGATCAGCAGCTCGTATTCGATGTTTGGATAGTGTTTTTTGAATTCTGTGATTATGTTCGGTATCCATTGCGCGGCCACGCTGGAGAAGGTGCCGATCCTGATCAGCCCTGAATCCAGGCCGTTCAGCTGCGACACCTGGTCCTGCAAAGACTGAAACT
This sequence comes from Bacillota bacterium, assembly GCA_017538125.1. Classification (GTDB taxonomy): domain Bacteria; phylum Bacillota; class Clostridia; order Peptostreptococcales; family Anaerovoracaceae; genus RUG754. The sequence goes on from JAFYJM010000142.1 coordinate 3,083, forward strand.
CCGAGACCAGCCTTTCTGCGTAGGGCAGCACTTTCATGCCGTCAGAAGTTGGGCGGATAGTGGTCCCTTTGCGCTCGAGGAGGGTGAGGCCCCACTCTTTCTCGAGGTCCGCCACCATGCGGCTGATGCTAGACTGCGAGTAGTTAAGCATCTCCGCAGCCTTGGTGAAACTGCCGTGCTCGACAGTCTTCACGAAGGAAAGATATTTTTGAAGATTATAATCTGCTTCCATGGTATTATCATTTGATTTTCAAATAATTAAGATTTGATTTATTCACTTTCTAAATCTTACCATTATGATATATTTAAATCAAGAGAATCTTTATTCAGGTGCATAATGACAAAGAAAGATATAAAAAAGAATATCGTCGAGCCGCTGGTCTTCATGGCCGTCTTCATCGCGTTCTTCGGCCTGATCGGCCACAGGATGGGACTGGTGAACATGCTGAGTACACTCATGAACACCGCTTACGACCTCCTGATGAACACGGTCTTTTACATAATGGCAATCGCGGTCCTCGCAGGCGCGATCGGCGCGGTGCTGAGCGAGTTCGGTGTGATCCGACTGATCAATACGCTGGTATCGCCCTTGATGAAGCCGCTCTACGGCCTGCCCGGTGCGGCGTCTGTCGGAGTGATGACAACATATCTGTCGGACAATCCGGCGATCCTCGCCCTGGCCGACGACAAAAACTTCATAAGATATTTCCGCAAATACCAGGTGCCGGCGCTGACTAACATCGGCACGGCTTTCGGCATGGGCGCGATCATCACAACTTTCGTGATCGGCCTCAGCACGAATGGTTCGTCTGAACTGATAAGCGCTGCCATCGTTGGCAACATCGGCGCAGTCTTTGGCAGCATCGTGTCCACCCGCCTGATGCTGACCTTCACCAAGCGAGAGTACGGTACGACGGCCTGGGCCATAGATGATGGTCCTAATGGTCAGGAAGCTTCTGCGGCTGAAGATGAGTCCGCAGAGATACGAGAGGACGCAGCAGGCGAAGCAGGCAACACACAGAGCACGACCGGCAAGCCCTCCAAAAAAAGCATCGGCCTTCGCGCCATCGAATCCATGCTCACCGGAGGCAAATCCGGCGTCAAGATCGGCCTCGAGATCATCCCCGGCGTGCTGATCATTTGCTCGCTGGTGTTGATGCTGACGAACGGCCCCTCAGCCGACGGCACATATACAGGCGCTGCCTTCGAAGGCGTGGGCGTTTTCCCGTGGATAGCTGACAAGCTTTCATTCATCCTGAAGCCGCTCTTCGGCTTCACCGGTAACGAATGCATCTCGATACCGATCACCGCTCTGGGATCTGCCGGCGCGGCCATCGCGCTAATACCCGGCATGCTGGCTCAGGGCCAGGCGACAGGCGCAGACGTCGCAGTTTTCACCGCGATGTGCATGTGCTGGAGCGGCTACCTCAGCACCCATGTGGCCATGATGGACAGCCTCGGCGCCCGCCAGCTCACCGGCAAAGCGATCCTTTGCCATACGATCGGCGGCATCTGCGCGGGCATCTTCGCGCACTGGGTCTTCGTGCTTTTGGTATGACAGACCGGCTGCAATCGTATTTACTGTTGTTGTTCGACTATTATAAATAGGCTCCCAGTCTCAGATGAATTTTGCTGAAAAAAACTGGGTTATTCTGAGAGGCTTCCAGTCTCAGATGAATTTTGCTGAAAAAAACTGGGTTATTCTGAGAGGCTTCCAGTCTCAGATGAATTTTACTGAAAAAAACTGGGAAAATCATACAAAGGACTCAGTCTTTTTAAAGATTTACCCAAAAAGACTGAATAATCAGCTGTTAAACCCAGTCTAAAACAAAGTTTTTCAAATAAGACTGAAAATCAGCGCAATGGCACCCAGTCTAAAACGAAGATTTGAAATAAGACTGAGAAGTAACGCTATAGAACCCAGTCTAAAACGAAGATTTTGAAATAAGACTAAGTTTCGGATCATAATCTCGCATCCTCACATAAAAAACCACCCTTCACGGGTGGTTTTAAAATTCTTCTATTATATATATAGTCAGTTGCCAGCGACCTCGCAGCTTCTACAGCAGGCCGACGCGGTCGTTGAACTCGTTGATAAGCTCATCCACCTTCGCAGCCTCGCGGCGGAGTGCGAACCAGGTGTTAGCTTCGTCGTACCAGAGGGCGTTCAGCTCGTCGGATGTCTTGCCCTGCTGTTCGACCCAGGTGTAGTACTTGAGGTTGTGGATGCGCTTGCGGTCTGTGTAGCGGAGTTCGAGCATGTTATCGGTCTTCTCACCGAGGATGTGCTCATGGAAGTCAAGAGCGGCCTTCTCGTGGGTGTACTCGCCGCCTGCCTCCTGAAGTTCGCGCACGCGCGAACCATACATCACGGCGGAGTCGGTCATGACCGTCGCCAGCACATCGTCCTCTGTGAGCTCATAGTACTTGGCCATCTTGATGCAGCAAAGCATGTTCGCGATACCGGAGATGCCGAAGTATCCGAGCAGATCGACGAGTTCAGGATCTACGCCCTGCTCCTTGAGATACTCGCGTCCTATTGGCTCATTGAAGAGGCGGAGGATATTCTGCGAATCCTCGTCATCTATATCGATCACCATGTCGGTATTCTTGACGTTGTGGATCCAAGGCACGTGCTTGTCGCCGATTCCCTCGATCCTATGCGCGCCGAAGCCGTTATCCAGCAAGGTAGGGCACTGCAGCGCTTCGCCGACCGCGAGCTTCGCGTTCGGGTAGAGTTCTTTGAGGCGGTCTCCGGAAGCCATGGTGCCCGCGGAGCCGGATGTGAAGGCCATGCCGGCCATGCGCCCGTTCTCTCCTTTGATCTCTTCGAAGGCCTCGGCGATGGCGTTACCGGTCACGTTGTAGTGCCACATGTAATTGCCCATCTCCTCGAACTGGTTGAGGATCATAACATCCTCCCTCGTCTCGCGGAGCTCGTGAGTCTTGTCGAAGATCTCCTTGACGTTGGACTCGGTGCCCGGGGTAGCGATGACCTCGGAGGCTATTCCTTTGAGCCAGTCGAAGCGCTCGCGGCTCATGCCCTCGGGCAGGATAGCGACGGAGTAAACTCCTAAGAGCGCGCTGTCGAAGGCGCCGCCCCTGCAGTAGTTGCCCGTCGACGGCCAGACGGCCTTGTGATAGGTAGAGTCGAACCGACCGGTTACGAGCGACGGCACGAGGCAGCCGAAGGATGCGCCGACCTTATGGCAGCCCGTAGGGAACCATTTGCCGATCATGCAGATGATGCGGCACTTGACTCCGGTCAACTCCGGCGGGAGAACGATGTAGTTCGGTCCGTGAAAGAGTCCGCCGGACTCTTTTTGCTCGTTCTTCCATGTGATCCTGAAAAGGTTCACCGGATCCACATCCCACAGTCCGACGCCTGTCAGTCTGTCAAGGATCTTCTGGGGCACCTTCTCCGGGTGCATCTGCTGCTCGATCGTAGGCAGGATTATGTTCTTTTCTCTGGCTCTCTCGACGTTGTGTCTGAGCCCGGTCTCATTGATTCTTAAGTCCAGCATGTAAGGCTCCTTTCGGTCGTATACTTAGATCTGTCGCGGGCAAGCTGTCCGGCAGCCCGCGTCATGAGTCGTTATTTCAGTCTGTCTCGGACGATCTGCGCAAAGAATCCAGCGCCCGTTTCCAGTATATTATCATTAAAATCATATTTCGCGCTGTGGAGCGGCGGCTCGTCGTCGGTCTTCGCGCTGCCAAGAAATACGAAGCAGCCCGGTATCTCGCGGAGAAACCTGCCGAAGTCCTCGGAGGTGAGCGGCGCGGTGACAGCGGTGTCGACATTCTCTCTGCCGACCACCTTCGCTGCAGCCTCTGCCGCATAGCCCATGCAGGCGGCGTCGTTCACGGTCGGAATGAACTCGTAGGTGAACTCGAAGTCACACTCCGCGCCGTTCACCCGGCAGATGCCCTCGCAGAGCTTGCGCATGCGCTCCTCGACCGTCTTCTGTGAGACCGGATCGAGGCTCCTCGTGTCGCCTTTGATCGTGACGGTCCCCGGGATGACGTTATGAGCGCCGTCCGAAGTGATCTCGGTCAGCGAGATAACTGAAGAGCAGGCCGGATCGATATTGCGTGAGACGATGGTCTGGATCGCCAGAATGATCTCGCCTGCGATGACCATCGCGTCCTTGGTCTTATGCGGCTGAGCGGCGTGTCCGCCTTCGCCCTTGATCGTGATCGTGAAGTTGTCTTCGCTCGCCATGATGCCGCCGGTCTTCATCGCTATCGTGCCTTCAGGCGCGAAGGGCATGTTATGCGCTCCGTAGATCTCATCCATCGGGAATCTGTCGAGCAGACCGTCGGCCAGCATATTCATAGCGCCGTGCCCGGTCTCTTCATCGGGCTGGAAGATGAACCTGACGGTTCCGTTGAAGTCTTTTGCCTCGCTCAGTATCTTCGCGGCACCGAGAAGCATGGCCATATGGCCGTCGTGGCCGCAGGCGTGCATCATGCCGTCGTGTGTCGAACTGTAATCGCAGACGCGAGTCTCGCTGATCGGTATCGCGTCCATGTCAGCTCTGAGACCGATCGCCCGCGAGCCGGCACCTGCGCTAAGCGTACCTACCACGCCTGTGCCGCCGACGCCTTCGGTCACTTCTATACCCATCGCGCGGAGCTCGCGCGCGACGAACGCCGCAGTCTCCACCTCGTGATTCCCGGCCTCCGGGATACGATGAAGCGCGTGCCGCCATTCTACCAGTTGTCTTTTGAGATCATCCATCGATCGACCCTCCTGACAGTCACTATATATCGATATTATACACATAATTTTCGGAAAAATCAATTTGATAAAAACTCTTCTATCCATCCCCGAATTGTGTTATTATGTCCGAAGATAGGCATTTACAGATGAAGCTACCGGTCCGATGAAAAAGTTTCTTGCAGTCATCTTAATATTGCTGATCCTCATACTGGCGGTCGTAGGTTATGCGATCCACAAGTTCGGAGAAGACCGCGTGAAGGAAACGTTCGAAGAGATACTTCCGTTTCCTACGTCTGAGAGCGAGGTCTACGATGACACGAACATCCTCTCGGACGTACCGGAGTGGGAAGGCCTGCCGTTCGCCTACGTGAATGAGAACGTGCCGGTCTTCAGTGACGACGAGATCTGGACTTCGGTACAGGAATCTCTGGATCCTCTGGATGAGCTGGGAAGATGCGGCAGCGTCATTGCCTGCATCGGCAAAGAATGCATGCCCGAAGGCGACCGCGCCAAGATAGGAAACATTCATCCGACGGGCTGGCAGAGCGACAAATACGACTTCATCGAGGGCGGATATCTTTACAACCGCTGCCATCTTATGGCCTATCAGCTGACCGGTGACGAAGGCATCGATCGAAACCTGATCACCGGCACTAGATATATGAACATAAGCGGCATGCTGCCCTTCGAGAATGCTGTAGCCTCCTACGTAAGGCTGACCGGCAGGCACGTGATGTACCGCGTGACGCCCATCTTCAAGGGCAAAGAGTTAGTCGCCCGCGGCGTCCATCTGGAAGCCATGTCCGTCGAGGACGGAGGTAAGGCTCTCTCGTTCAACGTGTTTTGCTATAACGTGCAGCCGGGAGTCGAGATCAAATATTCGAACGGACGTAATAAGATCTCAAATGACGAGAAGCAGACCGAGCTGCTTGAGAAATATCAGGAGGGCAGGCTGAGCGCTTTCCCGAGGACCAAAGGCAAGGTCACTCAGGAGGAACTCGACAAACTCCTTAATAAACAGTCCAAGCCCAAAGAATACTACGTCAACACATATTCAGGTAAGATCCACCTCGAAGGCTGCCCGAAGATCGCGAAGAGCAAGCCCGAGCACATACATATAGAGGTGGTCTCCAAAGAAGAGCTTTTGTACAGAGGATTCGAGCCCTGCACCGAATGCAAACCCTGATTTGATATGATTTCTATCGGTTGCAACCGCGGGTTGCGCAATTACCAAGGGCGCTTTATGGCGCGCAACCATTCTGTCTGATATGCTTTAGCCATAAAAGAGCTGAGGCGCCGGACCTCCGGCAAGCCACGGCCGAATGACAGAGTATTCAAACAGAAAGGAAGGAAAAGGAATGATACTTGCTGATAAGATAATTGAATTAAGGAAACGCAACGGATGGTCACAGGAGGAACTGGCTGAGATGCTCGACGTGAGCCGCCAGTCGATCTCCAAGTGGGAAGGAGCGCAGTCTATCCCTGATATGAACAGGATAATCAGGATGTCTGAGATCTTCGGCGTAAGCACCGACTATCTTCTTAAAGATGATATGGAAGGCGTAGAATACGTTCAGATCGAGGAAGCAGACTCTGATGTCGTGAAGGTCTCCATGGAGGAGGCTCAGGACTTCCTGAAGTACAGAAACTGGTGCTCCGGCAGGATCGCGCTGGGCGTAATGCTCTGCATCCTCTGCCCGGTAGTGCTTGTCGTGCTTACCACCGCTCAGGAGTTTGGCAAGACAGCCATGACCGAGACTCAGGCCGCAGGCATCGGCCTCGTCATCTTATTCGTTCTCGTTGGCCTCGCCGTAGCTCTCTTCATCAATGCGGGCATCAGAGGCACTCGCTTCGATTACCTCGGCGAGAAGTCCATCGATACAGCCTATGGCATCAAAGGCCTCGTGACCGAGCTCAAGGAACGCTATAAAGACGCTTACACCAGATCTATGGTGATCGGCGTGGTGCTTTGCGTCATGTCATGCATTCCTCTGTTCATCGCTATGATCCTTGCCGGCGACAACGAATTCATCATGGGACTGACGGTTGGCGCTCTTCTCGTGATGATCGCGGTAGGCGTATTCATGATAGTAAAAGTTAATATTGTCTGGGGAGCGTATAATACTCTTCTCGAAGAGGGCGACTACAGCAGAGACGCTAAGGCCCAGTCCAAAAAATACGGCTGGATCGCAGGCGTATACTGGCTTCTGGTCACCGCCATCTTCCTGGCTACCGGCTTCACCCGCGGTTTCGATAACAACTGGGTGATCTGGCCGATCGCCGGCATAGTATTCGCCATCGTCTGCATAGTGGTGAAGGCTTTGGACAAGAAATAGTACTGCGCAGCAAAATATATATGACCGGGTCCCCGCCGGAAGGCGAGGGCTTTTTATTTGTTGATACTAAGAAGGCGCGCGCGGGGCTCAGACGCCTTGCTAAGCATGCTGATATTTGATAAAATGGATTTGTTATGAAAAGGGATATTAAGGCAAAAAAGAATAAGACAAACACAGAGCTTCTTCTTAAATTTCTTCAGGGGAGCAAGCTTTTATTTGTGCTGAGCATTATTTGCTCGGCCGTGATGACTCTGGTTGACATGCTGAATCCGCAGGTCATTAGAGGCACGATAGATAACGCGATAGGAGGCAAGGCTTCGAGCTTCCCCGCCTTCGTAAACGACATGGTCGATGAACTCGGCGGCTTCGAATACCTCGGGCAGCATCTCTGGATCCCTGCGGTCATGATAGCTGCGCTCGGGCTCGTCAGAGTAGCGGCCCAGTACGGCACTACCATGCTCAATACCGCGGGTTCGGAGGTCCTCGTGAAGAACATGAGGGACACTCTGTTCTCGCACATCTCGAGGCTTCCCTACGCCTGGCATATGAAGAATTCGACAGGCGACATCATCCAGCGCTGCACCACTGACGTTGACCGCATGAGGACCTTCATCGCGGAGCAGCTGACCGCGGTCTTCAGGATCAGCATCCTGATCATCATGTCGCTGTACTTCATGTTCTCGATGAACGTGAAGATGGCCTTCATCGCCACAGCGCCGATCCCGGTGATACTGGCTTACTCAGTGATTTTCAGAAAAGAGATGCACGAAGGTTTCAAGACCTGCGACGAGAACGAGGGAAAGGTCTCCGACATCGTCCAGGAGAACCTGACTGGCGTGCGTGTGGTAAGGGCCTTCGCCAACGAAAAACTGGAGATGGACCGCTTCAAAAAAATGAACGACTACTACTGCAGCCTCTGGGTCCACATGGGACACGTCATCGGAAAGTTCTTTGCGATCCAGGACGTGCTCTGCGGACTGCAGATCCTGCTGGTAACGGTTTTCGGCGCGGTGCTCACAGTTAAAGGCGAGATGACTTCCGGCGAATACATAGCTTTCGTAGCGTATAACGCGATGCTGAGCTTCCCGATCAGAAGGCTGGGCAGGATGCTTTCAGAGATGGCCAAGGCAGGAGTATCTCTGGATCGTCTGGCATATATCATGGACTCTGAAGAGGAGCAGGACCGCCCCGGCGCGGAGCCATGGGATATGACGGGGGATATATGCTTCGAGGACATAAACTTCTCGTATGAAGAGGGACATCCGATCCTCAGGGACATCAACATCAACGTGCCCGCAGGCTCGACCCTGGGCATCCTCGGAGGCACAGGCTCCGGCAAGAGCACCCTTATGCTCCTTCTGGACAAGCTTTATGAGATCCCGGAGGGATGCGGCAGGATAACCGTCGGCGGCAGGGACATACGCGAGATCAGCACCAATCATCTCCGCAAAAATATAGCTGTCGTGCTGCAGGAACCTTTCCTGTTCTCCAGATCCCTCAAAGATAACATAGGTATAGCAAACGACCATCTGCAGCTGGATGACATCAAGCATGCGGCGGAAGCGGCTTGTCTGGCGGACTCCATAGAAGGCTTCACGGACGGTTACGATACCTTCGTGGGAGAGAGGGGAATGACGCTTTCAGGCGGTCAGAAGCAAAGAACTGCCATCGCCAGAGCCCTCACTCAGAACGCTCCGATCATGATATTCGACGACTCGCTTTCTGCGGTGGACAACCAGACAGACGCGAAGATCAGGGCGGCTCTCGAGGAACGCTTCGGTACAGCCACGATCATAATCATATCGCACAGAATCACCACCCTATCCAGAGCGGACAAGGTGGTCGTCCTGGACAGAGGCAGGATCACTGAGCAGGGAACTCCGGAGGAGCTTAAGAGCGCCGGAGGCATCTATCAGAAGATCTATGAGATCCAGCTGGGAATACAGGGAGAGGAGGTGCGCCATGGCTAATAAAGACAAGACGTCAAAGTCATCGAGAGAACGCATAGCGCTTCCTCTGTTCGGGATCCCCAGGTTGCTTCCTTTCGCCAGACCGTACCGCAAGAACTTCATCGGACTGGTCGTGGCGCAGATACTTTGCGGTATCTCGGACGTACTGAGACCGGTGCTCCAGAAGTACGCTCTGGACCACTTCGTGAAAGAGTCCACGCTGGACGGTGTGATTCCGTTTGCCCTGGTCTACACGCTTCTGATCGTTGTTACGGCGGTGATCTCCTACTATGGCGTGAGAGGCTGCCTGGCGACAGAAGTGAGCATGGACCGCGACATGAGGGACAAAGCCTTCGCGCATCTCCAGGAACTGAGTTTCGACTACTATAACCAAAACAGCGTGGGATACATCCACGCGAGGGTAATGAGCGATACCTCCAGGATCGGAGAACTCTTCACCTGGCAGCTCTTCGACGGAACGTATTTCGCGCTTTACGTCATCGGAGCTGCAGTGGTAATGCTGGGCATCAACGTGAAGCTCACAGGGCTGGTCTTCCTTGTAGTGCCTGTGATCGTCGTACTGTTCGCTTTCTTCCAGGGAAGGCTTTTCGATCTTCACCATCAGATAAGAGAGATCAACTCCAACATAACCGGCAATTTCAACGAGGGTATTACCGGCGCCAAGACCATCAAGTCCCTGGCCATCGAGGAAAAGACTGACCGTGAGTTCATGAAGGAGACCTCTCACATGAAGAGAAAGGTCATGCAGTCCGCGAGGACCTACGGAGCCTTCTCCATGATAACCAATATGGCTTCTTCCTGCGCGCTGGCCCTGGTACTCTGGAAGGGCGGTATCCTGGCGGCTGATCAGGTGGGAACCTTCTCGCTGTTCATGAGCTATGCCCAGGATCTGATGGAGCCCGTCAGATGGCTGGTGGAAGTGCTGGCGCTTCTGGTACAGGCGCAGGTAAACATCGGACGTTTCACGAACCTGCTTTCAATGAAGCCCACAGTAACGGACAGTGAAGAAGTGGTCAAGATCTACGGAGACTGCTTCGAACCGAAGAAAGAAAACTGGGAGCCCATAAAGGGCGACATCGAGTTCGAACACGTGGACTTCAAGTACCCCGACGGGGACGAATACATACTGGAAGATTTCAATCTGAAGATACCCTTCGGCACCAACG
>JAFYJM010000143.1 GCA_017538125.1 Bacillota bacterium
ACTTCAATGCCGCAGCCCATGGCGCAGACTCCATACATCCGGTACTGTCCCTTCATAATACCTTTTACCTTTCAAAAAATGATGATTTCTGCTATAATACTATATGTAAATTATACCATAAAAGGCAGTTTTAATAAATATGGACGAGAATAATTTGTTCCTCAAAAAAATCGAAGAGCGTGCCCGACGAGCCGAGTCATCCTATGCCATAGAAGGCGGTGACTTTCTCACCATGGAGGAGCAGAGCCGCGCGGACAGGCTTATGAAGGGCCTGAGGCCGCAGGGGGCTTTCTTTTACGGCGGCTACAGTGAGGCTGAACGCAAGATACCTGTATTCATGCCTGACTACACCGGCGTGGATTCAGAAGAAGCGGTCGTAGATCACTTCATAAGAGAGCCGGAGGAATGTCCGCTTATTATCCTTGATCTAAAGCTGCCCAAGCAGGATCATACGGTCCTGAGTCATCGCGACTATCTCGGCGCCCTGATGGCTGAAGGCATCAAAAGAGAGAAGACCGGAGACATACTGGTCCGTCCTGACGGCGCGCAGGTCATAGTTCTCAGGGAACTCGCAGAGTATCTCAAAGAAAACATCAGAAGCGTAGGAAGAGCGAGCGTCAGCGCCGAGATCCTTACGATAGACCGCGTCGATCCCGGTGAGATCCGCACAGAAGACAAGCGCTACAATGTTCCCTCTCCTCGTCTGGATAACGTCGTCTCAGCTGTTTTCTCAGTTTCCAGGAAGGCTGCCGTAGAAGCGATCAGCCGCGGTCTGGTCTTCGTGGACGGAATAGAGACGGTCAAACCGGATCAGCAGCTCAGACCCGGACAGAAAATCGTTTTAAGAGGCAAAGGCAAGGCATTCTACCTCGGCGGATCCGGTACCTCCAGAAAAGGCAAGATATACATCGATGTCAGAAAGTATATATAAAAAAGCGCTCATGAAGAGCGCTTTTTTAAATGATGAACTGTCCTGCGATCTGAAGATAAAGTGTTGTACTTTAGTATTTGGAAAGGTGTCATCTAGATCGCTTTTGACTCTTGAAGAAATTGGGTCTTAAATGAAAGCAAAGAGTCAAAAAACATTCATATTTGATTATTAGGAACTTTGTGATATAATTGTATCATGCCCACCAGTGGGCAAGTCAATAGCAATACTAGAGGAATTTTAAAAAAATGAACAAAAAACACAAGAATTTTTACAGCATCCGCGAAGCGGCGCATGCATGCGGCATAGGAAGGACCACCCTGCAGCGCATGTCTGAAGAGGGATTGATAGTTCCAGCGGAGATCGGAGAGAATAAATATCACTATTATGATGAGCGTAACATCTACGACATCAACATGATCCACAACTTCAGCGAATGCGGATTCACCCGTAAAGAACTCAAGAAACTTGACATGACTCCGGAGGTAATGCTCGAATTTGCGGATCAGATACAGAACAAGATAAACATCCTCACCTTCAACATGGAGAATCTGAGGACAGCTTCGCTTTCTCATACCCAAAGCGTGTTCAGACTGATAAACATCCCGCCTATCACATGTCTGGTCTTCCCTGATGATGAAGAGCATACCTTCCTTGACCTATCCACGCTCGTCAAAAAGTCTATCAGGCAAGCGATACAACGTGGTTACACGACGGACAGATACTATCCGCCATATGTGGTTCTTCATATCAACAATTACATGACAAGCGACCTTTCCGGTGACAGATTCAGAGCCACGATCTGCGTCCCTGTCGTAACCAAGTCGGAAGCTTCAGATATCATGCGATTCCCGGCTGCTACTCTGCTCTCAGTCACCTACCCCGGCAAAAAAGGCGATACCAGAAAACACCTTCGCCTATTAAGAGACAATCTTGCCAAAAACGGCTATACGCCCAAGGGCGATCCTTTGATAGAAGCCCTGTTCAATCCTTTCAACTACGAAGAGGATTCTATGAACATGGTCGCGCTGAGACTTGGCATACCTATCGAGTAGGTTCTTCTTTTAATCCTGACGGGTATATGATACAATCACAGTTAGATAATGATTTGATCAACAATAGATAACTATAATATGGATTACGGTTTTATTTCCTGCCTTCCTATCATCGTCCTGATGGTGGGAGCGCTCATCACCAAAAGAATAACGGAAATGCTGGCCCTGGCCGCCTTCACAGGAGCGATAATCCTGTACAAAGGCGACTTCCTCACAGGCTTCATAGACGTCCTCTATGAGACCTTCTCCAGCTGGTCGCTTCAGTTCGTCTTTATCATATTGTTCACCTTCGGCGGACTGATCAAGCTCTTCCAGACGTCCGGAGCTATCTCAGGCTTCGGCGACATACTGACCAAGTATGCGAGCGGCCCGAGGAAGCCTTTGGTGCTGGCTTGGATCCTAGGTGTCCTCATGTTCGTGGATGACTTTCTAAACACGCTTACCGTCTGCTTCTCTTTGAGAGACCTTACGGACAGGAACGGCATTCCCAGAGAGCATCTGGCCATGCAGGCCGCGGTGCTTGCCGCGTGCATGGCTTCGCTGGTTCCCTTCTCAAGCTGGGCAGGCTTTCATATCGGTCTGATATCAGAAGAAGGCCTCGGCTTCACTGAATATGCCAAAGCCATACCATTCATGTTCTTCCCCATCGTGGCTGTCATCGCCTGCCTTCTGATAGACGTTGGCTTCATCAAAAAGCATGGCCTGCTCAAAGAAGCTTATCAGAGAGTGTCTTCAGGCGGCAGCACCATCCCTGAAGAGGGCGACAGCGCCGGCATGCTTCAGATGGAGATGGAGTCAGACGTCAAGGCGACTTCCGCCTGGAACGTAGCCGTTCCTCTGATCGCCATGATCGCGGGCACGCTGATCTTCAACTGTGACCTGACCTACGGCTGCGTGATCTCTATCATCGTTCAGATGGTAATGTATCTCGCCCAAAGGATCATGAGTCCGAAGAAATACGTTGACGACTTCATCGACGGTGCCAAGAGCATGTTCCCTCTGATGGTGCTCGTCACCTTCGCCTTCTCGCTATCTAACGTGAACGGCAAGCTTGGCTTCTTCGAATACATGATAGCGAGGATCGGTGCTATCGTGCCGGGCCCGCTGCTTCCGGCCATGACTTTCCTGCTGGTCGCTCTGGCCACATTTGCGACCGCCGGCTACTGGTCTATGCAGGTCATAAGTGTGCCGATCTTCCTGCCTCTCGCGGCGGCTCTGGGTGTGAACCCATCGATGATAGTCGCTGCCATTATGAGCGGCGTGTCGTTTGGCTGCTGCTACTGCTTCTACTCGGACAATGTCATAATGACGGCGGCCGGATCTGAGGTATCGAATTTCAGACAAACAAAAACGAGCACCACATACATAGTGCCCTGCGCAGTGATATCATTCGTACTGTATATAATCGCGGGTTATATAATGTAGATAATAAAAAGGCAGATATATATTTTCACGACCGCTCGCGCTTTGTCCTCGCGCAGCGGTGCTAAGCTCCGCCTTCGCTATTCGATAAATAGATCCGCATCGCTTCGCGATCATACCGGGACAAAAAAACTGCTTACCCAACTGACGTTGGCTACGCAGTTTTATTATGTCCCGATGCTGCTAACGCATAGCGGATCTATTTATCGGCTCGCCGATCGCTAAGTACCGGCGCTGTGGAAGACGTGAAAACACATATCTGCCTTTTTATTATACGTTATACAATCTGGCGTATTCACCATTCATCTGAAGGAGCTCCTCATGGGTTCCTTCTTCTTTTATCACACCGTCTTCGATAACCACGATCCGGTCGGCGTCTTTGACGGTAGAGAGTCTGTGGGCGATCACGATCGTCGTGCGGCCTTTAGCCAGCTCCTCGAAGCTCTCCTGGATGTGGTTTTCGGTTATGGTATCCAGGGCTGAGGTAGCTTCGTCGAGTATGAGGATCTTCGGGTCTTTCAGGAAGATGCGTGCGATCGAAACTCTTTGCTTCTGACCGCCCGAGAGTTTGGTCCCCCTCTCTCCTACGTAAGTCTCGAACTGATCCGGCATGTTTATGATGTCATCGAAGATCTCGGCGCGTTTCGCGGCCTCCACAACCTCTTCATAGGAGGCGTCAGGCCTGCCGTATCTGATGTTTTCGAAGATGGTATCAGCGAAGATGAACACGTCCTGCTGGACGATGCCCACGTTCTGCCTGATCGAGGACTTGGTCACATCCCTCACGTCCTGACCGTCGATCAAGATCCTGCCTTCGGTCACATCGTAGAATCTCGGTATGAGCTGGCAGAGAGTGGTCTTACCGCCACCCGAGTGGCCGACGATAGCCACAGTCTCACCAGGTTTCACGTCGAGGTCGATCCCTCTCAGTACCTCGTTTATACCGTTATATGTGAATGACACGTTCTCGAGCTTTACCTCGCCTCTCGTTACCACCAACTCCTCGGCGTCGTCCTTCTCGACCACCACAGGCTCAATGGCCATGATCTCCATGAATCTCTTAAGGCCCGCCGTGCCGCTGGTAAAGATCTCAGCGAAGTTTGAGAGCTTCCTGATCGGCGTCACGAAGGTGCTTACGAAGAGCGTGAAGGTGATCAGGTCGATATAGTTCATCTTCCCTTCCATTATGAGATAACCGCCGAAAGCTATGACCGCCACCGGCATGATGCACATGAAGAATTCCTGAGAAGCGAAGAAGATGCCCATCGCCCTGTAGAACTCATTCTTTGCGCCCTTGAAGAGCTCGTTGGAATCGTCGAAGTGTTCCCTGTCCACGTCTTCATTGGCGAAGGCCTTGGAAGTTCTGACTCCCGAGAGCCTGGACTCGATCTCAGCATTGATGTCCGCCATGCGCTTCTTCACGTTCGCTGAGGACTGCGACATGTTTTTTCTGTTCCTGATCACGATCAGGATGAATATCGGAAGCAGGATGGCGATCACAAGGGCC
>JAFYJM010000144.1 GCA_017538125.1 Bacillota bacterium
GATCTGCTCCACTCCCACACCGGAGCGGTTTACGGCGCTGGTTTCACCGACGTGAACGTGACGCTCTGGATGTACAGGATACTTTGCGGACTGGCAGTATTGGCCGCCATCATGTTCGTGGTATACGTATCAAAGAAGGATTACAAGAAGATCCTGACGATCCCTGCCATAATGATAATTATAGGTCTCATCGGAAACGGCGGAGCGATGCTCGTGCAGAACTTCATCGTATCTCCCGACGAACTCCAGAAAGAGACTCCTTATCTTATGGACAATATCGAATATACCCAGTACGCATACGGACTGGACGACGTCATCATCAAGAGCTTCGCTGCGGATAACAAGCTGACCGCCGAGGATATAGCGAGCAATATGGAGACGATCACCAATATCCGTATCAATGACTTCGAGCCGGCTGAACAGTTCTATAACCAGACTCAGTCGATCCGTCAGTACTATACTTTCAACGACGTTGATAACGACAGATATTGGGTGAACGGAGAGTACACGCAGACTTTCCTGACAGCCCGTGAGATCGATGAGAATAAGATCTCAGACACCTGGCTCAATAAGCATCTGAAGTACACTCACGGCTACGGCGTGGCAATGTCCCGTGTAGACAAGGTAACTTCATCCGGACAGCCCGACGTTCTTGTCGGAAACATTCCTCCTGAATCAGCTGTCGAAGAGATAGAGATCACACGCCCCGAGATATACTTCGGCGAACTCGCCAACGAGTACGTCGTAGTAGGCACCAAGGAGCAGGAATTCGACTATCCTAACGGAGATTCGAACTCATATACGATGTATGAAGGAACTGCGGGCATCAAGATGAACCTCTTCAACCGCCTTGTATTCGCGATCAGAGAGGGCAGCCTTAAGCTCCTCGTATCATCCAACATTAACCACGACTCGAAGATCATCATCAACAGAAACGTTGTAGACAGGGTCAAGACGATCATGCCTTATCTGAGCTACGAGAACGACCCTTATATGGTAACTGTTGGCGGCAAGCTTTACTGGATAATCGATGCTTACACAGTATCTAGCCTTTATCCTTACTCCGAGCCTTACAACGCTGAAAGCAGCGTTAATTACATCAGAAACTCCGTCAAGGTCGTCATAGACGCTTACAACGGAACAACTGATTACTATGTAATAGACGAGAAAGATCCTATCGCTCAGACCTATGCTAAGATTTATCCAACGCTCTTCAAGAGCCTCGACCAGATGCCTGAAGATCTCAGGGCTCATCTGAGATACGCCAATACGCTCTTTACCATTCAGGCAGGCGTATACGCTAAGTACCACATGGAAGACGTTAACGTATTCTATCAGTCTGAGGACCTTTGGGATATCGCTAACGAGATCTACGGCACAGAGAAGCAGCAGATCATCCCGAACTATTACATCGCTAAACTTCCGGGAGAATCCAAGGCTGAGTTCTTCAATTCAGTACCTTTCACACCGAGATCGAAGCAAAACATGACCGCTCTCATGATCGCCAGAAACGATGGTGAGAACTACGGCGAGCTGGTACTCTATCAGTTCCCTAAATCCAAGACCGTTTACGGTACTGAGCAGATCGAGGCTCAGATCGACCAGAATACTGAGATCTCCAAAGACTTTACTCTTTGGGCTTCCAATGGAACGACATACAGGAGAGGAAACCTCTTCGTAATTCCTATCAACACTTCGATACTGTACGTGGAACCTGTATATCTGGAAGCTCAGAACTCGTCCATCCCTGAAGTCAAGCGTATCATCATGGTCTACAAGGATCAGATCGCATACGGAGAGACCTTGGCTGATTGTATCATCGATCTCTTCGGATATGATATCAACGCTGATTCTAAGGTCAAACCCGACGACAGCATTATAGGCGATGACACCGAAGAGGGCGAAGATGACGTGATGACCCAGGCTGAACTCATCGAAAAGGCACAGGAAGCCTTCAACAAGGCTCAGGATGCTCAGAAAGATGGAAACTGGGCGGCATACGGCAAGTATCTGGATCAGCTCGAAGAGTATCTGAATCAGCTTGCAGGCTGATAATATCAACTGACGAAAAAGACTAGTTTTATGGAGGAAAAATATGCTGGAACTTAGAACAGACAGAATGCTGTTTACAATTCCTTATGACAAACACGACAAAGAGTCCATCATCGAACTGCTGAAGCTCCACCCGGAAGTGCACTTTGTGTCCTTTGCAGGCGTGGACATCGCAGGCAATGATACGGACGAAAGGATACCTATCAAGCTGTTCATAGGCGATATCGACAAAATGTTGATCCATGGCGTTCAGACTGACGGTTCCAGTGTTAACCTCCCCAGGATCGCTGAACTCAACAATGCTAAGGTGGATATGATCCCGGACAGGGACGTGAACTGGTATGTCGACTATAATTTCAGCAATATTGACGTCAATACCGGTCTGCCTGTAGGCACACTGAGGATACCCAGTATCCTGGTACATAACGACAGAAAGCCTGTAGGCGCCAGAGCGATCCTAAGAGATTCGCTTGAGAAGTTCAAAGCCGACATCATGGAAGAGATGAAAAGAGCGCCGTATGTGGCAGACTATATCGGCGGTCTTGACAGCGTGGATGATATCGAGGAGATCGTGCTCACGAGCGCTACTGAGCTGGAGTTCTGGGTAAGGACTCCGGATGACAAGGCTGACAGAGAAGAACTGTCGACTTCACAGGAGCTCAAGGAGCAGTACTGGAAGCGCACTTACGGCCCGGTAAGAACGGCTCTGGAGAAAACTATCGAGATCCTTGACTGCTATGGACTTGATATGGAGATGGGTCACAAGGAGGTCGGCGGAGTCAAGTCCAAGCTAACTTCCTCTGGCCATATGGACCATATCATGGAGCAGCTGGAGATCGACTGGAAGTTTGCTTCTCCGATGCAGGCGGCTGACAATGAGAAACTTGTTAAGTATATCGTAAGGGACGTGTTCAACGAGTTCGGTCTTAATACGACATTCAAAGCCAAGCCCGTCGAGGGCGTGGCCGGTTCCGGCGAGCATACGCATCTTGGCGTATGCGCCAGACTTAAGAGCGGAGAGATGATCAATCTTTTCAATACGAAGGATATGACTGAGGACTTCATGAGCCCCATCGGCTATGGTTCTTTGATGGGCATACTGAAGAACTACGAGGCCATGAATCCTTTCATCAGCTCGACTACCAACTCATTCAAGCGTCTCAAACCCGGTTATGAAGCGCCTATCTGTATAGTCACCTCTCTGGGACACGATCCCAAGGAGCCTTCCAGAAACAGGACGATACTGATCGGTCTGGTAAGAGACCTGGCCAATCCTATGGCCACGAGATTCGAGCTGAGATCGCCTAATCCCAAGAGCAATACTTACCTCGTGCTTGCTACTGGTTATATGGCAATGCTGAACGGCATCAAAGCTGCTCTTGAGGGAAGCAAGACTCCGAAGGATCTGGAAGCGTCGATCTCCAAGAAGACCGGCGAGAAAGATTTTTACCTCGAGGAGGAGAGAGAATATCGTTCCGAAAAGAACGTATTCGAGGACTTTACGGCTGAAGAGAGATCCAAACTCTTCGGCAACCCTCCGAGGACCGTATGGGAGAACCTCAGAAGCTTCGACATGTACCCGGACAAGGTGGCGGCAGTCACAGATGGCATCATGGACGAGCAGACGCTCGACTCCTACAGGACATATATCCTGAATGAGTGGGCTACAGAGTATCATTTCAGAAACATACCGAATGCCATGGACGACATCAAGGAATGCGTCAAAGCCCACGGCGAGGATGCCACGGACTTCGACGAAGCCTCCTGGGATGAGATCAACAAGCTGAGATTCGCCATCGCAAAAGATTCAATGAACAGCAAGAGCCTGCTGACCAGAGCCAGAGAAGCCCTGGACAGAAAAGATTACGATCTGGCTTCAGAACTTCAGATCGAGATCCAGTCTAAGGTCGAGGATCTGAAGAAGAAATATTCAGATTATAAGAGAAATCTGTTTCTGTAAAGAATAAATTGAAAGAAGGACATAGCCAATGCTGGATATCAAAAGGATAAGAGAAGATTACGAAGGCTGCAAAGCCGGTGTAGAGAGAAGGACCAAGGGAAGCTTCGGCATTGAGAACGTGCCGGCGCTGGACAATAAGAGAAGAGAGATCCTGGGCGAAGTGGAAGCCATGAAAAACAGACAGAACGTGGTTTCCAAGCAGATTCCCAAGATGAAGAAAGCCGGCGAGGATACCACACAGATCATGGCAGAGATGAAAGAGCTGTCCATGAAGATCAAAGAGATGGATCAGCAGGTCTCCCAGGTAGAGGCTGAACTTAAAGACTGTCTTCTGAACATTCCGAACATCCCTGCAGATTTCGTGCAGACCGGCGAGGATGACACGGCAAACGTGGAACTCAGACGCTTCATGGAGCCGACGACTTTTGATTTCGAACCGAAGGCCCACTGGGATATCGGCGCAGATCTGAATATACTTGACTGGGAGAGAGCGGGCAAGATCGCAGGTACCAGATTCACCATTTACAAAGGCCTTGGAGCCAGACTTGAGAGGGCTGTGGAGAACTTTATGCTTGATCTGCACACCATCGATCAGGATTATCTGGAGATACTTCCTCCTTTCATGGTGAATCGTACGGCTATGACCGGCACAGGCCAGCTTCCGAAGTTTGAAGAGGATATGTTCTATATCCCGCAAAAGGACTTTTTCCTCATACCTACGGCTGAAGTTCCAGTCACTAACATGCTGGGACAGGAGATCATTCCTGAAGAGGCTCTTCCTATCCACTATACGGCTTATACGCCATGCTTCAGAGCTGAGGCGGGCTCTGCCGGAAGGGATACCAGAGGCCTCATCAGGCAGCATCAGTTCAACAAGGTCGAGCTCGTCAAGTTCACCAGACCTGAAGATTCATGGGACGAACTTGAATCGCTCACAGCTGATGCTGAGGCCGTACTGAAGATCCTCGAGATACCTTACAGAGTGGTAAGGCTGTCTACAGGTGATATTGGCTTCTCATCAGCCTGCACCTACGACATCGAAGTCTGGATGCCTTCCTACGGCAGATACGTGGAGATCTCATCCTGCTCGAACTTCCTGGATTTCCAGGCGAGAAGAGCGAACATCAGATTCAGAAGGACAGAAGGAGGCAAGCCCGAATTCGTCCACACTCTGAACGGTTCAGGACTCGCAATAGGACGTACCACGGCAGCGATCCTCGAGAACTACCAGCAGGCAGACGGTACTGTCAGAGTTCCGGAAGCACTTAAGAAATACATGGGCGTGGACGTGATCGCCAAAAACGAACTCTACTGATAAATACGCTGAACTTAAGACATATATATTTTAACAGGAGGAAAACCATGAATACCCTAGAACTTATCCGTGAATACGGGCATGAAGAAGTAGCGTTTTTCAACAATGAGAAGGCAGGACTCAAATGTATTCTCGCAATCCACAGCACTAAGCTCGGTCCCGCGCTCGGCGGCTGCCGTCTGTGGCCCTATAAGAGCGAAGAGGCAGCTCTGTTCGACGTATTGCGCCTTTCAAGAGGAATGAGCTTTAAGAATGCAGCGGCAGGGCTTCCCATCGGAGGAGGCAAGGGTGTTATCATTGCAGATCCTTCTCAGAAGACCGATGAACTGTTCGAAGCATATGCTGAATGTGTTGAAAGCCTCGGAGGCAAGTATCTGACGGCTGAGGACGTTAATACTGATACTCACGACGCAGACATCATGCTCAGAAAGACCAATTACGTCGTAGGCCGCGCTGACGTCAGCGGAGATCCTTCACCGTTCACAGCCATTGGCTGCTTCGATGGTATCAGAGCAACAGCCAAATCAGTCTTCGGTTCAGACGATCTGGACGGCATGACAATAGCTGTACAGGGTCTGGGCAAGGTCGGATATGACCTGGCTGAGAGACTCCACAAGGCAGGAGCTAACCTCATCGTCTGCAACAACTCCAACAAGGGAATGCTGGAGAGAGCGGTGAATGAACTTAACGCGAAGATCGTGGATTCTTCAGAGATCTACGGCGTGGACTGCGATATCTTTTCACCTAACGCTCTCGGAGCCATCCTTAACAAGGACACCATCCCTCAGCTGAAGTGCAGAGCGGTCGCAGGAGCAGCCAACAATCAGATCTATGACGACGAGGCAGGCCTCGCGCTCAAGGCCAGAGGCATCGCCTACGCTCCAGACTTCATCATCAACGCGGGCGGAGTCATCAATGCCGGTCAGGAAGCATTCACCACATATGATAAGGAGAACGTCCTGAGACAGGTGCACAACATTTACAATACAGTTTATAACATCCTTGAAGAATCCAAGTCCACGGGAGAGCCTGAGGGCGTTATCGCTCAGCGCTTTGCCGAAGACAGGATCAGAAACGGATTGAAATAAAAAACAACGACCTAGGGGGGATATTCTATGGAAAAGAAAAGTATCAAAAGAATAGTTTTAATTACTGCGCTCGTTCTGCTTCTTGTGGGCTGTGTCGCTGGCCTTGCGTTGGCTGAAACGGCCGTGAACGCCAAGGATCAGTCGCCTAGCCTGAATGAGTCTGCCACGGTTGAAGACGGTTTCCACGAAGAAGACGGACAGACTGTGTATTATCTGAATGGAGAGAAAGTGTATGGCTTCCTTTCTGTCAACGGCAAGGAATACTACTTTGCCGATGATACTGGCTATATGGCCAAAGGTTTCACTGATATCGGAGATTACAGATACTATTTTGACAAGACAGACGGCCATATGCTCAAAGGCTTTCAGAATATTGGCAAATACAGATATTACTTCAGTAAGAAGAACGGTCAAATGCTTAAGGGCTTCCAGGACATTAACGGATACCGCTACTATTTCAAGAAGAGCAACGGCAGGATGGTCAAGGGGTTCAAGGATATCGGCCAATACAGCTATTACTTTTACGAGTCTTCAGGTCACATGGCCAGAGGTTTTACGGACATCGGAGACTACAGATACTACTTCAACAAGGATGACGGCCGTATGGCCAAGGGCCTAAAGACCGTAGGCAAATACAGCTATTACTTTGATAAAGAGACCGGACATATGGTCAAGGGCTTCCAGGATATAGGGAAGTACCGCTACTACTTTAAGAGATGTAACGGCCGTATGGCTAAGGGATTTGTTAAGA
>JAFYJM010000145.1 GCA_017538125.1 Bacillota bacterium
ATCGGAGCATCCGGCTGCAGGATCCTCGTTACCCTGATCCACGAAATGATCAAGAGAGACAGCAAGAGAGGTCTTGCTACACTCTGCATCGGCGGCGGTATGGGAACATCCCTCATCGTTGAGAGATAAGAAAATATCACTTAGGGTTGAATGCCAATAAAAGCTGTGATATAATCGTTATGCAAAAACGCCGGCGGTTCATCCGCCGGCTGCATATGGTCCATTAGCTCAGCTGGGAGAGCGTCTGGGTGACAACCAGAAGGTCACAAGTTCAAGTCTTGTATGGGCCACCAGTAAATAAGCCCCTGAACATCTTGGTTCAGGGGCTTTTAATATATGTCAATCCCTTTTGCTTTATATTTCTTCAATGGTTTCTTCTTCCGGCTCTTCATTGAGCTCGGCGCTGCGCTTCTTATAGCTTGCTGCGCTGATCGAGAGAGCGATGATGCAGAGCACGCAGGTGACGATGCCTGCTAACGCAGCAGCTGCGATGCATCCGCCGATCTTGTCACCGAAGTATCTGTGGATGGCGAAGAAGGTGACCAGTCCGACTACGAGACCGGCAATCACTGACGCGATCAGGTTGGTGGTGAATTTGGGCTGAAGCTTCCTGTCCCAGATGCCGGCTCTGATGCAGGCGATGCTTACATAGCAGCTGATGGTAAGAAGGATTATGCATTCTCCTCCGAAAACCCTGATGTCGGCGCCGCTTACGGCTTCCTCAATCAGCATGAATGCCGCCAGCATCCAGAAGGCGATCCAGAATCCATTGTGTTCTATCTTAAGCATCATTTGCTCTTGTCTCTCATCTAAATTACTCTTACGCATCTTCATTTTCATTCTCCTCCCAAAACAGATCATTAAGTGTTACTCCCAGTGCTTTGCATATAGCTATGCAAAGATTTATTGACGGATTGAACTCACCGGCTTCGATGAGGCCTATGGTCTGGCGGGTGACTCCGGCCTTGTTGGCCAGCTCCGTCTGAGACATTTCGAGTTCAATTCTTCTGAATTTCATTTTAAGGTTTCTCATGTCAAATCCTCCTTACAATGCAAAGTATATATTACAATGTTGCAAATGTCAAGTATATTTTGCAAAATATTTTTATAATTTGCAAAAGACGTGTTTTAAGGGCAATAATACAATTCTACTTTACTTTAAAGAGAAAGTAACGGCCAGTGCAGGCCGTGACCTTTAACAAATGATTTGCAAAAACTCCTTGTACTGCAATATAATATCAGCAGCAAGGAGTTTTTATAATGAAAGATACATATGCGAACAACTGCAAAACGATCCCCGCTCACGGCATCAGTTATATGGAGACCCTGGAAGGAACTGAAAACTGGCGCTGGGGCATGGACTATACCAACGGAGATCTCTATGAGGCCGAGGACCTTTTCAGAGACGGCCATGAGATCACTTCCAACCGGCTGATATTCGTGTCATACCCTGAGGGCAAAGTCTATGAGCCAATAAAGGCCGGAGAAGGTCAGTACCTGGGAAGGCCGGCATATTCTCAGGGCGGGATTTTCTGCCTATTGGTGGATTTCAGAGCGTCCGTTATACGGATACTTAAATGCCTTGAGAACATGGAAGGAACGGAAATGGTCATTGAACTTCCGCTTGATACGGTAAAGGACTGTTACAACCTTATGCTGGACACGGAGCCTCTCACTCTGGTGAGGCAGGGTCATGAAAATGACTTTCAGATAGTATGGCCCGAAAGCGGTGATTTTGCCATAGGAAGCACGGAGTCGTTCTACTTCAGGGACGGTGACAGACTCATTTTCAGCAAATGGTATGAAGATCCCTATTACCGCGAGGAGACGGTCATAAGAGCATACCCTGCGGGCGAGGTGATCGAAGAGATCAGAGGAGCCCTGATAAGAATGCCGGATGGCAGTAAGTGGATACTTGAATAGGATCAGATAATAAAACAAACTCCCTTCGTCAGTGCTGTGAAGGGAGTTTTTATTTGCTTTGATATATTGTGACGGTCAGATGAGCCCGAATTCTTTAGCCTGGCTCGTCAGTTCTTCCCTGAAATCAGGGTGAGCAAGCGAGATCATAGCGCGTGCACGATCGTCCATGGTGAGTTCTCTGAGGTTCACGCAGCCGTATTCGGTAGCCACATAGTGGATGTCAGATCTGGTGGTAGTAACGGCTGTACCAGGCGCGAACCAGGGAACGATCTTGGATATACGCTTGCCGTTCTTAATGAAGCTCGAGGAGGTGGCAATGATGGATTTACCTCCTTCAGACCACTGCGCGCCTCTCACGAAGTCCGACTGCCCGCCGGTACCGGAATACTGCTTCCAGCCCACACAGTCTGCAGCCGCTTCGCCGAAGAGATCAAATGACATGGTCGAATTGATGGAGATCATGTTTTTGTTCTTTGCGACGTTTCTGGCGTCGTTCACTACAGGGAAGGGCATCGCGTAGTACTCTTCGTTGTGATCCATAGCCTTGTAGAGCTCGGGACTTCCGAAGGTGAAGCTGAACACGGTCTTGCCATCCATGAAGCCTTTGTACTTATTCGTAACGTTGCCGTTAAGTGAAAGCTCATACATGGGCTGCGCCAGAAGCTCTGTATAAACGCCGAGATCGTTCTTCTCCTTGAGGCCGTAACCGATCGCGATGGATATGTTGCCAAGCCCCAGCTGGATCGTGGCGGCATCGGGAATCTCACGCAGGATATGTGAAGCGATCTCTTTGGAAATATCGTCGGGCTCGCCGGATGTATAATCATCATAAGCGCGATCCGCCTCGACTATGGCGTCGACCTCAGACACGTGTATCTTGTTGTCCTCGCCGAACACATAGGGAGTGTTGCGGTTCACCTGGACGATCAGGTACTTGGTCTCTTCCTTGAGATATTTATGGAGCGCGGTACCGGATGGTCCGTAACTCATGTATCCGTCCTCGTCAGGGACGCTCACTTCGAAGAAGCATACGTCCGGCTTCGCGATGTCGTGAGCCCAGAGATCCACTCTGGAAAGGTGGACGGAATTGTATGATACAGGGCTGCCGGCTCTTAATCTTTTGCGCTCGTTGATGCCCATGAAATATGTGTTGAAAAGGAACGGATTGTCGATGGATTCGTCGTAAATAGGCGTATACTGGTAAGTGTTTGAGCCCAAGATGGTCACGTTCTCAAGCTCATGGCGCCTCTCCCAAAGCGCGTCGAGAAGCGCATAGGCGCCTGACGAGGCCGTTCCTCCATAGACGCGGTCGCCTGATTTTACTATTTTAACGGCTTCCTCTGCTGTTGTGAGTTTTGACTGATATAATTCTTCGTTTTCTCTGTTCATCTAAGGATCTTTCCTTCTAATAATATTATTCCACACGGAATTATACACTATGGCGCAGCAAATGTTAAGACAGAAAAGTATTTTATTGAAGGTTTTTTATGTTATAATATATGCTGTTACTTTAATGTTGATCAAAGGGCATATGCAATGGACAGACCGAAGATCGGTGCCGTCGACGTGGGCGGCGGTACAAGGGGAATATTCGGAGCGGGCGTTCTGGACAGATGTATGGATCTGGGGATACACTTCGATTTTTTCGTTGGAGTGTCTGCCGGATGCGCCAACGGCGCGTCATTCATCGCCGGCCAGCGTGGCAGAAATTTCAGATTCTATAACGAATACGCCTTCCGCAAAGAATATATGAGCATAGAAAACTGGATAAATACGGGCTCATATCTGGACCTGGACTACATCTACGGGACGCTTTCAAACGATGACGGAGAGTATCCTTTGGATTACGATGCTCTCATGGCGGATCCCTGCGAACTTGAGGTAGTGGCGACTAACGCAGTCACCGGGCGGGCTATGTACTTCCGTAAAGAAGAGATCGAGAGAAACAAATACGATTTCTTCAAGGCATCCAGCTGCGTGCCGGGGATCAACAAACCTTACCCTGTAGGCAAGATACCCTGCTATGATGGCGGACTGGCAGACCCTGTGCCCTATAAGAGGGTTTTCAGGGCAGGCTGCGATAAGGCGGTGATCATACTCACGAGGCCCAGAGAGACAATAAGGAATTCAGGCAAGGACAGGCTTCTGGCGGCTGCCATCGCCCATGAATATCCGAAAGCTGCGGAGACCTGGATCAACAGAGCTTACGTTTATAATCGGAGTATAGATGAAATATTCCAGCTTGAAAAAGAAGGCAAGGTGCTCATTGTCGCGCCTCTGGACATCAAAGGCCTGAAGACTCTGTCCCAGGATCATGCTGCGCTGGAAGACCTTTATGAGCAGGGGCTTAGGGCAGCGGAGGCTATACCTGGATTCATCGGTAAGTGACTAAAGCAGGCAAAAACATACCCTTGAATATTCAAACCTACTGTGTTATTATATGAATTGAGCTTGGTCTGCGCTGTTAGCTCAGCTGGGAGAGCACCTGGGTCACAACCAGGTTGTCAGGGGTTCAAGTCCCTTACAGCGCACCATGAAAAAGCAGTCCATTTGGACTGCTTTCTTTTATTGCACACTTTACTTTTTGGTGGTAAACTATATTATAGGCAACTATGTAATAACCTGATGCTCATTAAATCGAGGCATAAAATGAAAAAAGAGATCCCCAAAATCGATATGTTCAAGAATTACGTGGGGCAGCTGATCTTCAGGATCTGCCTGTTTCTGTTTCTTGTATGGGCTTATTTTTTCAAGCATGAATACTTCAATCTGATCATCACGAAAAGCGAACAGCTCAAATGGCAGGCTATGGGTTTCAGCGTAGAGGAGATGAAAGAGATCCTCTACAGCCAGGCCAGCATCTGGTGGGTCTGGGTGATCTGGGCAATTTTCATGCTTAGCATGCTGACGCAGATGATACCGGAGTCGAAGTACATCACCATGGGTTCGAGAAAGAACTTCGCTAAGCACTTTCAGCCTGTGGAGAACTATGACGAGCTGGAACTCTTCAGATATGTCCAGAAGAATAATCTGGGTGCGGTCTGGACGCTTCTCGCGTGGCTCGGACTAAACGGCATAATCGGCGCGCTCTATGTATTCGAGATCATCGGCATCCCTGAGCTGGTGCTGGTCTCAGGCGCGTTCTTCGTCTGCGACCTTATCTGCGTCGTAATCTACTGTCCTTTCCAGAGGTACTTCATCAAGAACCGCTGCTGCGTGAACTGCAGGATCTTCAACTGGGGATATTTCATGATCTTCACGCCGATGCTGTTCATCAGAAACTTCTTCACATGGAGCCTGTTCTTCATGTCCGTGGTGCTGCTGATACGCTGGGAAGTGACGCTGATCAAATACCCGGAGAGGTTTTGGGAAGGCTCCAACAAAGTCCTACAGTGTGAGAATTGCCAGGACAAGATATGTAAACAAAAGGGCATGAAGCTCTTCGACGAGCAGGGACATATAATCAAACTTAAGAAAGCAAAGGAGAACCAAGTAAGTGGCTGAATCTTTAAACTTTATCCATCAGATCATTGAATCCGATCTGGAGACCAAAAAATACGGCGACAGCCCCATCATCACCAGGTTTCCGCCTGAGCCTAACGGCTACCTTCATATCGGACACGCAAAGTCCATCTGCCTAAACTTCGGCACCGCCATCAAATATAACGGTCTGTGCAATCTCAGGTATGACGACACGAACCCGGTGAAGGAAGACATGGAGTACATCAACTCCATCGAAGAAGACGTGAGATGGCTGGGTTTCACCTGGAATGAGAGACTTTGGGCGTCTGACTACTTCGATACGATGTACGAAGCAGCCGTGGAACTCATCAAAAAAGGCAAGGCCTATGTCTGTGAACTTACTCCCGAGGAGATGAAGGAATACCGTGGTACTCTGAAGGAACCCGGCAAAGAATCTCCTTACAGGAACAGATCCGTCGAGGAGAACCTTAAACTCTTCGAGGAGATGAAGGAGGGTAAGTACGCCGACGGCGAGAAGGTGCTTCGCGCCAAGATAGACATGGCTTCTCCCAACATCAACATGAGAGATCCTATCATATACCGCAGCGCGCACGCCACTCACCATAATACCGGCGACAAGTGGTGCATATATCCTATGTATGACTTCGCTCATCCTATCGAGGATGCTATCGAGGGCATTACACATTCGATTTGCACACTTGAATTCGAGGATCACAGGCCTCTCTATGACTGGGTAGTAAGGGAAGTGGGCTTCTGGCCAAATCCTCCTCAGCAGATAGAGTTCGCCAGGTTGAACATCACCAACATGGTGATGTCGAAGAGATTTCTCAAGCGTCTTGTGGACGACGAAGTAGTGGACGGCTGGGACGATCCCAGAATGCCTACCATCGCGGGCATAAGAAGGAGAGGCTACACGCCTGAAGCTGTCAGAGCTTTCTGCGAGGAGATAGGCGTAGCCAAGGCGAACTCCACTGTCGACATAGCTCAGCTCGAGCACTGCGTGAGGGACGATCTCAAGGAAAGAGTGCCTTCGAGGAACGTGATCTTCGATCCTGTGAAAGTCATAATCACCAATTATCCGGAGGGACAGTCCGAGGAGTGCGAGATCGAGAACAATCCCGCAGTACCTGAGATGGGTACTCGCACGATCACCTTCTCGAGAGAGATCTGGGTAGACAGGGCAGACTTCGAAGAAGTACCGCCTAAGAAATACTTCAGATTATTCCCACCTCAGGAAGACGGAAGAGAGGGCAATGAAGTAAGGCTCAAGGGAGCATACTTCATCCGCTGCACAGGCTACGCGAAGAACGAAGACGGTACCGTTAAAGAGATCTATGCCACCTACGATCCTGAGACCAAGTCAGGTTCAGGTTTCGAAGGCCGCAAGGTCAAGGGCACGATCCACTATGTGGACGCCAATAACTGCGTGCCGATCACGATCAGACAGTTCGACTATCTGATGATAGAAGATCCCGATGAGCCCGGAAGGATGATCGCCAATACTGACTCGCTCCACGAGAGCGTCTGCATGGCAGAACCTGCGCTCAAGGACTGCGAACCGGGAGACAGGTTCCAGTTCTTCAGACACGGATATTTCAACGCAGAACCGAAGTTTTACAGCAAAGACAACTTAGTATTCAATGAGATTGTAGGACTCAAGTCCTCATGGAAATAATAAGAAAGGAGCGAACCCATGTATAGAGACGGTAAATTCTTGATCGGCATGGCCGGCGACAAAGAAATAGTCATTGAACCAAGAATGGCGAACCGCCACGGATTGATAACGGGAGCTACCGGTACAGGTAAGACGACCACGCTTAAAACTCTCGCTGAGTCCTTCAGCGAAGCCGGTGTTCCGGTATTCTTTTCTGACGTCAAGGGCGACCTGGCCGGCATGGCCAAGAACTTCCCGGTAACCTTCTGGGACATCTATGGAAACGGCGGCATCCCTGCCAGAACGACCATCTCCGAGATGGGACCGATCCTTCTGGCCAAGTTAATGGATCTGAACGATACTCAGTCCGACGTACTTTCGGTAGTATTCAAAATAGCTGATGACGAAGGCCTTCTTCTGATCGATACGAAGGACCTCAAGTCGATGATCCAGTATGTGGCTGATAACAGCGATACCTATGCGCTGTCCTATGGAAACGTCGCACAGGCGACGGCTACGACCATCATTAGAAACATCGTGGCTCTGGAAACCAGAGGAGCGGACACGTTCTTTGCGGAGCCTGCCCTGAATATCGCAGACTGGTTCGTCACGGGCTGGGACGGCAAAGGAATGGTGAATATCCTTGACGCTGGACAGCTGATCCATGATTCGACGCTTTATTCGACCTTCCTGCTCTGGATGCTTTCTGAACTTTTCGAGACGCTTCCTGAAGTGGGCGATCTGGACAAGCCCAGGATAGTATTCTTCTTCGACGAAGCGCATCTGCTTTTCAAGGACATCAATAAAGCGCTCATGGACAAGATCGAGCAGGTCATCAAACTCATCCGTTCGAAGGGCGTAGGCGTATACTTCATCACCCAGTCTCCGAAGGACATCCCCGACCAGATCCTGGCGCAGCTCGGCAATAAGATCCAGCACGGACTGAGAGCCTACACTCCCGCTGATGAGAGGGTAGTCAAGACAGTAGCCGATACATTCAGAGCTAACCCTGAATTCAATACCTACGAGACCATACTTGCTCTCGGAACGGGCGAAGCTCTCGTATCTACACTAGGTCCCGACGGCATACCTCAGGTAGTCGAGAAAACGAAGATCCTCGCTCCTGTCAGCATGGACGTCAACCTCACCGAAGAGGAAAAGCAGCAGGCTATTCTCACGAATAATGCTTATCTCAGATATCAGAACATGTTCGATAGAGATTCTGCCTATGAATTCCTTTTGAGGCTCAATGAGAAAAAGGCCATCGAGAAGGAAGAACTGGCAGCGCAGATAGCTTTTGAGAAAGAGCAGGCTAAGATCAGCGCTACGGAAGCCAAGCAGGCTGAAATAGCTCAGAGAAAAGCTGAGAAAGAAGCCGAGAAGGAAGCAGCACGTCTTCAGAAAGAGCAGGAGAAAGAATACCAGAAGTTCCTGAAAGAAAAAGAAAAAGAAGAGGCTGCCAGGAAGAAGGCCATCAAACAGGTGGCGACCACGACTGCCGGTTCCATCGGACGCCAGATCGGAAGATCCTTGGGCTCCAAAGGCGGAAGCGCCGCTAAGACGATCGGCGGAAACGTAGGCGCACAGCTGGCAAGATCGATCCTCGGAACTTTCATGAAATAGTTAATGCTTGATAAGAACGATCTCGGAGGCTCTCTTCTGAGGGCCTCCTTTGTAATATGAAAGGATCAATATAATGGAACTTACCAAAGCCGTAAAAGAGAGAAGAAGCGTTAGGAAATATGAAGCGGGCAAGGTACCTCATGAGGTCATAGAGGAGATCATAGAAGCTGCCAGATACTGTCCTTCGTGGAAGAATACTCAGATCACAGGATACATTCTGGTCGAAAGCCCGGAACTCAAGAATGAGATAGCTACAGGCAAATACAGCTTCGGCTTCACATATAACAGAAAGGCTCTTATGAACGCCCCTCAGATCATGATCCTGACGTATGTGAAGAGACTGTCAGGCTTTGAGAAGGACGGATCGTTTTCGACGCCTAAAGGCGAATTCTGGGAAGCATTTGACGTTGGAGCGGCTGCGCAGACCTTCTGTCTGCTCGCACATGAGAGGGGTATAGGCACGGTCATCCAAGGATATTTTGACGATGCCAAACTGGCTGAACTCCTTGAATTGCCTGAAAACGTCGGGGTAGGCGCAGTGATCCCAATGGGATATATAGGCGAAAAAAACACAGCCCCGAAACGAAGAGACGTCACGTAGCTGATAAGTTACATGTGATATTACGGCGGATTGAGCTCCGCCTTTTTTATTTTCAGTATCCGACCGCAAGACCGAACAGCAGTATAGCGCTGGTCAGTATGAGGTTCATTATCTGGAACTTTATCGTCCAGCGGAACCATTTAGCATAGTTGATATCTGCCAGCCCCAGTGAGATCAAAAGGGCAGCGTTCGTCGGATAGATCACGTTCGAGAAACCGTCTCCGAAGGCGAAAGCCACGATGCAGAGCTGTGGTGAGATGCCGAATATCTGAGCCAAAGGTACGATCAGCGGTATCAGCATGAAAGCCTTCGCGGAGCCGGAACCGATGAAGAAGTTCATCCCCAGCACGATTAGATAGATGAAGAGGATGACCGCCCATTTAGGAAGGTTGTCGGCCACTCCGACCGCTCCGTGGAGGATCGTATCAAGGATCTTTGCCTCTTCAAGCGTGTATCTGATGGAGGCTGCCATAAGGATCATGAGCACTGCCGGGAAGATGGCGACTACGCCTTTGCCGAAGTGTTTGATAAGTTCAGTGACTTTCATGCCTGTCAAAAGAGGAGAGGTTATCCCTGCTATCAGGAACATGATGGCTACGGCTATCATTGTGAAGTCCTGCAGAGCCGGGATGAAAGTCGAGCATAATATGAATACGATGCCGATGCCCATTATGACCGCAAAGGTCAGAAGGGCGCGGCTCATTTTTTTGTCGGGGATGAAATCGGACGCAGCAGCGGTCTCATCGAGGGGCATCTCGATCTTTTTCGCGTGGCTTCGTATGAAGTAAAGGAGCAGCGGATAGATCAGACAGAAGCTCAGAGCTCTGAGCCATACTCCAGAGAACATCGGAAGGCCGGCCAGACTCTGCGCGACTCCCACGGTGAAGGGGTTGAGCACGCCTGAGGCGAAGCCGCAGCCTACAGCGAGAAGGCTCATGGCCATGCCTGTAAGTTCATCCCAGCCCAGACTCACTGCCAAAGCCACAACTATAGGCACCAGTGGGACGACCTCCTCGAATGAACCGACGAGAGCGCCGAGAGCCATGAAGATCAGAGTAAGGATAGCCATCAGTCTGTAGCGCATCCTGCCATACTTGTGTGAGATGCCTTCAAGCATGTAGTTAAGAATGCCGCTCTTGTCCAGGCAGGTAAAAGCTCCGCCAATCACCAGCAGGAAGATTATGATGGCTATCAGCGTACCGCTTCCCTTGGCTGCCAGTACCAGAAAAGGCGAAAGGATCCACTTCCAGAAGGGAATGCCGCCCTCCACATAGCTGAAGCCTGCATCTGTATCGATTATGGTATTGCCGGCATCGTTTATGGTCCTGGCATATTCGCCCGACGGTATTACAAAGGTGAGCACGTAGGAGACCACCATAAGGCAAAAAATCACGAGCACAGCTGTCACGAATGACCTGACGCTTATGTCGATGGAAACTTTCTTTTTCATCTTCACACCTCCCTGATGATCAGTTTATAGAATTCGACTGCGGGCACAAGGCAACTCAGATCCACGCTCTCGTTAAGACCATGTATGGAGGAAAGCTGCTCGTCGTCGATCTTAAAAGGCGCGAACCTGAGGCAGCAGTCGGATACTCTCGACATGAAGCGCGCATCGCTTGCGCCTGTCATGAGGTAAGGCGCAGTCAAGACTCCGGGGAAAACTTCAGTTATGGCTTTTTCCACCAGTTTGAAGCCGTCGCTTTCGAAGTCTGATAAAGGTGATGAGAAGCCGGGATCCAGCACTTCTACTTCTATATCATAGCGCCTTGCATACCGTCTGATCTCCTTGAGGCTGGCCTCCAGGGCCTGGTGATGAGAATAGCGCAGGTTTCCGATGACATATGCCTCTTCAGGAAGTACGTTGTTGCCTTCGGAACCGTGGCAGACGGTGAAGGCCAGAGTGGTCTTTATCATCGAAGCCGCGATGGGAGAGACTGAACTCATGACCTTGGCGATAACAGGGCGGAACTTCTCAGGAGAACCCATGAACTTTGCCTGGATGCCTTCCATGGTCGGAGAGAGCCTCTTAAGCATCTCACAGATCACCGGCGAGAGCTCTGCTCTGAATACGTCGTTCCTATCGATCGCCGCCATAAACTTGCCGAGACGGACAAGGGGGGTGTTCTTACCCGGAGCGGAGGCGTGTCCTCCGGCGGATCTCGCTGTGAACTTAATGTCTGCGCAGCCTTTCTCTCCGACGCCGATCAACGCGAAAGTTCCTTTGGCACCTGATATCGGTTCGTCCAGTATCATGCCGCCTTCATCGAGCACCATATCGAATCTCAAGCCTCGCTCGGCCATTAGCTTCGACAGATAGTCACAGCCGGAGCCATCGATCTCTTCGGTGCAGGCAGATTCAAACCAGATGTCATACTCGGGCACGAAGCCTTCACGAGCCAGCTCGTCAGCTGCTCTGAACATCGCCCAGAGCTCGCCCTTGTCGTCGATGGCGCCTCTTCCCCAGACTCTGCCGCATGCTATCTCTCCGGAGAAAGGTGGATATTTCCAGTTGCCGGTAGCCTCCACGACGTCGTGGTGGTTCATCAGAAGCAGTTTCTGACCGGGTTTCCTGCCTGGCCAGCGCATGATGAAGCTTCCTTCATGCTCTTCAAAGCTGCAGACTCTGAAAATGTCCGGGAAAAGCTCTCTAAGGAGCTCATGGAATCCAAGAAACTTGGTAATGTCTGTCTGGCCGTTTTCGGATACAGTCTCGTGACGGATCATCCTCGACAGTTCCTCTGCATATCTTGCGGTACGGTCTTTGATGCCTTCCATAGGATCACCTCACAGTAGTTCAGATAGTGATTATGAAATCAGTGATAAGGTCTTTTATGAAAAGAAAGTATATTCCGAACGCGATCGTAGCATAGGGAAACATCGCTCTCGTTTCGCCGAGCCTTGTCTCGTGCCTGATCATGAGCCAGGCGAAATGTACGGCGCTCAGAAATGTACTTATTATAAATATGATACCGATGCCGTATACGCCTGTAAGAAAGCCCATGGCTGTGAACAGTTTGATGTCCGCTCCTCCCAGGGCCCATTTCTTGTATATGGCGCGCGATATCAGCGCGATCGAAAGCATGATGACAAAGCCCAGAGCCGCGCCGAGGAGGCAGTCATAGACGGCATGCCTGTGATAGACGGAGAACTTCTGGGGGATGGTGCCTAGGCCGGTAAGTACCAGCAGCATGATGAGCTGGTCGGGCACGATCATGTATTTGACGTCAGCGATCGACATCAAAAGCAGGAGCCATAGGGCTATCAAAAGTGACACCGCGTTTGACGGATCTTTTATCCCCATGTAGATAGCTACGGCTATGAAAAGCCCGGTGAAGACGTATTTATACGGCACGGACTTTATCCTTTGCGTGGTAGGGTGGAGCAGTTCTTCTGACGGTTCCTCGCCGTAATCTGTGAGCCATCTGCCCGGTATTCTGTTGAACACGTATACTGCGCTGTTTCCGAGAAGTGTCCCGGCGATGATCGCCAGCACGCACGTGATGAGTATCTTGAGCGGAAGTGTCATTTCTATTCCTTTCTCATATCCCGGTTCGTCCCCCTGATGTAATATGATTTTATCATAGTATTCAATTTAAAACAATAAAGTTTGCTATCCGAGTTTTAATGTGATAAAATATATAGGATAATGGAGAAAAATTTTTTGCTGAAAATTGCATACGACGGTTCGTGCTTCAGCGGCTGGCAGAAGCAGCCCGATAAGAGGACGGTCCAGGGAACGCTGGAGGACACTTTGTCTGCATTCACAGGCATACAGATCAAGCTTAACGGCACGTCGAGAACTGACGCCGGAGTGCATGCTCTCGGTCAGTGCGCTTCCTTCAGCGGGGAGTTCAGCATACCTCCCGAGGGGCTCATGAAGGCTGCGAACGACCGCCTGTCAGGCGGCATGAACCGTAAGAATAACGTAGGTGATGTGGAGATCCTGAGCATCGAAGAGATGCCTCCGGACTTTCATGCGCGCTTCGACTGCAAGGGCAAAACCTACAGATACGTGATAAATAGCAGCCCCGAAAGAGACATTTTCAGGAGGAATTACTGCTACTGGATACCGGAGAGGCTAGATACGGATGCGATGCGCCTGGCGGCAGGATATATAATCGGAGAACACGATTTCAAGGCTTTTCAGGCATCAGGCGGGACTGAGAGAGAGACGACTGTAAGGACGATAACGGACGTAAGCGTATTTACTTCGGACGAAAAAGCGGATGATGTGATCATCGAGGTCACCGGAGACGGTTTCCTCTATAACATGGTGAGGATCATCACTGGCACTCTCGTCGAAGTCGGGCTTGGCAAAAGGACACCGGAGTCAGTAAGAGATACGATCGAAAGCGAAGACAGAGCCAGGGCGGGGCACACAGCTCCGGCTGAGGGTCTGTACTTAAAAGAGATATATTATTAGGAGGGAATATGGCTAGACCATCCTGGGACGAATACTATATGAAGATGGCAGAACTGGCAGCGACCAGATCGACCTGCCTCAGAAGGAACGTGGGAGCAGTGATAGTCGTAGACAACCACGCTGTAGCGACCGGTTACAACGGCGCGCCTAAGGGCGTGAAGCACTGCGAGGAGATAGGCGGCTGCCTCAGACAGAAACTTGAGATACCCTCAGGCCAGAGGCATGAGCTCTGCAGAGCTCTCCACGCAGAACAGAACGCCATCATCCAAGCCGCGGCTATGGGCCATGCGGTGGAGGGCGGTACGATCTACGTTACGCACCAGCCATGCGTCATCTGCGCTAAGATGATAATCAACGCGGGCATCAAAAGGATAGTGGTCAAGGAAGGATACCCCGACGAAATGGCTGTCGGCATCCTTGAAGAGGCAGGACTTAAGGCTGTAATGCTCGGGGATAAATAAAAAGGGCAGGATCATGAGTGAAATCTATAGGACACTGACTTTATCATTTACAATAGCATTTGTCATCTCAATGATCTG
>JAFYJM010000146.1 GCA_017538125.1 Bacillota bacterium
CGGACTTGAACTCTTCTTCCACCAGTTTGGAGTACTTCTCCTCATCAGCCTTCTTTGCATAGATCTCATACTCCTGAGCTCCGCTGATCTTCTTCCATTCAATGCTCAGATATCCATCTTCTCCTACGACGGCTGTCACGTTCCTCACTGTGCTCGGTTTGGTCTTCTTATACTGACGGGTGACCTTGGCTGAACGAACCTTGACTTTGCCTATCTTCTTATACAGTCTCACCTTGTAGTAATACTTCTTTCCGCAGGTGAGGCCTGTATCCTTGTAGGAGGTGCCTGAAGTCTTGGTGGCTATTAATTTGAAAGTGCCATCCTTACCGGACTTGGATCTGAAAATGTTAATAGCATCGTAGCCCTCGGGAATGGAATATTTGATCTTCAAGGTGTTATAGCTGTAATTGCTCACAGAGAATTCCGGCGTATAGCTCTTGACGGTGTCTTTTAATTTCTTAAGGGCTTTGGCGTACTTCTCTTCAGCCTCTACGAGATAGTCCGGTTTATTCTTGTAGATGTCCAGATCGTTAATCTTCTCTTCCAGAATCTCTGCCTTCCTCTTCTCGACGAATTCATCGAGGAGTTCCCTGAATTTCTTGGTGGTGTAAGCCACGCCGCCGTTATCCTTGGTAAAGCACTGGACAGCGATCATTTTGCCATCATAGTTTGAGGCTATCCAGTTGAAGCCGGTCTGCTTATAGCTCTTGCTTATTATGGCTCTGAAATGCGGGCCTTCGCTGGCCTTTTCGCTGTCGTACCATGCCCCGAAGGGATCATATGATGTCGAATACGCCCAGCAGAAATTCTCATAGACCTTGGTGGTATCGTAGGTTCGGAAAAGTCCCTGATTTATATATACGTGTGCGCTCCTTCCAGAAAGGGCCGCTGATACCGGGGCTCCTGCCATGAGATAAGGTGAAACTTTGTAAGCCTTTCTGCCATGTTTCTCTCTAAGTTCGTTGCATCTGTCGATAAAATCCCGCGCCTTTTCGATGTTTTCGATGGACATGGACTGGTTGATTATGGCCTTGAATTTTTTGTTCTTGTTTGAAGTGGACGAATTGATGCCGTCGATTATCTTCTTACAGGTTGAGTTGTTCTTTGCTTTAGTGATGTTACCCGCAACCGTCAGTTTCGTCACAGGAACCAGATCTTCCGCGGATTTATCGTCCTTGTCCTTCTCATAGCATTTCTGTACCAGATCGTCTATGAATTCCCTGCCCACCAGGGCCAGATCCTCATCGGTAACTTTGACCTTGCCTGCTGCCTTTGCCTTCGCCTTGTCATAGGTGATCTGCATGGATTTCAGTTCATCCGCAGCATCCTGTAAAGCCTGTTCACAGGCTTTGATCTTCGAGGAGATATCGCTTGCTGCAAAGGCATCGCTTCCCGTTGAGAAATTCGGAACAGCCAGAACAAGGCAAATGCAAAGTAGCATGATCCTAATATAGTTTTTCTTAAATTGTTTGGATTTGGCGGTAGAATTGATCATCTCTTTCCTCCGTTGGATCCAGATCAGAGTATAATTATAGCAGATCCCTGATCCTCTCGAGTATGACGTCTACGCTGGCCAAAGCGCCCTTTCCCACGGTGCCGCAGGCCAGATAGGCTTCTTTAGGTTCAACGAATTCAAATCCCAGATCCTTCAATACCTCTATATTTCTCTGTGTGACCCTGTTTTCATACATGTTTGTGTTCATGGCAGGACATACCAGCACGGGCTTATCCCTGAAAGCCAGAAGCGTAGTGGTAAGCATGTCATCTCCGAAGCCGGCCGCCGCCTTTGCTATGATATCAGCGCTGGCAGGTGCAATTACAAATAGATCTGCCTCGGTTGCCAGAGCTATGTGCTCCACCGCCGCCGGATCCTGATTGTCGAAGCAATCGGTATAGACCCTGTTCTTGGTGAGAGTCATAAAGGTAAGCGGAGTTACGAACTTCTGCCCTGCCTCGGTCATGATCACCTTCACGGAGTGACCCTCTTTGGTCAGTTCATTTGCTATGTCGCAGGCCTTGTATGCCGAAATGCTTCCTGTCACACCTAAAATAATGTTGCTCATTTCTATCCTCTCTTTAGTTCCAGGGTATTATCCACAACACCCTTTGCTATGGCGTCCTTGCCGTCGAACCGGAGTTCTTTGCCCTCCTTGTCCAGCAAAAAACCCACGTGTACCGGTGACACCACCGTAGCATAGTCGTTTGCCATGCAGAAGTCAGTTCTGTTCTTTGCGATCTGAGCCGCCGCCACGTCCATGAGTTCCTCATGGCTCACGTGATCCAGAAGCTTAAAGCCCACGATCACCGCTTCCGGCGCCAAGTCTCTTAAATGAGACAGCACCTTAGGCGTCTGCTTAAGCATGATGACAGGATCATCGATGCTTGATGGAAGCTTGGTGTACTTCTTGCGGAAGTCCTCCCTTTCAAGCATATCCCTCACGTCCTCCACGGTTTCGCAGTCGCTCTCCGCCAGAAGCCTCAGTAGTTCCTCCAGGGATACGAAACTTGCGGTTGTATAGTCGCTTACAGCCATGCTGTGGATGATGATGTCGATGTCATTATCCCCGGTGAGTTCGGTCATCTTTTCCAAAAGTTCATTGGTGGATCTGATGGGATGGAGCTCGACC
>JAFYJM010000014.1 GCA_017538125.1 Bacillota bacterium
AGAAAGTGGATAAAGCCCATCTTAAAAGACGCGTACTACGATTCTTTCGACATAGAAGTGAACTTCAAGCCTGAGTACTATAAGCCTTCCAAGAAGATCGTCTGCTTCGCGGTCGGCATCAACCTGCAGAACTTCGAAGCCAGGGCGGAGCTCAGGAAGGTGAACTTCGACAAAAAGTGGCTTAGACCGCTGACCTGCTACTATCTGGATGGCAAGTACGAGCCGGAGAGAGTGCAGGGAGCAGACAAACTGGTCATGAGATTCACTACGAAACTCTTGAATGAAAAGGGTCTTAATATGACCGCTGACGAAAGGCTCCTGCTGGAGAGGATAGAAAAAGGCTGCGATCTCATAGACCGCAGCCAGATAATGCCTATAGTTGAGGAATTCAGGGCTCAGGAGTGACAGCGTAGCAGTTGTCTCTCAAACCATCATCTACCGCACCTTTGATGATAAGGTGCGGATATTTTTTGGAGAAATACTCGCGGTTCGAGCCTTTGTGACCGAAGATGTTGCCGTATGAATGCGAGTTTGCTGAGACGGTCACGGCATTGAAATGCGGATCATCTTTTAGAGAAGCGAGAGCACACTCGATCCTGTCCTTCGCGATCTCAGACTCCACGAGCTGCCTGAATGCGGGGTGGAAGCCGATCTCACGCGCCATTATCTCGGACGACTTGAGGCCAACACGGATGATGTTTATACCGGCATCCTCGAGGATCTCATACATGAGCTTCGTCCTTTTGACTGCTTCTTCAAGCGTGAGAGGCGAGTATTCGCCGCGCTCCATCATGGAGTAGAGCTCGGTCACTTCGATAGTGACTGTAGGATATAGCCTGGCTATAGACGGTCCGATCCTGACTGTCTCCATGGCAGAGTATCTGCAGGTCTCCACCGAGTCACCGGGAAGGCCTATCATCAGCTGTATACCGAGGGTGAAGCCGTACTCTTTGATCAGATCGCAGGCCTCATAGACGCAGGAAACGTCGTGACCGCGGCCGGAGGCCAGAAGCACTTCGTCGCTGAAACTCTGGACGCCCAGTTCGATCACGTCCACCGAATAGGCTTTGAGATTGTCGAGTATCTCCCTCGTGATATAGTCGGGCCTGGTGGATAGATGGATGGCATCGATCCTGCCGCTGTCCTTGTATTCTTTGGCGATCTTAAGGAAGGCAGTCTGCTGTTCCATCGGTATGCCTGTGAAAGAGCCTCCGTAGAAAGACACTTCGACTGTCTCCACGTCGTTAAGCGTAGTGAGCCACTGTTCGATCGTGTTTCTTACGTCATCCAGAGTGACGTCTCCTTCACGTGAGGTGATCTTTTTCTGATTGCAGAACACGCAGTCGTTCGGGCAGCCTCTGTGAGATATGAAAATTGGAATGATGGCATGTTTTTTCATACGTTTATTATAGCACTTTATGAGCGATGTGTGGTATAATTAATTCATGGTGATCATAGGAAATGACTGGGATAAACTTCTCGAAGACGAATTCAAAAAAGAATACTATCTGGGACTCAGGGAATTCCTGAAGCAGGAATACGCACGCGGACCGGTATATCCGCCCATGGGCGATATTTTCAATGCGCTGAAATACTCTTCCTACGAGGATACTAAGGTGGTCATCGTAGGGCAGGATCCCTACCATCAGCCGGGGCAGGCGCACGGACTCTGCTTCTCTGTGAATAAGGGAGTTAAGATCCCGCCGTCTCTGGTGAACATCCTCAAAGAACAGGAGGAGGATCTTGCCATCAAACAGCCTGATCACGGCTGCCTTATCGACTGGGCGAAGCAGGGCGTGCTCCTTCTGAACGCGACACTGACCGTGAGAGACAGCCAGCCGATGTCCCACAGAGGACACGGATGGGAAGCCTTCACAGACCACATTATCGAGCTTCTCGATGAAAGAGAAAAGCCCCTGGTCTTCATCCTTTGGGGATCGAACGCAGGAGCGAAAGAATCACTTATCACGAATCCTGATCACCTGATACTTAAGGGAGCTCATCCGAGCCCGCTGTCAGCTTATCGCGGATTCTTCGGTGGAAGGTATTTCTCGAGGGCCAACAGGTATCTCGAGGTGACCGGTCAGAAGCCGATAGACTGGCAGCTCAAACCTTAAGAGCAGCAGTTAGGCCGGTGTCAGGGCTTCTTAGGCACCAGCAGCCTGAAAGCGCCTGGCTGTATCCTGAAGAGGATACCTTCGGTAGTGTAGATCTCGCCGTCAACGCAGAGGCGCATCACACCTCTTCGGGGAGTGATGGTGATCTCTTCGGCTTTAAGATTAGTGACCAGATCGTCGATATTAGGGGCATCCAGATGGGTGCCTTTTTGATATTTCGGAAACAGTGTTATGAAGCGTAACCTGCCCAGATCCTTGATGACGGAGATGTCTATCTTGCCATCCTGAACGTCAGCATAGGGATTCGACTTCACGCCTCCTCCGCAGTATGAGCCGTTGGCTATGGAAGTTAAGAGAAGAGGGCCGTCGCAAAGCACTTTGCCGTCAGCTACGATCTTTAAGTCAGCGCCTTTTTTCTTGATAAGGGTGACTGCCACGCCCATGAGATAGGCAAAAGAGCCGGATATCAAAGGCTTAGTCTTGAGCTCCGAAGTCTTGTCCACTACGTTGCAATCAAAGCCGATATTGAACATGTTGCCGCAGTATCTGATGCGGAAGTCGCCGTCGATCACTCCGCTGTATTCAATGGCGTCGCAGTCGATGACCGAGCCCTGAAGAAGGGCGTTGATGTCTCTGAAATCACCGGCTTCAGTGAAGTTCCGTACGAAGTCATTGCCGGTGCCCGAGGGAAATACGCTAATTACGGCATTGGGACTGCCGATCGCTCCGTTCAATATTTCATTGAAGGTGCCATCCCCGCCACAGGCGATGAATCTCAGTTCCTCAGAAGTGTTTTCGGCAAGCAGTTCTTTGGTGAACCTTTCGGCATCTCCGACGCACTTGGTCTCGTAGAAAAAGACCTCCTGCCCGCAGTTGACCGCCGCTTCAGTGACACTGGGTATGAGCGAATTGGTGTCGATGCCTGAACCCGCTGCCGGATTGATCACAAAATAAGTCTTCATATATGCAAGGCCGGCAAGCCCCGGATGCCGGCGATCCTCTCTAAGATTTCTCCAATCCGCGATTATTATATCATCTCTTCTAAAGGTTAGGCAACCTGAAGAAAGTTTTTTTGGAAGAATACTCAAACATGATTTACATGTTGATACGATTTAGTTTATAATCTATTTAAGAAACGTACCAAAACATGAAAGAAAGAGGTCAAAAATGTATTACGGAACTAATCCGATCCTGATGATCTCAGCGATCCTGCCGGCCATAATCCTGATGGTGCAGGTGTACAGAGCTGATAAATTGGAGAAAGAACCGATAAGGCTCCTCATCGCGCTGGCTTTTCTGGGCATCATAAGCACGATCATCGCGGTGGTGCTGGAGATGGCAGGCCAGTATCTGATCTCGGGACTTGATCCCAACAGCCTGATATATAACATAATACTGTATTTCATAATAGTAGCCTTTTCGGAGGAGTGGGCCAAATACATCGTGCTCAAGCTTCGTACCTGGAAGAATGCTGCTTTCAACTGCCAATTCGACGGTGTGGTCTATTCAGTCTTCGTGGGCCTGGGCTTCGCTCTCTGGGAGAACATGCAGTATGTGAGCATGTACGGTTTCGAGACGGCCATCGTAAGAGCTGTGACAGCGGTACCGGGACATGCATGCTTCGCGGTATTCATGGGCGTCTGGTATGGAATGGCTAAGAGATATGAGTACGCAGGCGAGAAAGTCAAGGCCAAGCAGGCCAGGATTTCATGCGTGGTCGTACCTGCGATCCTGCACGGCATCTACGACTTCACGGCTACCATGGGGCAGGGCATAAGCCTGATCTTCGTGATCTTCGTAATTGCCATGTTCTTCTGGGCATCCAAGTTGGTGAAAGAAATGTCGCGTAACGACAAATACATCGGATTCCAGGGCAGAGACAACTATTGATACGGTAAGAATAAGCAAATTATTACCCTCCCGGGACAGCGGACCGCGGAGGGTTTTTTAGTACACGAAAACTTCACAAAAGAATTAGCACTCACCTGTTGACAGTGCTAACAACCAGTGATACAATGACTTATGTAAGAGAGTAAAGGTTAGGGCAGAAGGCCCGTTACACATACAGGAGGGTATTTTATGAACATTACAAAATTCACACAGAAGTCGATAGAAGCGATCCAGAAGATGGAGAAGATCGCGTATGACCACGGCAATCAGATGGTCGATGAGGAACACTTCCTCTATGCGCTGATCACACAGGATGATTCTCTGATCGCCAAGCTTATGACGAAGATGGGCATCCAGATGCCCGCGTTCACAGCTCAGGTCGAGAAGATAATGGAGGGGGATCCTAAGGTACAGGGAGGAAGCCAGTACATTTCCCAGGATCTGAATAACGTGCTCATGTCCGCTGAAGACGAGGCTAAAGCCATGGGCGATGACTATGTGTCAGTGGAGCATCTTTTGCTTTCTATGATCAAGCATCCAAACCGCCAGATCAAGGCGCTCTTCAAGAGTTTCGGCATTTCAAGGGAGAGCTTCCTTACCGTGCTGAGCTCAGTGAGAGGCAACCAGAGAGTGACCACGGACTCACCTGAGGATACTTATGATTCGCTTGCTAAATACGGCCGCGACCTGGTGGCCGCAGCGAGAGAGCAAAAACTTGATCCGGTCATCGGAAGAGATGAGGAGATAAGAAACGTCGTCAGGATACTTTCAAGAAAGACCAAGAACAATCCTGTCCTTATAGGCGAGCCCGGTGTCGGCAAGACTGCAGTAGTGGAAGGTCTGGCACAGCGTATCGTGAGAGGCGACGTGCCTGAATCGCTCAAGGATAAGCAGCTTTTCTCACTAGATATGGGCGCGTTGGTCGCAGGCGCCAAATACAGAGGAGAGTTCGAGGAGAGGCTCAAAGCCGTACTTGAGGAAGTCCGTAAGTCAGAGGGAAGGATCATCATGTTCATCGATGAGCTCCATTTGATAGTCGGTGCAGGCAAAACTGATGGGGCGATGGACGCGGGCAATATGCTCAAGCCCATGCTCGCAAGGGGCGAGCT
This sequence comes from Bacillota bacterium, assembly GCA_017538125.1. Taxonomy (GTDB): domain Bacteria; phylum Bacillota; class Clostridia; order Peptostreptococcales; family Anaerovoracaceae; genus RUG754. The sequence goes on from JAFYJM010000014.1 coordinate 5,117, forward strand.
GCACTGCATCGGCGCGACCACCCTAGACGAGTATCGTAAATACATCGAAAAAGACGCCGCCCTCGAGAGACGTTTCCAGCCCGTAATGGTCGATGAGCCGACGGTCGAAGACACGATCTCAATATTGAGAGGTCTGAAGGATAGATATGAAGTTTTCCACGGAGTCAAGATCACTGACGGCGCGCTCGTGAGCGCAGCTGTGCTTTCGAACAGATACATATCCGACAGATTCCTGCCAGACAAGGCGATCGACTTGGTGGATGAAGCCTGCGCACTTATCAAGACTGAGCTGGATTCGATGCCGTCCGAGATAGACGACTTGAGAAGAAAGATCATGCAGCTTGAGATCGAGGAGGCTGCACTCAAGAAAGAGACCGACAGACTGAGCAAAGAACGTTTGGAAGCGCTTCAGAAGGAGCTGGCTGAGCTCCGCGATACCTTCAACGCACAGAAAGCCCAGTGGGACAACGAGAAGGCAAGCATCAACCATCTCTCGGAACTCAGGGAGAAGATCGAAAGCCTGAACAAGCAGATAGAGCAGGCCAAGAGAGACTATAACCTCGAGAAGGCGGCAGAGCTCCAGTACGGAGAGCTGCCCAAGGTGACCAAAGAACTGGAAGAGGAGGAGGCCAGGATCAAAGCTGTCGACATGAGCCTCGTCCATGAGAACGTCACCGAGGATGAGATAGCCAGGATAATCAGCCGCTGGACCGGCATTCCGGTATCCAAACTTTCGGAGACTGAAAGAGAAAAGACCCTTCACCTGAAGGAAGCTCTTCACAAGAGGGTGATAGGTCAGGACGAGGGCGTCGAAAAAGTATCAGAAGCCATACTGAGATCCAAGGCAGGCATCAAGGATCCTAAGAGACCTATAGGTTCATTCCTTTTCCTGGGACCTACGGGCGTAGGTAAGACAGAGCTTGCAAAGGCTCTGTCGGAGAACCTTTTCGATGACGAGTCGAACATGGTAAGGATAGATATGAGCGAATACATGGAGAAGCACTCCGTGGCGAGACTTATAGGCGCGCCTCCGGGATACGTCGGATACGATGAAGGCGGACAGCTGACAGAAGCCGTAAGACGCAAGCCGTATTCGGTTGTGCTCTTCGATGAGGTCGAGAAAGCCCATCCGGACGTTTTCAACGTGCTGCTCCAGGTTCTGGACGACGGACGTATCACGGATTCACAGGGACGTACTGTAGACTTCAAGAACACGATCATCATCATGACGTCCAACATCGGTTCGCAGTACCTTCTCGGAGGGATCGATGAAGAGGGCCATATAGCTGATACTGCTGAAGACATGGTCATGGCGGATCTGAGGTCACACTTCAGACCGGAGTTCCTGAACAGGCTCGATGAGATCATTCTTTTCAAGCCACTTACCAGAGCGGACATCGGCGAGATAATCAAATTGATGATCAAAGACGTGAACAAGCGTCTCGCGGAACGTGAGATCAGCATCGAGCTCACAGACGAGGCTCTGAAATTTGTGGCGGAGAACGGTTACGATCCGACCTACGGCGCGAGACCGCTCAAAAGATATCTTCAGAAGTACGTAGAGACCGCAGCTGCAAAGATCATCGTGACCGGCAATATATCGCCGGGCGACGTGATACTTGTCGATGTAACCGACGGACAGCTCGAAGCCAAAGTAAAATAAACAAAGAAAAGAGCAGCATATGCTGCTCTTTTAAATTATTTTTTATTATTTGGCTTAACCTGATCCTAGCAGGTACGCCGTCACCCATCTGCGTCCCCAGCGATAGCATTGCTTGGTACTGGTCATATACAGATCGAGTTTGGTGCCTTTGATGGCTCCTCCGCAGTCGTTTGCGACGCAGTAGCCGTAGCCCTGTACCCAGAATGCCGAACCGTAAGGGAAGACCTTGGGGTCGACGGCGCAGGTGCCGTAGTGGCAGCGTGTACCCAATGCTCCGCGGCCGTTTTTGCCGGCATAGTACGCAGTCGTGTTCGATGTGAAGGTCCTCAGAATGGAGACCGTACCGCTATTACCTGTCGAGGCGGTGCCGAGTCTCAGCAGACGGTCCTGAGGCTCAGTTATCCATTTCTTGAATTTCTTCTTGGTGGATTTCTTTTTGCCGTTCACATATTTGTAAGTGTATTTGTAAAGGGCGACTCCGTCAACAGCGGCTGACTCGGACATCACTCCGGATGCAAGAGAAGGATCGAGGATCACTCTGTAACCTGTGGATTTGACGGTGATCTTTTTCTTCTTGACCACTACTTTAACATCCTTGACTACTACGTTAGTGTTGCATTTGATCTTTTTCGAAAGCTTCGGCTTGATGATGTCGTTGTCATCATATGTGACTTTATTGAAGGCCAGATTCTCCTCGATGGTGCCGGGAGAAAGAATGAATCTTTTGGCCTTGCCTGCGATCTTGGCTGAAGTCTCGAGTCTCTTGAGTACATTTACCGTCATGCCTGAGACCAGCTCTGTAGCCGCAGACGGAGTGACGGTATCAAGGTCGGAGATGTAGATACCGAGCTTCTCAAGCGCTTCACCAACACTCTTGGCTCTGACCTCCTGAGTTATCTCGCTGCCGCCTTCCATGGTCTCGAAGGCCACGTTGACAGTCTTTGGTATCACGAGATCCTTACCGAACCAGCCTGCGGTCGCTAAACCGGCGATCACGAGAAGGGCGATGAATGCTTTGAGCGCGCCTTTGCCTTTCTTCGGTTTGGAGGCTGCTTCAGGTGATTCTATGATCTCAGCAGCAGGGGCCTCATCAGGAGCAGCTTCTACTGTGGTTTCGACTGCTTCAGGGGAAGGCTCGGGCACAGGTTCAGCAGCTGCCGCGTTTGCAGTGGCTGCGGCGATGGATTCGGCCTTCTTGGACTTCCTGTTCTTCTTAGCCTTCTTGCCTTTCTTGCCTACTTCAGAAGCCTGAGTTTCGACAGTTTCTGCTGCAGTTGATCCAGCTTCAGCCGTAGGGACTTCGGCAGCTTCAACTGCCTGATCTTCAGGTTTTAGCTGATCACTTGGAGTCTCAGCAAGTTCAGCAGCAGCCGCAGCTTCCAGAGCAGCAGCTGCCTCGGCGGCCTTCTTTGCTTCACGGGCTTCCTTAGCTTTTCTGGCTTTTTCGGCCTTCTTGGCTTGCATTGCGGCTTCGTGTTCAGCCGCAGTCTTCTGAGCTTTGGTAGCAGCCTTGAAATCGCCTGTGACCTCAGACCAGGACATATTTTCAGATGGTTTCTTTTTAGTTTTTTTCTTTTTTGCAGGAGCTTTTTTGGCTCCTTCAGTCGCGTTTATGGCGTTATTCTTTTTAGTCTCGTTTTCCATAAAACATCTCCTCATTTGGATGCGATGTAAAGCCATTATATCACAGAGTGCCATAACTGGCAAGAAAAAGCATCCTCAGAGGCTTTAAGCCGCTCCTCCGAAGACCGGCCGATCCATCAAAATACCATTCTTTTATTGTAATTATTTGTCGGTTGGGAGTATAATAAACGTATGTATCAAAGAATTCTACAGGAGCGAAGATATGGACTACAGCCTTGAATACAAAAGCAAACTGAGAACGGCCGACGAAGCAGCGAAGATAGTCAAATCCGGAGACTGGATCGACTACGGCACCAACCTGGGCTTCCCTAAACTGATGGACGCCGCTATCGCCAGGAGAAAGGATGAACTTAAGGACGTCAAGATCAGGGGCAACCTGATCTTCGAGCCTATCAAGACCGTTGAGAGCGACCCTGAGAGGGAGCATTTCATCTATAACAGCTGGCATTGCTCGGGCTATGAGAGAAAACTCAGCGACAAAGGACTTTGCAATTTCATACCGATGATCTTCAGGAACCTTGTGCCTTACTATCGCCACTTCCTGACCGTGAACGTCGGTATGGCCTGCGCCACGCCGATGGACAAGCACGGATATTTCAACCTGTCCTGCGCCTCAGGCATCGCCAAGGGCATCCTGGATAAGGCGGACATTGTCATAATAGAAGTGAACGAGAAAATGCCCAGAGTAAGCGGTGGCTATGGTAACGTCATCCACATTTCAGACGTTGACTATATAGTTGAAGGCGATCACGGCGAGCTTCCGAAGCTTCCCGTAAGCGATCCCACTGCGGAGGATCTGGCGATAGCTGACCAGCTGATCAAAATGATACCGGACGGAGCTACTATTCAGTTCGGTATCGGAGGCATGCCTAACACTTTGGGCAAGATGATCGCCCAGTCTGATCTCAAGGATCTCGGCATGCATACGGAGCTCTGCTCTGACGCGTACGTGGACCTTTGGGAGGCCGGCAAACTTACGAACAAGATGAAGACTTTCCTTAAAGACGTAGGAGTTACCGGCATGGCTTTCGGTTCGCAGAGGGTGTACGACTGGATCGACGAGAATCCGTGCGTTACCTTCATGCCGCTGGAATTCGTGAACGCACCTGAGATCATAGCTAAGAATGATAAGATGATATCAATAAATAACTGCATCGCGGTCGACCTTTTCGGACAGGTAAGCGCCGAGAGTTCAGGCACGAGGCACATAAGCGGCACAGGCGGACAGCTCGATTATCTGACCGGCGCTGCCATGTCTAAGGGAGGCAAAGCCTTCGTCTGTATGACATCCACGTATGTGGGCAAGGACGGCGTCAGAAGGTCCAGGATACAGCCAACATTTGCGGGTGATATCGTAACGGATCCGAGAAGCCAGGCATATTATCTGGTGACGGAATTCGGCATCGTAAACCTGGTCGGCAAGACCACCTGGGAGAGGGCAGAGGAGTTGATATCCATAGCTCATCCGGACTTCAGAGATGAACTGATAGAGCAGGCTGAGAAGCTTTCTATCTGGCGCAAATCGAACAAAAGATAGCAGTCAGCGGGATAGTAGAACAGGGTGAAATAATGTCTTGCATTGATATTTAAAGCATGATATAATAAGCCTGTTCTGAAAATCCGGGGCGTTAGCGCAGCTGGGAGCGCACCACACTGGCAGTGTGGGGGTCAGGGGTTCGAATCCCCTACGCTCCACCAGTAATTAAAGACGGTCATTCGACCGTCTTTTTTCTATGCTGTGCTCCAACAAATGAAGACCGTCAGTTGCTCCTTGTCAACTCTTGACGAATAGCATATAATATGTGCAGACCAATTAAATCAACTCCGCTGAGCATAATCCCATGCTCAGCACGAAAGGAGATATTTATGAAGAAACGCATCTTGAGTTTTTTGCTGGCACTGATGCTGGCGTTCACGGTGATCCCGGCTTTATATACGGACAGTGCACTTGCTGCGGACAGCAGTTCTGACTGGGATACGAACAACTGGGTCAGGATCGCCAGAGACTATACGGATTACGTACAGGTGGGCAAGTATTATTACTATTACACCAATGATCCGAGCGGTAACTTATACAAGGTCTATCGATGGGATCCGGAAAAAGATAAAGACAAACTGCTTCTCAAGATCAAAGTCAATAACTGGCCTGAATTCTATACAAACGGTGAGAAGCTGATCTACAGTCAGTACAAAGGCGGTACGATCATCAAGTGTAAAGATATCAAGACGTCCAAGGTCAAGACCATCCTTGATCTGACCAAGTTCAAGACCTCCAAGAGCACAGATTCGACTTTATTCGTGCATTTATACGGCAAATACCTTTACTACAGCAAGTATCGCGGCCTTAGCACGAACATATACAAGGTCTACAAGGTAAACATCAACACCGGCAAACAGACCGTTATCAAAAAAGGATATGTCACCGAGGGAGCGATCGAGCCGTATATCGTAAGCGGCAGATATTTCATCATGACTAATAAGAGCGGTACCAGGTACATTTATGATATCAAGAAGAAATCGCTCAAAAAACTCGCTGACAAAACGCTCAGAAGATATACCAAGATCGACGGATACTGGTACTATGTGACCTGCTCGAATCCTTCAGCATCGACCAAGACCTTTAAGGTATGGAAAAGGGTGGAGAACGGCTCTAAAAAGGCCAAACGCATAGCTAAATTTACAGCGAAGTACACTTATGATGATCTTATGGAGCTGACCGACAAAGGCGCTGTCTTCCTTGTGAATGATAACTATTCCAAGGAGTACAGCTATTCCAAGAAGAAATTCATCAAGCGTAAAGATAAAGACGTATGGTACTATATCAACAAGGCCATGTTCTATGATTGATGATGCATAAACGGAAACACAAAAAGGAAGTGCGCGCACTTCCTTTTTTATTGCTATATTCAGCTCTGGTTGATCTTCGCGTCAACGCTTATTCTTCGTAATACTTCACGCCCTGCTTGTCCAGGAAGGCTTTGATCACGTCCACGTGGACGCAATGACCGACGTGGAGGAAAGGCTGGTTGTTGATGGTCTGCGGTCTGCCGTTTATGACCATGTGCTCATTTATCATGTCGAAGCCCAGATGCAGGTGCTTGGTAAGCGACTGCATGCCGTAGATAAGCCCGTTAGAATCGAAGAGCGGCCCGCCGCTCTGGCCCCTTAAGCCCGGCGTACTAAGCTCGATGCCTACAAGTCTGCCTTCTTTGTCAGCCACGTTTCTCGTATACATACCATCAATGGGGAAGCGCGGAGTAGTAGATCTGCCCTGAGACCAGATGATATCGTCATGCTCCTCGTCATAGCTGAAATCAGAGAATTCAGGGAAGGGGAAGCCCAGGCGCACCAGAGTGTCGCCGGGACGGATGCGCTTACTGTCTTTGGAAAAGACTGCGTGGCCGTGATACATTATCCTATCGTAGCCTCTGAAGTGGAGGAGAGCCACGTCGTGATCCGGATCGAGCGTAATATCAATGGCGCACTGACCGTTAACGCACTCCGGGAACTGTACCTTCATCTGGATAGCTTTTTTCGGAGCGATGTTGTACTTTTGCTCGAGACCCTTCGTCAACGCCTTGGCCTTGGGATTGCCCTGAAGGCTCATGAGATCCGCTTTGAACTTATTAAAGTTATTATTCATCTGATCTGCCGCGATGATCTCTTTGGCCACGTGCTTGCAGGTCAGCGCCCAGCCTTCGTCGTTCACGAAAAACAGCGTAGCGCAGCCCGGCGCGATCACGTTATCCTTATAGTTTCTGGTTATGAATTTGATGGGGCGTGTGAAGCCGCCGACTTTTTCTATTGCATCTGCGAACATTTCGATTCTCCATTAATTTCTGTGATATTTCAACAAAGAGATTTTAACACAATAATACCCGACAGTCAATTTGACCGCCGGGCTGATTTAGACCATTTGGAATCGTCAGAATGACATGGCACTCAGGTCGAAAGTGACCTCGTCCAGGACTTTAAAGGGTTCAGAGTCTTCAGGAGCATCAGGATCCTTTTGCACTATATCCAGAGTATATGACAACTCAACGTCATCCTTGTAGATAAAATTGGTATCGGTTCCGTCGGAATCAATATATGAGGTACTCAGGATCATGTCGTCTGGTTCGATTATCACGACGACCTTGTTATCACCGCTGTTTACTGCATCGTTTCCCAGGAATACACTGTTTGGCTCTTTACCGAAAGAAGTGTAGCCCGTAAAGGTGCCGAATTTTTTGTCACCTCTGTATTCCACCAGAAGTGCATAGGTCGGCATAGTCTCGGGGCCGGCCATCCTGTGATAAGCATAGCAGTAGAAGTCGCCTTTAGCTTCTATGGTCATGGAATAGTTTTCCACCAGATCACCGTTGAAGATCTCATAGTCTGTGCCCTTTACCTCGTCGGTGGAGTAGGTCCAGGACTGGCAGCCTTTGGAATCGATCTCCACGTAATTGCTGCTTTCGTACATAGTTTTGCCTCTGAGCATAAACAGACTGAACATGCCCGCGATGATCAGCATCTCGATCAGAAAAGCGATCAGCCCAACCATGAAAGGCGAGATCCAACGCTTGGTCACAACGCCGGTTTCCATCTGTTCATTGAGATGTCTGGTATATGATCCTTTGTATATCAGTGCTGCGAGAATGGGTATGATCAGTAGTCCCAGCAGCATGAGCGGTATAAGTAATAGTCCCATTGCAATAGCCATTTTAAATCCTCCCCTTAAATGTTGAATCTATCTTTAAAAATGTAATAGTAGGAGCGGGTCACGTCCACCTTGTCGCCGTTAGCCATATGCAGAATGAATTTCTGCAGGATGGAGGCTTCGATGCGGCGGATGTTTTTGACTGAGACGATAGCCGAATTGCTTATCCTTAAGAAATCGTCCGGATCCAGCATCCTCTCAAGCTGTTTCAGACGTTCTTTAATCGTGTACGTCCCATCCATGGTATGTATCATCACATCATGCCCCAGACTGTCGATGTAGATGATATCATCGATAGATATATAGAATGTTTGCTCACCGTTTCTCGCAGGGAGATAATTGACATCCATCTCCCGCCTGGTGAGCACATATTCTGAGCGCTCGTCTATCTCGATATTCAGTTCCCTGAGTTCATTCAGGATGGGATCTGTGGGATCCAGCATGACCTTCAGTTTCAAGTTCGTTCCTCCTATTTCCCCTTTGATGAGTCAAGTATATCCCATGGAGAAAATGATTTCAAGGCTTTGGAATACTTTGCAAAGAGACACGAATAACTTGCAAAGAATCGCCTCTTGACTTGCCATGCCGAAGCCTTGTAAGGGCAGGGCGGGCAAAAGAAAGCCCCGCAAAAGCGGGGCGATTCCGTTCAGATAATAGATTTACTCGTGCAGCTGGCGTTCCTTCTCCAGCATGTCTTTTCTTCCTTGGATGCGACCCAGGGCATACATCAGGAGGGTGGCGCAGAGCAGGTTTACCCAGCCCATATTTGAGGTGCCGAAGCTGTTGATGAGTCCTATTCCCAGGTTGAGCATGCCGATCGCAAACAGCAGCTTGCCGATCCTTGAAAGGTGCTCGATCTGTGAATCGATGTCTGATAAGAGCTCGAAAGGGCCAAGGTCGGTTCTCTTGCGGTAATAGTGCCATTGAAGCACGTGGCCGACGAATTCAACGCCGTCTTCTCTCAGGAGTTCCAGGTAACCAGGTTCTGGGGTGCGCATCTCCACGCGGACCGTATAGTCACCGGGGTTGCAGCGTACAAATGTGTAGTTGCAGAAGCCCACGCTCTCAAGCACCCAGCCGTTCATGGCCATCTCGTTCAGCCATGCTTCTTCTTTATCAAAATCCCACACGAGGAATATTTTCCATATCTTCTTAGTTTCTCTCATTTTATTTTCCTCCCTCAAGTGCGTCTTTAAGCACTTTGTCTCCGTTATTCACCAGTTCTTTGAGTCTTTCGATCTCGTTCAAAAGGACCTTCAGCCCCGCGTCAGTAAGTTTGTATTCCTTCTTGCGGCTCCCAGCCTCTACGGGCAGAGGCTTTATCCAGCCCTTGTCGGACAGGGCGTTCAGCGCTCCATAGAGCGTTCCTGGCGCCAGCCGTACGCGGCCCTGAGACATTTCTTCCACCTGCTGCATGATGCCGTAGCCGTGGGCCGGTCGGTACAAAGCAAGCAGGATGTAGTAAGTCGATTCAGTCAATGCATAATTGTCAATCATAATACTCTCCTTCAGTCGGCTCAGACGTCATAAGCCTGACTCTTTCGTGTGCCGATATATCGTCTCTCGATATATCGTAATCCTATTATATCGGCAACCGATATAGTTGTCAATACCTTTTTCAAAAATATTTTTTTCGTTTTTTTAGCGCATTACGGGCGTCCATCGGGGGTTGATTTTTTGATCCGGTATGATATTATAGATTTATCAATAAAATGTTTGGGAGAATAGATTATGAGCAACAGTGGGAGTTTGATAATAAGACCTTTTAATGCGCTGTTTTTTATTGTTTTTGCAGCGTTTATTTTAGTTCTGATAATAGTCAGCATAGCTGTCAGGCACAAGAGCGAGAGCACCAAAAAAAAGATCCTGATCA
>JAFYJM010000015.1 GCA_017538125.1 Bacillota bacterium
ACATCGGCGTATATGACGTCAAGATCAAGATAACTGTTAAATAAACTAAATATGTGAAATAAAGTTATCCAAAAACCCCGGCGAGAAAGCCCCGCCGGGGTTTTGCTTACTGAGGTCTAAAAAACGTCATTTGTTTGCTATTAATTTATCAATTTAAAGCAGGCATTTCTTGACTATCAGTACATTTTATAGTAAAATACAATATGTGAGTGCTGTCCTCTGAATGATGGATAAAGAGGGCGCGCCCACTTTAAAATTGCCTTTTTGAAAATGATATATAATTGTCATTAAGGAAAAAAGTTATTTGTTTTTATCTTTATTGGGGAGAACAGAAATGAAATCGAAAAAAGTTAAACTCCTAAGCTTACTCATGTGCCTGTTCGTAGCATTCGTCTACATGATCCCAGGCCAGGTGTTTGCTGCAGGAGGAGAGCTGTCTGATGGCACTCAGGCAGCCGAAGCCGTCGAATCACCGGCAGGCGATGATGGCAGTAATCTAAGGGCTGTTCCCGACGGCACGACCGTTCTGGCGTTTACGTCAGACGTGCATAACGGCACACAGCTAAATGGTTCGGGTGAAGCTAATCTTGGCTCGAACAGGCTCAAAGCATGGCTCGAAGATGTCCAGCCTTTATATGATAATAAGATAGAGGTCATGGGCTTCTGTGGCGACATGGGCGCAATGAGTGCAAATGGAGACGCATTCTGGACTTATGTTCAGACGGTAATGAATACCGTGTCAAGTAAAGGTTTGACCGGAGTTTATACTGTCGGTAACCATGAGTACATGAACGGAAGCTACACTGGCACCGGCGAGGGGACACAGAGCCATTACACACTCAATGGTGTGGGCAGGAGCGTAGAATCCGAGAATTATCACTTATATTGTTTTGGTTCTATGAGCCAGAGCCAGAACTACTCATCAACTCAGATCGGAAGTTTATCTACTTATCTGAATAGTGTTAATGATGGCAAACCCATCATAGTCATCACGCATTTCCCGCTGCATTATTACAGTGGCCGTAATATTTCCGGAGCCAGTTCGGTAATTGATGCTGTTAATACTGCTGTAGCCGGAAAAGATGGAGAGTACGGCACTTCTGATGACAGGAAGATCATCTTCCTTTGGGGACATAATCATACAGTAGCAGATTCTCACTATGATCATATTTATCTGCCTGATGATACCATCAATCCCACAAGCAGTTCCTCTTCGAAGATCCATTTCTATTATGCGGCTGCAGGCAGCATGAGCGATAAAGAATATGGACAGAGCGGGGATGTCCTCGGTAAAGGCCTTATCCTTGAAATCACCAGTGATTATAAGCTTTCTTTCAGCTATTATACAAAAGAAGGAGATAAGCTTAAAACGAAAGGTTCATATTATACCGAGAAGGATCCTGTCGGAATCGAAAGCATGACAATTACTGCGGATAGCTCGACTGTAGAGGAAGGAAGAACTCTGCAGCTCGGATACACGACAGTACCTTCAGATGCAACGGTCAAGTCCATAACGTGGAGCAGCAGTTCTTCAGCTGCAACTGTAGACGATAACGGCAAGGTTAAGGGCGTAACTGCAGGCGGAACCGCTACGATCACAGCTACGATCTCTGATGGCATTTCCAAAGGTACGGCCTCAGCAACTTACAACGTAACAGTTGTACCTCGTACAAGCTCAGGCAATGTATATCAGCTGACCGACGAACTTGAAGACGGAGAGGAATACCTCATCGTTAATACTTCAGCAGAAGGTTCAGCCTTTGCGCTGAAGAATCCCGGCGGAAGCTCAAGCGGCGTCAATATTGCGAATACAAACTACAAGACTGAGGTCACTATTCAGGGCGACGAGATCGAAACCGAAGATGAAGATATCGTCTGGACAGCTACGGCAGTTTCAGGTGGTTTCGAACTGACCAACGACGGTGACTATCTGGAAGGCTCTAGCAGCGCTGTAAGCGTATTCAATCCTCAGAAAAATGCAGGCAGATACTGGACATATAATTCCAGCCATTATTTGCAGCATAAGGGAGGAAGCAGCACATACAACTTAAGATACAGCAGCAGCAACGCATACTTCCAGGGTTCCACATCAAGCACCGGAGCAGTTTATCTGTTCAAGAGAGAAGGTGCTCAGACTGCGCCTACTTCGATCTCACTGGATAAGACTAGTTTGAGTCTGGCTGCAGGAGATACGGATACACTGACAGTATCAGCTACTCCTACGAATGCAAGCAAGAAAGTGACTTGGGAGGTCAACCCTTCAGGTGTTGTGTCAGTAGAGAACGGCCTTGTGACCGCATTAGCGGCTGGCACAGCGACGATCACAGCTAGATCGGTTGTAGATACCAACGTCACTGCAACATGCAACGTGACCGTTTCGGCTGCTCAGACATATGATTATGTTCTGACAGATACAATGGAGGCTGGTAAGGAATACCTGATCTCTACCAGCAATAACGGAAGCGGATTCATCCTTTCCAACGAGACTGGTTCAGTATCCAATTCACTGAAAGGATATGCCGTAAACGTACAGAACAGCAAGATCACGATCACTTCAGCTGTCAAAGCGAAGACTTTGTTCACTGCTTCTGGCAGCAACGATAACTCCGTAAGGCTTATGATCGGAAGCCAGTATTTATATGCTGATGGATCCGGCGCTCTCAGAATGGTAAGCAGCATTTCGGATGCAAACAAGTTCTGGCACTACAAAGCTTATGATAACGGAACTGATAAGCACCTGTTATGGTTCTATAACGGTAATACCGAGGATTATGGTTATACCGCGACAGGTTCTTACAAGTATTATCTGGAGTATGATTCAAACGGAAACTTCACCAAAGGAATCGCTGATAATAATACTGCAATAAAAAATGTAGATACTCCTAAGATCTATCTGTTCGTCAGAGACACCGGTACTCAGACACAGGTAGACGTTACCGGAATCACACTGAATAAATCCACTCTTTCATTAAGCCAGGGCAAGTCTGAAACGCTGACGGCAACCATAGCTCCTTCAGATGCTACAAATAAAGCGGTCAACTGGAGTTCCAGTGATCCTTCCGCCGTGTCTGTAGATGCTAACGGCAAAGTTACCGGCCTTATTGCAGGCAGAACTGCCACTATCACTGCAGCTTCAGCGCAGTTCCCTGACATTAAAGCCACCTGCGAGGTTACGGTAACAGAAAGCACAGCCACAGTATATCAGCTGACTGACAGCCTTGTAGACGGAGGTGAATACCTTATCGTCAATACCACAACAGCTGGTTCGGCCTATGCACTTAAGAATCCGGGCGGAAATGCTGATGGTGTTCAGATCACATCCAGCAACGGCAGGACTTCAGTAACGATCGTAGGCGATACCATCGAGACTGAAGATACTGATATCGTTTGGACCGCAACTGCACACTCAAGTGGTTTCGATCTGAGCAACAGCGGAAGCTATCTTGAAGGTTTCTATAGCAATGGAGAGCAGCTTAGAGTATTCAACCCTCGCAAGTATGATGACAGATACTGGACATACTCCAGCAGCAGTCAACTCCAGCATAACGGAGGAACTAGCGCATATACAGTACGTTATGCAAGCAGCACATTCTCCGTCACGAGAACTTCCGGAAACACTGAGAAAGTTTACCTGTTCCAGAAGGTAACGTCTCAGGAGCCTCCTACGTCTATCGCTTTGAATAAGACAAGCCTTACGATGACAACAGGAGACACAGATACACTGACAGTAACTCCTACTCCTTCTACAGCGAGCAATAGTGTGACTTGGGAGGTAAGCCCTGAAGGCGTAGTAACAGTAGTTAATGGTCTTGTAACAGCAGTTCAAGCAGGGTATGCTACGATCACTGCAAGATCAACTGTAAATCCCGATGCTGTAGCAACTTGCTCTGTAGCGGTAAGCGATCCTGATCCTGGCGCGCAGGTGACATACACTTTGACAGATAAATTAGAATCCGGTAAGGAATACCTGATCGCAAGCGGCAATACCGGAAGCGTATTCATCGTTTCGACAGAAGCGTCAGGTTCCGGAAACAGTGCAGGATTACAGGGTGTCGCTGCTAGTGTTGTTGACAACAGCATAACCATTACTCAGTCAGTTGCTGATAGTACAGCGTTCACATGTGAACTTGAAAGCTCTGGAGATCAGAACAGCACATGGCTTACAAACGGAGGAAAGTATCTGTACGCTAACAACTCTGGTGCCCTTAGAATGGAGAGCAAGAGTGAGACCGCTGAAAAACACTGGCACTATAAGGGTGATAACAAACATCTGTTATGGTTCTTTAAGGATTCAGCGGATACATCAACCCTCGGTTACTCTTACTCAGGGTCTAACTCGACCTACAGATATTATCTGGTATATGATTCGAATGGCAAGTTCACTAAGGGAACTTCGACCACAACCAGTTTAGAGGACACTGATACTCCTGCTATCTATCTGTTCGTCAAGGATGAAGGCACACCTCAGCCTCATACTCACACCGCCGGACAGGCAGTACGCGAGAATGAAGTACCTGCTACATGCGAAGCCGCTGGCAGCTATGACGAGGTCGTTTACTGCACGGTCTGCGGCGAAGAGATGAGCCGTATCAAGCATACTGTACAGGCTACTGGACATGACTGGGCCTTCGTAGACTTCACATGGACCGGAAGTGACGAGAGCGGTTACACCGCTGCAGTTGCAAACTACAAGTGCAATAACGACGAAGAGCACAAGAATACAGTTAATGCTTCTATCAGAACCACTTCTACTCAGGCTACCTGCGAAGTAGGCGGATCTACTGTATACACAGCTACCGTGACAGCGGCAGCCAGCCTTGATAAGACTGTTCATACAGCTAACAAGACTGTGACGACGGAGCCGCTCAACCACGATTGGAACGATCCTACGTATCAGTGGTCGGCTGACAACAGCACCTGCACAGCTACACGTACGTGTAAGCGTGACTCAAGCCACAAAGAGACCGAGACTGTTAATGCGGTCGCACAGTCTTCAGGCGCATCCTGTGAAGGAACCGGCACTGTGACATACACAGCCACATTCGAGAATGAGGCCTTTGAGACTCAGACCAAGTCTGTTGATGCTGCAGCTCTCGGCCATGACTGGGACGCACCTACATATAAGTGGGCGGATGACAACAGTTCAGTCACGGCTACACGCGTTTGCAAGCGCGACTCAAGCCACAAAGAGACTGAGACAGTAAAAGTGACCGAGGTTATCACCAAGGCAGCTACATGTGAAGAAACTGGATCCAAGACTCTCACGGCTAGATTTGAAAATGAGGCGTTTGAAGTTCAGACTAAGGCGGTCGAGATCCCTGCACTGGGACATGACTGGGAAGCTGCTGTTTATGATTGGGCTGATGATTACAGCTCCTGCACGGCTACACGCGCCTGCAAGAACGATTCTGCCCATAACGTAATAGAGACTGTAACTACCACAAGCGAAGTCCAGGCAGCCACCTGTGAGAAGGACGGATACATACTTTACACGGCCGCATTTAATAGTCCGTTCAAGACACAGACCGAGAAGGTCAAGACTGAGGATAAGCTTGGACATCTCTATGTGTTCAAGGACTGGACATGGGCAGACGATAATACTTATGCGATCGCCAAGTACAAATGCGTCAACGACGGTTGCGGTAAAGTGCAGAACGTTCAGGTTGACGCTCAGGTCAAGACTGTCGACGCTCAGGTCGGAGTAGAAGGATCGATTACTTATACTGTAACGATTTCATCCTCCAAGAGCCCCGATAAGAAGAAACACACTGATTCTAAGGTAGTCACGATTCCTGCTCTTCCTCAGCCAGCACCTGCAGCTAAGATCACCAATCTGAACACCGACGTCAAGACTTCCAGCAACACGATCGTGCTCGATTACAAGAGCAAAAACGCTGTCAAGTACAAGATCAGATACCGTGTGGACGGCGGAAGCTGGAAGACCATCAAGACTACCGAGAAGAAGTACACCATCAAGAATATCAAGACCAACGCGTACTATGATATCAAGGTTGCCGGCATCAATAAAGACGGCAAGCAGGGCAAGTATACTTCACTCAGACGTCGTTACTCAGGCGGCATCAAGTTCAGTGCGAAGTCACCTTCGAAGGGAATTGTCAAAGTCACAGCCAAGGCTAAGACAAACCTGGTAGGATATCAGATCAGATATAATACCAACAAGACTAAGACCGGCGCTAAATCGCTCAAAGTCAAGACCACAGAGAACCTTGTCAAAGAGCTTGAACTCAAGTCCGGCACGACATACTATGTCTGGGTACGTCCGCTCATGAGCAGAAATGGTAAGACGTACATCGGCGTATATGATGTCAAGATCAAGGTAACTGTTAAATAAGTAAAATATTTGAAATAGAGTTATCCAAAATGCCCGGCGGGTCAACACCCGCCGGGTTTTTCTATGCGTTAAAAGCACTCGAAATCACACTAAAAAAGACCAGAAAAAATTGAAAAAAATAGCAATTTTACTTGATTTATGGTGGAAAGTGGTGTATAGTGGTGGTAAGATGTGTTTTAGGGTAGGGTATCTATGCCCTTGAGCCCTTTATTCATCGCGGATATTTTGCTCAATGACTACGGAGGAAACTCACAAATGTTCATGGGAACCACATACAATTCCATAGATGACAAGAACAGAGTGATCGTTCCTTCACGTCTGAGAAACGAGCTTGGCAAGAGCTGCGTGCTGACCAAAGGCCTTGATAAATGCCTTTACATTTACACCACGGACAGCTGGGCCAAGCAGATGGAGAAGATAGCTAAACTTCCGGAGTCAGACCCGAAGGTAAGAGCGTTCATCAGACACTTCTGCGCCAACGCGATCGAGTGCGACTTCGATAAGCAGGGTAGAATAATCATCCCCCAAGAATTAAAGTCCTACGCTGCTATCGAGAAAGAACTGGTCACCATGGGCGCCATGTCGAAGATCGAGATCTGGTCGAGGGAGACCTGGGATGATCCATCCAATGACGGAAGGATGGATACGGCCGATTTCGCAGACGCTCTTATCGAGTATAACTTCTAAGGAGAAGGCCCATGGAATTCAAACACACTTCAGTAATGTTTGATGAGGCCATGGAAGGTCTGAAAATCAAATCGGATGGTATTTATGTAGACGGCACACTCGGTGGCGGCGGCCACGCGAGCGGCATTTGCGCCGGATTGGGAGAGGTCGGACTCTTGATCGGAATCGACCGCGACAGAGACGCACTTACGGCGGCCGAAAAGAGGCTCTCCCAATTCCTGTGCCGGAAGTCCTTCGTTCAGTCGAACTACGCTGACATCAAAACCGTCCTCTCGGATCTGGGAGTTGACAAGATAGACGGAGCCCTGCTGGACCTGGGCGTGAGTTCTTTCCAGCTCGACAATCCTGAGAGGGGCTTCAGCTACATGCAGGACGCGCCTCTGGACATGCGAATGAACAGAGACGACGAATTGACAGCTTACGACGTCGTAAACGGTTACGACAGAGACGAGCTTAGAGATATAATCCGTGAGTACGGTGAAGAGAGATGGGCATCGAGGATCGCTGACTTCGTATTGAAGCAGCGGGCGATCAGTCCCATCGAGACCACCACGGAACTGGTAGACGTGATCAAGAAGGCGATACCGGCCAAGGCCAGGCGTGAGGGTCCGCATCCAGCCAAGAGAACTTTCCAGGCCATCAGGATCGAAGTGAATGATGAGCTAGGCAAACTGGAAGAAGCGCTGGACGAATTCATAGACGTGCTCAAGCCCGGCGGAAGGCTGGCTGTAATAACTTTCCACAGTCTGGAGGACAGGATCGTCAAGGAGACCTTCAGGAGGAGATTTGATCCATGCACCTGCCCCCCGGGGCTTCCTATGTGCGTCTGCGGTAAGGTGGGAGATATCGAGAGACCCGGCAAAGCTCTCGTCCCATCAGTTGAAGAAGTTGATTCCAATCCGAGATCCAGAAGCGCCAAGCTGAGGATAGCGGTGAAGAAATAGATCATTTAGGTATTTGGAGTAAAAATGGCACCCAGTTCATACGCATCAGACTATATTGAATATTTGAGCAAGCAGGGCAAGTACATCTCGATGGAGGGTTCTGAGGCTCTTAAAGTGGAGCAAAACATCGAACCTGCACCGAGCCGTACCGCTGTCAGAAGGACAGAGCGCAAGGCCAGAGAGAACCTGATGGTCCTGCCTACCAAGACGAAGATCATCACCACCTCGGTCCTTCTCAGGACGAGCGTGCTGCTCGTTATCATCGGCGCACTACTCATCTCTTCGGTATGGATGGGAGCGAAGGCTACAGCCATCAAATACAGTATCAATTCCTTGACCAAAGAAAACGTCAAGCTGCAGGACGAGATAACAATGCTGGGCATCGAGATCGAAGGGGCCGTAAGCTTCGAGGCGATCGAAGACTACGCGACCAAGAATCTGAAGATGGTCTACCCTAAAAAGAACCAGTGCTTCTACATTGAAGAAGACCAGAAGGTCGACGACGATCTCGTCCAGAAAATCAGGGCTAAAGCATACAAAGGGTAGGGGTATATTATCAATAAAGAAGCCGGACGAAAGTTCGGCTCATTTTACTAAAAGGATATAATTGGATTTTCCTAATGAACGAGAACAAAACCAGACAAATCAATAGGGGAAGGATAACTCTGGGCTTCCTGATCATTTGTCTTCTGTTCATAGCGCTGAGTTTCAGGCTCGCGAAGATCATGATAATCGACGCGGATGAGCTCACACAGAAGGCCATATCCCAGCAGACGAGGGATACGACGATCGAAGCCAAGAGAGGAGTCATATACGACAGGAACGGCAAAGAACTGGCCACCTCCAGCATCTGCTACACGCTCTACGCTTTTCCCGCGTCCTTCAGAGGAGAGAAGACCAAGTCCGAGATCAATAAGGACATAGCTTCCCTCGAGAAGGTGCTGGGCATCAAGAAGAAGGCTGACAAGAAAGCTTTCTCCAAAAAGATGAAGAGCAAGAGCGCCATAGTGACTCTGGCGAAGCATCTGACCAAGGAAGATGCTGCCAAGATAAGGAAGCTCAAACTCACAGGCCTCGAGCTGGCCGAAGCGAACATGCGATACTATCCGCTCGGGAACTTCGCATCGCAGCTCCTCGGATCCGTCAATGACGATAACGAGGGAAGGACAGGTCTGGAGCTCGAGTACAACGATTATCTTTCGGGCGTGAGCGGCCGTTGGGTGACGAATACCGACCTCTCCGGAAACGAGCTGGTAGAGGGCACTGAGAAGCACTACGAGGCCAAGGACGGATACAATCTGATCCTTACGATAGACGAAGCCATCCAGTATTACTGCGAAGAGGCCGCAGAAGAGGCCTACAAGAAATGGAGCGCCAAGAAGGTCGAGATCCTCGCTATGGATCCGGACACAGGAGAAATACTGGCCTCAGTCGTTTACCCGGGCTACGATCCTAACGATCCGATGAAGCCGCAGGGACTCAGCACAGAGGCACTCTCTGAATACAACTCGATGTCCGATGAAAAGAAGACCGAGTACCTTTCGAAGATGTGGAGAAATCCCATCGTGTCGGATACCTACGAGCCGGGCTCCACGTTCAAGCTGATAACCGCAGCGTCCGCCCTCGAAGAGAAGGCCATCAACCTGACGGACACCTTCTTCTGCGGGCATTCATTCACGGTCGGAGATTACACGCTGAACTGCTGGTACGCGGGCTCTCACGGATATCAGGACATCAACATGGCCATATCCAACTCGTGCAACCCGGCGCTCGCTGAAGTAGCCAGAAGGCTCGGAGCTACTAAGTTCAGGCAGTACATAAATCTTTTCGGTTTCGGAAGCACCACCGGGGTAGATTATCCGGGAGAGGCTACGGCCATCATCCAGCAGAATATCGGACCGGTAGAACTCGCGACCATGGGCTTCGGCCAGGGCATATCGATCACACCGCTCCAGCTGGTAACTGCCATCAGCGCCATCGGTAACGGCGGCAAGCTGGTGCAGCCGCACTACGTGAGAGCGATGACCGATTCGGACGGCAAAGTCGTCAAGACCTTTGACACTCAGGTAGTGAGGAAGGTACTCTCTTCGAAGACCGCTCAGGAGATGCGCGATATCATGGAATACGAAGTATCCGAGGGCGGCGGCAGCAACGCCAGGATCGAAGGATTCAGGATCGGCGGCAAGACCGGTACAGCTCAGAAGGCTGAGAACGGCGAGTATTCCGAATATGATTACTACAGCTCTTTCATCTGCATGGCTCCGATGGAAGATCCTCAGATCACGCTCCTCGTAGTCGTGGATACGCCGAGAGGCGCGATATACGGTTCTGCCGTCGCAGCTCCTTGCGCGAAGGGGATCCTGCAGAACGTTCTGAGATACATGGCTCTGGCTCCTGCCACCGAGGATAATGACAACAGCAATACCGAGATGGTGGAAGTGCCTAAGGTCATTGGCATGACCTACAAGGATGCGAAGGCTGCGCTCAAGGAAGTCGGCCTCAAGGTATCCAGACCGGACAGCGCTAAGAAATCGAGCAAATGGAAGGTCGTGGACCAGTATCCGAAGGCCGGCACCAAGGTCAAGAAGAACAGCACGGTCTACGTGTATAAGGAATGATCTCATGAAAAAGATAAGCATCGGAGAACTGACAGCAGCCGTAAGAGGCGAGCTTATTCTGGGAAACGAAGATAACTTCATAGAGAAAGTGATAACCGACTCGAGAGAGGACGGCTCCGGGAGCGTATTTTTCGCTCTGACAGGCGAAAAGAACGACGGGCATGATTTCCTCGTTCAATCCCTAAAAAACGGCACAGAAGCGATCGTGGTCTCAGACAGGGCCAAGACGATGAAGGCACTGGAAGAGTTCGACGGCACTCAGCCCGCAGTGATCCTGGTCGACGATACCAAGAGGAGCCTGCAGTGGCTTTCTCAGTGGTACTTGGACGGACTGGACCTCAAGGCGAAGATCGGAGTGACCGGCTCTGTGGGCAAGACCTCAACGAGGGACTTCCTCTACTATGTGCTTTCGGAGAAATACAGGACGGCGAGATCCATCAAGAATTTCAACAATTCGTTCGGACTGCCTCTGTCGCTGCTCTCATTCCCTGAGGATACAGAAGCCGCTGTCATCGAACTCGGCATGGACGGCAAAGGCTCCATCGATCTCCTCGCGGAGCTCGTTAGGCCTGAGACGGCAGTGATCACGAACGTCGGAGTGTCTCACCTGGAGAACTTCCCCAAAGAGGGCAGACAGGGCATACTAAACACTAAACTCGAGATCACGAATTACTTCGACGACGATTCGACTTTGATCATAAACGCTTCAAACGATATGCTTGAAGACCTCGACATGGCTTCGAGAGGCATCAAAGGCTCGCTTATAAGAGTGGGTATGTCTGACGGCTGCGACTATGTAGTAGGAAACGTCAGGGACAAGGGCACGGATGGCATAAGTTTCGACCTCATGAAGGACGGTCTGACATATCCGGTAGAGCTGGCAGTCCCCGGAGCGCATAACGCGATAAACGCTACGCTTGCCGTCGCCTGCGGCGTGAGATACGGTCTCACGGTCGAAGAGGCGATCAGAGGGCTTGGCAGTGTGGAACTCACCGAGAAGCGCCTCACCCTTAAAGAAAAGAACGGCATCACGATCATCGACGATACGTATAACGCCGCGCCGGATTCCGTGAAGAGCGCGATCAATACTCTCATGGCCACCAAAGTCGGCGAAGAGGGCAGGCACGTCCTCATAACGGGCGACATGGGCGAGCTCGGCGCGGAGGCTGAGAGAGGCCACAGAAGCGTCGGAGCCTATGCCTTTGAGAAGGGCGTGGACGTGCTTATAGCGATAGGCGAGATGTCGAACTGGACCGTCGAAGGCTGGCAGGAAGCTGCCAATGCCGCCGGTCATGAGACTAAGAATGTAAGAGAAGTGCCATATATCGTGGCGGACTGCGTGACAGGACACGCCGCGGAGCACTTTGACGATATAGAGATGGTGATCTCCGGAGTCATGGACCACATCTTCGAGGGAGACTGCATACTGCTCAAGGCCTCGAGATTCATGCATCTTGAAAAGATCGTTAAACACATCATGGATAATTGAGTGGGAGACTGATATTTATGAAAGTTTATTTGACTGTTATTTGCGCTGTGATCGTGGGCTTCGTCCTGTCGATGGTACTGACCGGGCGGCTGATACCTTTCCTCAAGGAGCATCAGTTCAAGCAGTTCGTCAGAGAACTCGGCCCGCAGGCGCATCTTTCGAAGACCGGCACGCCATCGATGGGCGGTCTGGCCATCACAGCGTCTACGGTTATCACGAGCCTTGTACTGGCGGCGATCTTCGGAGTTTTCTCTCCTGGACTTGTGGCCGTGGTGATAACCATGATACTTTTCGGCGTGATCGGCTTCATCGATGACTACGAGAAGGCCATCAAGAAGAACAATCTCGGCATCAGCCCCAAGCAAAAGATCATCCTGCAGTTCGCTTTCTCACTGGCTTTCGCGATCTTCGCATATTTCATGAGCGGGGACCCAGCGGGAGCAGGCGAAACAGCAGTGCCCGGCTCATCTATCTGGATACCGATCTGGGATCACTACCTGAACATCGGCATATTGTACATCCCTTGGGTTATGTTCGTGATGATAGCTTTCTCGAACGCGGTGAACCTTACAGACGGCCTGGACGGACTGGCCTCGTCGGTGACAGCTCTGGTGGCATTCCTGATGGTGACCGTGGCGCACAACTTCGGCTTCGGTGAATATCCGATCTTCTACGCTGCGATCATCGGAGCCTGCCTAGGGTTTTTGGTATATAACCATCATCCCGCAAAGATATTCATGGGCGATACCGGTTCGATGGCTCTCGGCGGAGGGCTGGCGGCAGCGGCCATAATGATGAAACTGGAGATAATCCTGGCTGTGGCAGGGCTCATCTACGTGATGGAAGCTCTGAGCGTCATCATCCAGGTGACATATTTCAAAAAGACCGGAGGCAAGAGGATCTTCAGAATGGCTCCTCTTCATCATCACTTCGAGCTGGGCGGCATGCACGAGACGAAGGTAGTGAGGCTGTTTGCCACCCTGACGCTGATCTTTTGCGTGATAGCACTGGTACTCTCATTGATTTAAACTGACGGAGAGATAATGAAAGCGATAATTATAGGAATGGGCAAAAGTGGCAAGTGCGCCATGTATGCCCTGAACGATCTGGGTTATGAGCTGAGCATCCAGGATTCGAAGGATCCGGAGAAGGCCGAGCCCGAGGTCGTGGCCTACTGCAAAGAAAACAACATAACTGAATTTTATGGATCGATGCCTGATGACTTCAGCTCATACGATATGATGGTGCTGAGCCCCGGAGTAGACCCCGAGAAGGATTTCGTACAGAAGGCGAAAGCCCAGGGCTGCGAGATCGTGGG
>JAFYJM010000016.1 GCA_017538125.1 Bacillota bacterium
CCCGCGCTCTTTAACTCATCCTGAGGCGCGGTGTCCGCGAAAGCCCATGATATACCGAATACCGTTATGATCAGAACTGAAAGCAGCATCACGAACGCTTTCCTCATAATACCTTTGCCTGCCTTTGCTCTGCGGTTATGTCCATTACCTATAATACTCATTATTCTCCCTCTTTTGTTATATTATTCTGTTTATATCTTTTGTTCAGTTGATGCCCTGGACAGTTCCCAGGAAGACCGGAATGTTCGTATTGCTATCGCAGATAGCGAAGATGAACGGTCTGTCCAGACGAAGCTCGACTTTAGGCACATTCTCCATAATTGCCGTGGCATTGGCTATACCGATACCGGTGACGGCAGCTGCCTTCGTGCCTTCCCTGTCGAGTTCTATGTGGGTCTTGTGTATGATCTTGCTCACATAGAGATTCTCTCCGGTCTCCATGTGCGCCATCGGGCTCAGGTCAGCTTTCTCGTCATCGAAGACGGTATGGATGCCCATCTCGTTCAGTGCGGAGATGGCATCTTTTGCTTCATAATCGAAACTGAACTCCGGTATAGTGAGTTCCACGTCAGCTACCATCGACGACTCGCCGAAAGAGGAAAAATCCTCGCCTGAAAGGCTGTCTATAACCTCCGCGACCGTCTTCCCCTCGTTAGGCAGAAGGAAAACGATTTGGAAGCCGTTCTTGTATGCTTTTTTTGTGCCCGTGAAAAGATCAGTGCTGTAGAATGTATTCTCCGATTCAAGTGAATGGAGCATCACTACCTTGTCCTCGCTGCCGTCTTCTCTCGTGAAGGTCTCATTCTCTGTGATCTGATCACCCTCATAGTCCTGGAACCACTGGCCTTCGAAACAGGTCGCGTTGATAAGCATCATCTGATCGTCTTTATTAAGACTATCCACGATCTTATCGATCATACCGTCGGTGTTGTCCTTCACCCAGTTGTTCATATCGGCTGCAGTACTGTCGTCGAAAGCTGCGCTGTAAGCCTTGGCTCTGTAAAGCAAAGCCATTTTACTCAGGAATCCATCCTCGACTTTAAGGCCGCTTCCGTCGTTCCTGTACCAGACGGAATTGGCTATGTTCAGAGCGTCTCCGCTCGTGGTCTTAATGAGCTTGTACCAGGCGTCATACCAGTCGTTGAAATCACCTATGTCGATGCCGAAAGCCTTCTCTATCTCTTCCAGGCTGTCTCCCTGAGTTCCGTTCTCCAGCATGCCCATTGCGACCATGAAGGACAACGGACTGATCAGAGTGTTCTCCGCCTTCGAGACGTCCTCTCCGGCCAATTTTTTGAATAGTTCAAAAGAAGCGATCCTGACCTGAGAGCCACTGTCCTGGTTATCCCAGATGGCGTCAAAGTACTCGTCTACCTTCTCGGGATCAGGCTCCTCCGCGGTGAGATCTGCGGTTAGCTCCACAGCTTTAACGTCAGTATTCACATCAGGAGTATCTACCGGTGTCGGCGTCCCCTGTGTCTGCTCGCTATTCTGTCCGCAGGCTGCCATGGCAAACACCATGGCCAAAGCCAGTACGACAGTCAGTAACCTTTTCATCATAATCTTCATTTCCATACCTCCGAAGAGCCTTATTCCAGACCTTCGAAATTACCGATGAATACCGGCGTACTGGTCTGAGTATCCATGATCACGAATACGAAAGGTCTGTCAAGGTGAAGCTCTCTCTTTTCAGTCGTAGGCATTTCCGTAGCTTTATCTACGAATATAGCTGTCACAGCAGCGGCTTCTGTACCTTTACGGTTAAGATCGATGCTGGTCTTGTGCAGTATGTTGCTTACATAAAGGTTCTCTCCGGTCTTCATCTCGGCCATACCGCTGAGATCGGCCAGATCACCGTTGAACACCTCGTTGATCCCCATGTTCACAAGGGATTCGATGCAGTCAGGAACTGTATAGTCGAATTTGAACTCAGGGATCTTAAGATCAACATTAGCGGTGATAGAACTACGCTCCAGATCACGAAGATCATCATCGCCCAGATTGTTGATGATGTCCTTGGTCGTATACCCTTCATTGGGAAGAAGGAACATGATCTTATATCCGTTCTTGTAATATTTGAATGAGCCTGTCAGATATTCGTTCTTGAAGAAATCTGCATCATATTCTATCGATTTGAGCATGGTGACCTTATCTACCGTGCCGTCAGTTCTGGTGAAGTCCTGATTTTCAAGTATCTGATTGTCCTCATACTCGGTTGCCCATGCGCCGTTGAAGTATGTGGCGTTTATGAGGAGCATCTCAATTTCAGAAGAGAAGTTTTCGACGATCCTCTTGATCATTCCGTTGGTATTGTCGTATACCCACTGATTGACCTTGTTCACCGTAGCGTTGTTAAAAGGCTCTTCATAGATCTGTGCATTGTAGACTTCCTTGATCTTATCGATGAATGCCTCGTGCACCATAAGGTTCTCGTCATCTCTTACCCATACAGAGTTTGCCAGCTTAAGCACGCCGGAACCGCGGACTTCAGTGAGTGCGTACCAGTTTTTGTACCAGTTGTTGAAATCCTCGATATTCATGCCGTAGGCATCTTCGATCTCCTTGAGGGTGTTGTTCTTGGCACCGTTCTCAAGGAGTCCCATCGCTGTCAGGAAAGAGATCGGGCTTACCATCGTGCTCTTGCCCTTCTCGATATCCTCCATGGCGAGTTTCTTATAGAGCTCAACGGCGGTCATCCTGACTGCCTTGCCTGTCGCAGCTCCCTCTTTCATGAGATAATCCACGTATACTTTGCCTGGATCCTCGAAAGGTCCTGTCTGGGGCTTCTTTGC
>JAFYJM010000017.1 GCA_017538125.1 Bacillota bacterium
CCGTTTGTCACCACGACGTTCTTCATGCCTTTATCGTGGATAAGACGCGCAGCATCCCGCACATACTCATAACCTACCAGAGGCTCGTTGTATGTGAAGGCCACGCCGATGTTTCCGCGGCTCCGATAGGCTTCGGCTATAGCTACCAATTTCTCAGGTGCCACGTACTCGGCCTGATCGCCCAGCATGAACGCGCCTTTACCCCACGAGATCTCGCTGTTCTGGCAAAACGGGCATCTCAGGTTGCAGCCGTAGCTTCCGACGGAGATGATCTTGCTCCCCGGGAAGAAGTGGTTCAACGGCTTCTTCTCGATGGGATCGAGCGCGAGCGAGGTGATCCTGCCATAGTTTGCGGCTGTGACCTCACCGTCTCTCATGGTCCTTGCTCCGCAAAACCCCATCCCGCCTTCCTTGATATCACAATGTCTGAAACATACTTTGCAAATGGCCATTCTGCGCTCCTGTCCTTACACGTGGCGGATGACTTCAAACCGTTTGAGCTCTATCTTCTCCTTAGGGCCTATGCCCGCTTTACGGCGGGCTATGTCGACTTGCTGTTCCACTGTATCCACACCGTCCAGATCGGGCAGAAGCAGACCGCGGCGATAGCCGGATGTTACGATGACGCCGTAGCGCCTGACATCCAGCTGGTCCATTGAATCTATGTCCTCGGCTTCGCCCAGCACGTCTACGTTTATCTCGAGCATGTCAAGTTCATCCTCTGTGATCGCGTCGAATCTTGGATCCTGGGTCGATGCGCTGATCGCGTTGTTGATTATCTCTTCGGCCAGGGTGGCGCGAGTCGGCTCGATCGTGCCGATACAGCCTCTCAGTCTGCCGTCCTCGTGGATCGACACGAAGGCGCCCGCCCGGGCGTTCTTGAGCTCCGCAGGAAGGTCGCCGGGCGCCTTGATACGCCTGCCTTCTCTGATGTATGTCTCAAGCGACAGTCTTGCTAGCCTTACATAAGCATCTTCTTTGGAGCGTTTAAGAGCAAGCTCTGATGAAGTCTTGTCCTGATAAATCTTCAGGAAATGCCTCTCCTCATTCGGTTCTCCGGGCCAAAACATCCCTACTCCGTAGCCGACTCCGGTCACATCCTGATGGCTCAGGATCTCAGCCTTTACGTTCAGGCCATCAAACGCTCCTGCCATTATCACGAAAGATCTGTGTCCGCATTCAGCGGCTTTTTCACAGAAACTCTCGCTGAAATCGAAAAGCTCTCCGAAGGCCACCCTTCCCATAACGTCCATGATCTTCTCGTCATACTCCGGTCCCTCCGGTGCGAAGCCGTAAGGTCCGTAGTCCTGAAGTTTGTGCGAGAGGTCGCCGCTTGCAACGATCACTGCGCGTCTGCCGGTCTCCCTGACAGCTCCCGCGATCATCTGCCCCAGTTCATAATGTTTAGCCAAAGGCAAGCCCGAGAGGCCCAGCCGAAGGATCTTGAAGCCATCGTATTTTTTGCGTATGAACCACAGTGGTACCATCACGCCGTGGTCAAGCGCAGGATCGCGTCCTCCGAGTGTGCCGGTCGGGAAATCCGTCTTCTTGGCGAGTTCGATGACTTTGTCCCGAAGCTCTGTGTCATAAGTTTCATGAAATCTCACTTCGCCCGCGCCGAAGTTCGCGAAGGATCCTTTGCCTTCGCTTCCTGAAGGCATGTGGAAATAGTCCGCGTACATTATGGTATGCGGGCTCGGTATGATTATCGTCTCAGGCGCGATACGAGCGATCTCTTCAGCGACCTTCTCATATGCTCTCGTAGTTTCTACTATCTGCGCCTCTCCGCCTCTTCCTACAGCCGGAACTATCAGCGGCGGATGCGGCACCATAAAACCTGCAAGTATGGACATGGTTCTCTCCTTAAAGTTCTCCAAGCATCTGGGCGGGGTTGTCCGCGGCCTTCACCTTGTCGAAGCCCTTGACGATCACTCCCTCTTCATCGATAAGATAGGTCGTCCTGAGGACTCCCATGGTGACCTTGCCGTAATTCTTCTTTTCTTTCCAGACGTCATAGGCCTGGATCACTTCTTTCTCCGTGTCCGAAAGCAGCGTGAACGGCAGACCGTACTTCTCTTCGAACTTCTTGTGCGAAGCGACGGAATCTTTGCTCACTCCGAGCACTACCGCGCCTTTCTCCATGAACTGAGGGTAGAGCTCGCCGAAAGCGCAGGCCTGCTTGGTGCAGCCCGACGTCATATCCTTGGGATAAAAGTACAGCACGACTTTGCTGCCGCGATAATCTGAAAGCGATCTCATCTCTCCGTTCTGATCCGGAAGTGTGAATTCCGGCGCTTTGGTTCCGATCTCCAACATGTCTTTACCTCCCCGGGCGCTTCTTCCGCTGCCCGAATCTACTATTATATATTTATATCTGCTCGTCCTTATTTATCCAGCTCGTCGAACATGGCCTTCACAGACGGTGCGTTCTTTGTGAGTTTTTTGATCGACAGGTCCTGGGCCTTGTCGTTCGCAAGCCTCAGGTTCCTCTCTGAGGAAGTCAGCGCTTCCTTCACCTTCTCCAACTGCCTGATGGACTTGTCTATCTCATTGATGGCATCCTCGAACTTGCGGCTCGCCAGCTCGTAGTTCCTGCCAAAGGCGTCCTTGAATGTGTTCATGTTCTGCTCGAAGTTCATGATATCGAGCTGCTGGTTCCGGACGAGCTGGAGCTCTCTCTGATATTTCAGCGAGTTCAGCGCCGCGTTCCTCAGAAGCGTAATGATCGGTATGAAAAACTGCGGCCGGATCACGTACATCTTCTCATATTTGTAGGATACGTCCACGATCCCGTTGTTGTAATACTCATTATCAGCTTCCAGCATCGACACAAGTACCGCGTATTCGCAGTTTTTTTCTTTGCGGTCCTTGTCCAGTTCCTTGAAGAAATCCTCGTTCTTGTGTTTGGTGGCGGTCTCGTCCATCTCGTTCTTCATCTCGAACATGATAGATATGAACTCTGTGCCGTCCTCTGCGGACTCTCTGAAAATGAAGTCGCCCTTGCTGCCCGTCCTCGCGTCGTTATCCTTCTCGAAATATGCGTTCGGAAAAGCCGTCATCCTTATCGAATTGAACTGGTTCTGGCAGTGCTGCTCCAGGCTCTCGCCGACCATCTTGGTGGACTGGCGCGCTTTGAAATCCTTGTAATACTCGATCTGCTCGTCCTTCATCTTGAGAGCAGTCTCGTATTGCTCCTTCAAAGAATTCTCCTTGAGTTTGTTCTCCACATCCTTGCTCTCGAGCTTGCCCCTCAGTTCAGTGATAGACCTGGCGCTCTCAGCCAGTTCCCTGTCTTTCTCCTGCACGGCTTCGGTCACGGCCAGCTTCTTCTCGGTCTCTGCTCCTGCGATCTGAGCCTTGAGCGCCTCGATGGTCCTGTCCAGTTCAGCGATCTTCGCCTCTTTCTTCTGGATCTCCTCGGTTCCGGCCTTCTCCTGCTCCATCAGAGCTATCCTGATGTCCGCGTCGGTCTTGTCCTTGAGTTCAGCCTCCCTGCGCTCCAGTTCTCTGTTGAATTCTTTATCTCTTACCTGCTGCACGATCTGGGCATATCCGGATTCGTCCACCTGGAACACCTGACCGCAGTTAGGGCATTTTATTTCCTGCATCTCTGCCTCCTGTGTATTTTCAGATCTTTCCTATATAAATATTTTACCACATTTCGCGTCCTATTTACAGACCATAAGTCCCCAAAAAACGAAAAAGCAGCCGCCCCGGTTAAGCCGGGGCGGCCGTGCTTAGCTTATATCTTTTGTTCAGATTTTCTTGTATTCACTGACAACTTTGGAATCCAGTCTATTGTTATAATATATCTTGGTCAGTTGCGGATACTTCTTCTTGGATTTATAGAAATTAGAATACTTATATGTGTAAGTTGTCTTCAGGTCATCCGAAACCTCGGTTTTTTTGATGAGCAGGCCATTATCGTTATATTTAAATTTAGTAGTAACATACATATCTTCGTTCGGATAATCATAAACGTTCTTAATGAGCTGGCCTTGCTTGTTATAAGTATCGGTATCCGTGACATGCCTGTCTTTTCTTACTTCCTTCTTGAGCTTGCCGTTTGAAAAATATTCAAAAGTTTTAGTAGCGTCTTTCTTGCCCTCAAAGTAGTAGACTATTTTCTTCACACGCTTCTTGGAGTCCAGCGTGGTAATATTCTTGGTCCCGGTAGCCTTGTCCTTTTTATTGTACTCGGTGGCGGTTATCTTACTGGAAGTATACTTATACACAGTATAAGTGTCTTTGACATACTTTTTCTTTTTGGCTTTATAAGTATAATACGTCTCTTTACTCAGTTTTCCGTTCTTGTACGTACTGACGTACTTACCTGTGATCTCGCCGTCTTCTCTTACGATCAGCGTCTTGACTTTGCCCGATTTAGTATAAGTATAGCTGAAACTGGTGGAGTGATAAAAGTCTAAATCGTCCAGATAATAATCCTTCGTGATATACTTTTTAACTCTGCCGCTGCTGTTGTATGTTTCCTTCCACTCCTTGTCCAGCTTCATCTCGTCGCCATCTTTGACATAAGTCTTCTCTCCGACAAGCGTGATCTTCTTCGACGCAGCGAAACCCGGAACGACAGACATCGTGAAAATGACAGCCATTGCCAGTAATATCAACAGTATCTTTCTTTTCATTTTCCTCTCCTCCATAAAACTGTTTTTGACAGCTGCATCAAGTGTATTTATTATACCACATCCGGGCCCTATTGTAAATCGCATTAAATCATTAAAGCGTCGGAAACGCACTCCTACATAAACATGAAATATAA
>JAFYJM010000018.1 GCA_017538125.1 Bacillota bacterium
CCTTACCAACGCCTGACGAGAAAAAGTATTTGATCTCAAAAACTCCTCTCGGTGTCTGGATATATTTGCCGTTTATGGACCGACTCACTGTGGATTCGTGGACGCCTACAACTTCAGCGATCTGCTTCAGCGTCATGGGCTTTAAGTATTTTTCACCCTTGTCCAGGAAATCCTTCTGCTGGTCTATAACGGCTTTTGCGACCTTATATATAGTCTGCTTTCTCTGCTCGATCGACTTGATCAGCCAGAGAGCGGAATTATATCTGTCACTAAGATACTTCTGAACTTCTTCATCTTCTTTATGAGTCTTGGCAAGGTTTACATAGAAAGCGCTGACCATAAGATGCGGCACGTTACCGTCGTTCGTCATGATCTCATAGCCGTCATCTTCCTTTTCGACGATGATATCCGGTACCACGTACCTGACTGATTCGCCTGAAGAGTATGCTCTGCCCGGCTTAGGGTCCAGTGTTCGGATCAGATCCGCTACCATCTGCACCTGTGAGACTGTCAGTCCCGTGGACTTGGATATCTGCTGTATCCGGTTCTCTCCGAGATCCGGAAGATGATGCCTGATGATATATTCTATACCATCATCGAGAAGGTCTTTGGCTTTGAGCTGGATCAAAAGACATTCTTCGAGGTTTCTCGCTCCTACGCCGACTGGTTCGAAAGTCTGGATGACTCCGAGGATATTGTCAACAGCGCATTTCTTGACATTGAACATTTCTGCAACGTCCTGAGTATCAACCGTGAGATATCCGTTTTCATCGATGGCCTCTACCAGGTAACGACCTATCTTTCTCTGACAGTCCTTGAGATCTGAGAAAGTAAGCTGTGTCAGCAGGTAATCCTGCAAGGTCTCCTCCTTTGACGTATACTGGTCAAAAGGCACCACGTCGTCATTAGAAACGCGGTGCTCCCACTGACGGTAGCTTATATCGTCATACTCAGCCTCTACCACCTTTTCTCTCAGGTCAAAGTCCGCCTGCTCGGCTTCCTTTTTCATGAGTTCCTCGGACTTGCAGTTCTCCGGCTCGCGTTCCTTATCCCTCATGCTCTCGCGGCGTTGCTCGAAAGTGTCCAGCTCAAGCAGAGGATTCTCGATGAGCTCCTTAGAGACGAATTCCTCCAGTTCCTGTGAATTGAACTGCAGGATCTGGATCGCCTGAATGAGCTCAGGAGTCATGGTCAGCTTCTGAGTCTGTTCAATTGTCAAGTCGTAACCTAGTCTCATAGCAAATATTATACCAACTTAGATGGTATTATTCAAGATAAAATCATTCTTCCTCGATATTGAGGATCTTTCCCTCTTTGATCTCTGCAAAACGCTTGATCTTCTGAGTCGTGGTCTTGATGAACTCTCCGTCCTTGATCTCCAGCCCCTTGATAGCCTTGTAGTTGGTAGTCTTTTTGTTTATCTCGCGGATATGATGCATTATGAGACGATAGATCTCATTCAGCGAAATGTCGCCGTAATTTGCCTTTATGAAATCATAGTTAGGAATGACACGGGCTGTCACGATGAGCTCCTTCTCTTCAGGCACTTCCTTTCCGTATACCATGCATTCCTTGATCTCCTCCACGTCTCCCAGCAGGAGTTCCAATTCCTCGGGATAGATGTTTTTGCCGTTCTGTGTCACGATGACGTTCTTGATACGACCAGTGATATATACGTATTTCTCGCTGTCCACACGTCCGATATCGCCTGAGTGGAACCAGCGTCTGCCCTTCTCGTCCGTTTCTATAACGTCTGCAGTTGCTTCCTCGTCCTCATAGTAGCCCATCATCAGCGTGTTGGTGGAGATCACCAGCTCGCCCTCGCCCTTCTCATCAGGGTTGGCTACTCGGATATCACCGCCCATGATCACCTTGCCCGCAGAGCCTACTCTCGTATCATATTCCGGAGTTACCGCGGAGATCGGACAGGTCTCCGTCAGACCATAGCCCTGCAAAAATATGACACCGAGATCCGTGAACCATTGACCGACCTTAGGATCGATCGGAGCAGCTGCGGATACTATGTATTTCAGTCGGCCGCCAATGCCGTCATAGATCTCTCTGAAAGCTTTTTTCTTGATGTCTATGCCTATGCCTTTAAGAGCGTTCGTCGTCTGCATCATGTAAGCGACTGCTTTTTCTTTTTTGCTCTTCTTTATAGTGCGCATTATGGTCGAGTAAATGTGCTCGATCAGAAGCGGCACAGCGATGATTATCGTAGGTCTGGATTCCTTCAGGTTATCCGTAATATAGCGGAGCCCCTGGCAGACAGCTATGGATGAACCGTAGCCGAAAGCCAGAAGGAATCCTATCGAAGACTCGTAGGTATGGTGCAAAGGAAGCACTGAGAAGAACCTGTCGCTTTCGTTGATCTTTACGTAGGCAGAGACAGCGTTGATATTGTTGGCAAGCTGTCTGGATGAAGCCATTACACCCTTGGCGCTGGCTGTAGTGCCTGATGTGAAGAAGAGCGCGCTGAATTCGTCAGGATCGCGTTCAATCTTCATGAAGTGATCATCACCGCCTGCGACCATGACCCTGCCGTCCATCAGGAGAGCGTCGAAACCGACGACGTGTCCGTCGAAAGGTTCCTCGCTCCTCATCTCGACGAAGCATTTGACGGTAGGCAGTTTTTCTTTCTCAATAAGTTTCTCGAACTTGCCTTTGAGTTTATTCGAAAAGATCACGCACGCCGCCTTCGCGCGGTTTATCGTGAGCTCGATCTCATTCTCCGGAAGTTCCTTGTCCAGAGGAACAGCTATGCCCGCTCCGCAAAGAGCCGTAATGTATGAAACGTACCAGTCATACTGGTTCTCGCCTATGATCACGATAGGCTCCCCAGCCTCGATGTACTTGGAAGTCAAGGCCGTACCCATTGCTTCTACATCTTTTGCAAAGGTCTCATACGTATATTCTCTGTAATGCTTGTCTCTCGGTTTATCTTTATCAAGGATGAAGACTCTGTCGCTGTATTTCGTGGTACCATAAATGAAAAGTTCCTTGACTGATGTGAAATGCGAAGGCTCATAATGATAGCCTTCGGCGATCTGCTCCGGTGTCCTCGGTGTATATTTGCTGAAATCTACAAGCAGTTCCTCGATACGGTCAATGTTATCGAGTCTTAGCTTTTTCAGTTTCAGTTTGGGAAGCTTGCTTATATCGTTAAGCGTCGTTCTTATCTTGCTTTCCTTTTTGGACATTCGAACTCACCTCCTGGTCTTTAGCGCG
The DNA here is from genome assembly GCA_017538125.1 of Bacillota bacterium. Taxonomy (GTDB): domain Bacteria; phylum Bacillota; class Clostridia; order Peptostreptococcales; family Anaerovoracaceae; genus RUG754. The sequence goes on from JAFYJM010000018.1 coordinate 3,229, forward strand.
AGTCTGTGTTTATCGTAAGTGAGGCTTCACTATAGAGCTGCCTCTTGTTTATCATGCGTTTCTTCCGCAGCAATTCTTGTATTTCTTGCCTGAACCACAGGGACAGGGATCATTCCTGCCGGGCTTCTTGGCTACGCGAACGATCTTGGAACGTTTGTAATCTTTGACTATGGACGCAAGCTTGTCTTCATCGAAGACGTTCAGCCATTCTTCAAGAGTATAGAGATATTCGGCATCTGCCTTGAGCATGTTGAAGAAAAGTTTCTCAAAGTCAATATCGAATTCCAGATCCGAGTCTTCTGTAACGGCATCCAGATCCTTGGGTTCCTTGAGAGACGAATTGATACCGTCCATGAAGCCCATGAAGATAGCCGGTCTTGCTTCGAACTTTTCGACAAGTTCAGAAAACCTGCCTGATAACTTTTCCGGATAATTAGCCAGTATGTGCTGGTAAACACGCTTCTCTGTACCGGCATATTCCTGCCAGAACTCTTCCAAAGTCTCTTCTGTCTGCTGTTCCGTCAGATCCTGCCACTGTTTGAATAATGTCATAATGATTCTCCTAAATTATTAATGATTTTCTATCTTAAGTGTTCTGAAGTATCGAATACTCCAAACACTTCCATACCGGTTATTTTACCAGTGATATGATGTCGCCCACGATCGCTGCTCCGGTCGGAAGCGCACCGGCACCCTTGCCGTAGAACATGGTCTCTCCTACCATGTCTCCTACTACATATACAGCATTGTATTCATTGGAAACGCCCGCCAAAGGATGAGACTTAGGAATTCCCTCGGGTTTGACGGAGCACTTGATGGTGCCGTCATCCTTGAGGATCGCGTGTGCGATGAGTTTGATCTTCTCGCCTTTCATCTCAGCTTCTGCGATATCAAGCTGTGTGATGTGTCGGATGCCGCATCTGGGGATATCCATAGGCGCAATGTACTGACCGAAAAGCAAAGCTATAAGTATGCTCAGCTTATTTGCCGCATCGATACCGTCCACGTCAGCAGTGGGATCTTTCTCCGCGAAGCCTTTCTCCTGAGCATCCTTTAACACGTCCTCATAGGACGCCCCTTCCTCGGTCATCTTCGTTAGTATGTAGTTAGTTGTGCCGTTCACTATCCCCATAACTTCAAGGAAGTTATTGCCCTGAAGCTGGCCGCGGATAGCCGTCAGCACAGGTATGCCGCCGCCGACTGATGCTTCGAAAAGGAACTGCACGTCATTATCCTTTGCGGTTTCATTGAGTTCCTGCCAGGAATTGGCGATGGCAGCTTTATTTGCAGATATAACGTGTTTGCCGGCCTTCATCGCGCCGAGCATAAAACTCGTCGAAGGCTCGATACCGCCTAAAGTCTCTACTACGCAGTCGATCTCAGGATCTGCGAAGATCTCATCGATATTGGCCGTATAAAGTTCTTCCGGGATGTCCTCCCTGTGCCTTATGTCAAGGATGCGGGTCACTCTGATGTCTGCACCGGTCCTCTTCTGAATAAGATCATGGTTTTTGAGTAAAATATCATATGTGCCGCCTCCTACGGTACCGCAGCCCAGGATGGCAACGTTCAGTTTCTTCATAATTTTTATCCTCCGTGTTTTTCCTAAAATTATATTATACTACCTATTAGTCCCCTTAGCAAGATGATCGAAGAGGATATCATTTTATCATCTGCCAAGATCAGAACATTCTTCCCGCTCACGATATGCCGCAGAAGTATCCCGCTCGTCTCCAGGCCTCCTTTGACTTCTCAAAGGCTATCCTGGGATAATCATCTTCTTCAACGTAAATCGTCCCGCAGGGAATGAATCCGAGTTTCTCTGCAAGATTCCGCATGACTGTATTATCAGCCATCGTATCGATCCTCAGGTGGCCTCCGCTTATCTGATAAGCCCAGTTCAGAATGTATTCACCTGTACCTTTTAGCGTGCCGTCTCCGGCCATTCTGTGTACTACCGCATAAGGGCTGTCATCCAGCCATTCGCCATCCTCTATCTTCAGATAAGTGGGATCCGGTCCCCAGACAAAGCCGAAGTGCGCCACGACCCGTCCGCCGTGCTCTACGACGAAACCCGTGCCTTCTTCGATATCTTGCTGGATGCGTTCTGCTGTCGGCCATTTCGTAGGCCCCCACTGGTTAGGATTGCCGTGAGCAGCCATGAATTCTCTGGCATATTCATAGATCGCCATAACCGTGGCAAAGTCTTTTTGCTCTGTTCTTCTTATCTCCATTTTGATACCTTCCGGTCATTATTTTCTGTCTTCGCCTGAATAAACCACTTTGAGGAATTCTTTAACCATGTCCGCATAGCTTTCAGGAGATACCAGCACGGACTCAGCATGCGGTGCCCCGGGGAAAAAGTGCAGTTCTTTGAGACCCTCTGTCACTTGATACATGTCTGCGCTGTTCATCGGACTTATAAGGCTGTCATCCTGCCCGTGCATGAACATGATCGGTATACGGTTCCTCGCGAGGCTGTCGATTGGACGCATATCGTCAAACGATACCTTGTATCTCAGTTTCATGAAAAAGCCTGCCAGATCCACCAGCTGCTCAGGAAGATGCATGGCTTTAACGGCTTCTTTCAGCACATTTCTGAGATCGCTGAATGCGCAGTCAGATACTACGAAATCTATATCAGGCTGATAATTCAGTACTGCGATCGAAGTCGCTGCTCCGAGAGATTCTCCATGAATGCCAAGCCGCCTTAAGTCAGGGTGACGGCGCCTCGTGTCCTTTATGAGATCTCGAAGGTCTTTGCGCTCCCTTATCGTGTAAGTGCAGATCGAAGGCTCGTTCTCGCCGTGCCCTCTCAAATCATAGATCACGACGTTATAACCCAGATCCAGATAGATCCGGGCGTATTTCAAAGCACCTAACCTGTTATCTGTGAATCCGTGCGTCACTATTACATAGTCATCTGACGGTTTTTTGTTAAGAAGAAGCTCAACGTGCAATTCATAACCGTCGAAGCTTTTAAGTATATATGACTTCTTCTCGATCACGTCATACCAACTGATATCGTAGTGATCGGCCTGCCAGCCTCCGGCTTCCTCCAAGGTCTGTCTCTTACCGTGCAAAACATAAGAAGCCATTAATAAACCTGCTCCGGCTATTATTGCAGCTATGATGATGATTGCGAGGATCACGTATTTCATACTTATTCCTTTCACGCGTTTGATCAAAGATATTCTTTGATAACAGACCACTCGCCGATCAGCCTTTCAAGGCTCCACTGAGCGTTGGCAGGACTGGTCGAGGGCAGGCAGATTGCATCTCTGCCAACAGTTGACTGAATATATTTATTGTAAAGTTCAAAAGATTTCCTTCCATTGCAGAATATCTGCTCCACCCTGCTGTTTTCGAGGATGACCCTGAGGTCGTTAGCCCTGGCGTTTCTGATGCTGGAGTCCGATGAACCCACTATTTCGCAGCTTTCTATGGAATCCCATAGCGCTAGATGGTTCTCAAGGATCAGAATGCGCTTTTCGGGTATGTCTTTAGGCACCGGACGGTCCATGACCGAGGCAATAACCTTCCAAAACCTGTTCTGAGGATGCCCATAGAAGAAATTCTGCTCTCTTGATTTGACCGATGGGAAAGATCCAAGTATAAGCACCCTGCTCTCACTGTCAAAAAGAGGCCCGAAAGGATGCGTCAGGCGGTCAGTTCCGGTATTGAAGTATTTTGAGTTATTGTGTGCCATTAGAAGTCCTTTAGTATGAGTTTCTTTTCTTACTGGATTATATCACATCGAACGTTCACTTGTAAATTCAATGTAAATGCGTTAAAATTGTTTCCGGGCAAAGCCC
>JAFYJM010000002.1 GCA_017538125.1 Bacillota bacterium
AAAGCCGGTGACGGTCAGTATGTAACTGCCGGCAGCATTCTCGTTAGACAGAGAGGAACCAAGTTCCACCCGGGCAACAACGTAGGTATCGGCGGAGACGATACGTTATTTGCTAAGATCGACGGCGCTGTTAAATTCGAAAGAAAAGACAAGACCAGAAAGCAAGTAAGCGTTTACCCTAAGGAAGCTTAATTTGAGTTACAGGCCCTGTACGTAAAGTATGGGGCTGATTTTTTATAAGCAGGTGCTTAAAATGTTTGTAGACAGAGCGAAGATACGCATAAAGTCCGGCAAGGGCGGAAACGGCGCAGTTACCTTCAGGCGCGATCCATACGTTCCGAACGGCGGACCCGACGGAGGAGACGGCGGCAAGGGCGGCAGCATCATTTTCAAGGCTGACCGCAACCTGAGGACTCTTCTGGACTTCAAATACAAAAGAAAATACGAAGCAGAAGCCGGCCAGAACGGCATGAGCAGGAACAAATTCGGCAAGGACGGCGAGGATCTCGTGATCAAGGTGCCCATGGGTACGGTCGTCATTGACGAAGAGACGGGCCGCATCATGAAGGATCTGGTAGACGACGGCGATTCTTTCGTTGCCTGTAAAGGCGGTAAGGGTGGGAGAGGAAACGTCCATTTCAAGAGTTCCACCCGTCAGGCTCCGAATTTCGCTGAGGCAGGCGGAGAGGCCAGAGAAAGAAACGTCATTCTCGAGCTCAAACTTATAGCGGACGTAGGCATCGTAGGCTTCCCGAACGTAGGCAAATCATCACTTCTCAAAGAAGCTACCCAGGCTGATCCCAAGATAGCAAACTATCACTTCACAACGATCGATCCCAACCTCGGAGTATGCACGCTCTACGACGAGAGCTTCGTCATGGCCGATATCGCGGGTATCATCGAAGGAGCCTCTGAAGGCGCAGGCATGGGCTTCAGATTTCTCAAGCACATAGAGCGCACCAAGGTGCTCATCCACGTAGTCGACGTGTCAGGTTCCGAAGGGAGAGACCCCAAGGAAGACTTCGACAAGATCAACGCTGAACTTGAAGCATATTCTCCGAAGATCTTAAGAAAGCCTCAGATAGTGGCAGCGAACAAGATCGACGAGCTTGAAGAAGGCGAGAACGATCCCAGATATCTGGAATTCCGGGAATACGTGAACTCCAAAGGTTATGACTGCTATCCGATGGCGGCCCCTCTGGACTACGGCGTCAAAGAAGTTCTCACTGCGGCTCTCCATGCTTTGCAGGAAATAGCCAGGAATCCGCTTCCTGAGTACGACGAGCCAGAATACTTTGATTTCGAGGCCGAAGAAAACGATCCGAACTGGAATGTTATCGAGTGCGGATACGACGAAGAGACAGGCGTTTATACGCTTAACGGAAAGCAACTCACCAAGATCTTCAATTCCACCAATTTCTTCGACATGGGCTCGCTGAGATATCTTTATAAATATATTGAAAAGAACGGCGCTATCGATCGTCTCAAAGAGCTGGGACTTCAGGAAGGCGATACCATAAGGATCAACGACTACGAAATGGAATTCTGGGATGAGTACTGATCTTAGGACACAACTGGATAAGCTCCTTAAGCGCGTGGAAAAGCCAGGAAGGTATATCGGAGGAGAGGTCAACTCGGTCAACAAGGATCCAAAGGAAGCGGAAGTGAACTTCTGCTTCTGTTTCCCGGATATTTACGAGATAGGCATGTCATATCTGGGTCTTCAGATCATCTATAAAGTTCTGAACGATCTTCCCGGAGTATACTGCCAGCGTGCTTTCCAGCCGCAGACCGACATGGAGGAACTGATGAGAGAAGAGGGGATGCCTCTCTTTTCGCTTGAGCAGAAAACTCCGCTCAAAGACATGGATATGGTGGGCTTCACCCTCCAGTACGAGATGTCTTATACTACGGTACTCAACATGATCGATCTGTCAGGTATGCCCTTGTTCTCGAGAGACAGGGGAGAGGATATGCCTCTGATAGTTGCTGGCGGTCCCTGCGCATACAACCCCGAGCCCCTGTGGGAGTTCGTAGACTGTTTCTTAATAGGAGACGGCGAAAAACTGCTGCCTGAGTTCCTCGATCTCTATAAAGAGATGAAAATTTCAGGCTCATCCAGGACTGATTTCCTCAAAGAAGCGGTGAATATCCAGGGTGTGTACGTGCCTTCGTTCTATGATGTGGAATATAAAGGCGATGGTACCATATTAAAGTTATGTAAACTATATGAAGGCGCCCCTGACCGCGTCAAACGAGCGGTTCTTCCGGAGATAGATTCACTTTCTTTCCCCACTGAGCCCATAATTCCCATGGTCGAAGCAGTCCATGACAGGGCAGTAGTGGAGACTTTCAGAGGCTGCACCAGAGGCTGCAGGTTCTGTCAGGCAGGCATGATATACAGGCCTGTCAGAGAAAGGACTAAGGATCATATCATCGATCTGGCATCAGAAGAACTTACTAAGACAGGGCATGAAGAGCTTTCTTTGCTCAGTCTTTCCTCTTCAGACCATACCCAGTTTGAAAGCTTGGCCATGGATCTTATAGACTGCACCAAAAGCCGTCAGGTATCGCTTTCCCTTCCTTCACTCAGAATGGATAAATTCGCATTCAATGTGCTCGAAAGGATCCAGGAATATAAGAAAAGCGGCCTTACCTATGCTCCTGAAGCAGGTACTCAGAGGCTCAGGGACGTCATAAATAAAGGCGTTACCGATAACGACATCTATACTTCGGTAAGGCAGGCTCTGGAGCTCGGATGGACCCACATCAAGCTTTATTTTATGATCGGTCTTCCGACGGAAACTTATGAAGATCTTGACGGGATCGTCACGATAGCAAAGAACATACGCGACCTGAATTACGAGATCAACGGCAAAAAAGGCGGCAGGTTCAGCCTTAACGTCTCTGTATCAAACTTCGTACCCAAAGCAGATACTCCTTTTCAGTGGGAGGCTCAGGATACGCCCGAGTCTTTCAGACAGAAGCACAACTACCTGTCCGAAAGACTTAAAGACAAGAGGATCACCTTTAATTACCACGATAACGAGACGTCTTCATTCGAAGCCGTGTTCGCCAGAGGCGACAGAAGGACTTCCCGGTTGCTATATGAAGCCTGGAAGCTCGGCTGCAAGCTCGATGGCTGGTCGGAGCATTACAGACCGGATCTCTGGGAGCAGGCTTTCATTGATTCAGGAATCGACAGAGATTTCTATACCATAAGAAAAAGAGATTTCAATGAGATCTTCCCCTGGGACATCATAGATTGCCTGGTCACCCGGGGATTCCTGATGTCTGAAGCGAAGAAAGCTTATGACGAGAAGACGACTCAGGACTGCCGCTACGGCTGCGTCGGCTGCGGCATGAACCGTGAAGTCCCATGTGAGAAGGGAGGTATCTATCATGCCTAGATACGTGATGAAATTCTCTAAAGGCGGATATACCAAGTACATCTCACATCTTGATCTTCTCAGAGTCTTCAAGAGAGCTTTCAAAATAGCAGGCTTAGACATCAAATACTCCCAGGGTTACAATCCTCATCCCAAGATGGGCTTCGCACAGCCGCTTTCGCTCGGCTATTCGTCTATCGCTGAGTACCTGGAGTTTGAGACCGTAGGTGAACACGACCCGGGAGAACTTGCAGAACTTCTTAAAAGAAATCTTCCTGAAGACGTGAAGATCACAGATGCCTATATTCTCGACAGCGACGCAAGCTCTCTCGCAGGAGAGACAGTGGCCTGCAGATACCTTATAAGTTTCCGGATGGACATTTCCGGAGATGAATTAAATGAAGCCGTCAGTTCTTACATGGCGCAGTCTAAGATCTCAGCCATGAAAAGGATGAAAAAGACCAAGCGCCTGGAAGAGGTGGACATCAAGGACAAGATCCGCTCCATCGAGGCTTCCTCTTCAGACGGCGAGGTAAGTATTGACTGCCTCCTGGACTCCGGAAGCCAGTCCAATCTAAGCCCTGAACTGGTGATACAGAGCCTCATCGCTCACACCGGCTGGAAGCTCGAAAGATGGGATGTAGAAGTCGAAAGAACAGAGATTTTGTACTCTGATCGTATACAATTCCGGCATATTGACAAAACCCCCTGAAATCCTATAAAATCAAGGATACTCAGGGGGTATTGTTATGAACTTTAATTTGGATTTGAACAGGATCAGACTGTATATTGAAGATAACAGCAAAAAGGTCAGAATGGCGGCCCTTATTTTAATAGTGGGCCTGTCCATTCTGTTTTTTTGGATACACGGAGATCCAAGGACCATCGAAATTGAAGAGGCAGCGCAAGGCGATGCTGCCGAATATGAGGAGGCAGGATATGGCGAAGATATAGATTCTTCGGTATCAGCTGCTGCACTTTATGTCGATATTTCAGGAGAAGTGAAGCTCCCCGGAGTATATAAAGTTTCTTCTGAGACCAGGGTCTTCCAGGTAATAGACATGGCCGGAGGGCTGACGGACAAGGCTGACACTAACAGTCTCAACAGGGCTGAAAGGGTGATCGACGGGCAGAAGATCATCGTCAGAGCCGTAGGGGAGGAGGGCGAGATCTATCCATATGGAAGCGGTTATGACAGCTATATGGATGAGACCGGCAAGGTGAACATAAATTACGCCACCAGCGATATCCTGCAGACGCTGCCGGGGATCGGTCCTTCCAAAGCACAGAAGATCATATCTTACAGGGAAGAAATGGGGTATTTCGCGACTATAGAGGAGATAATGTCCGTTTCGGGCATCGGAGAAAAAACTTTTGCATCTATCAAAGACCTCATTACGGTATAATTGAAGTGCATAAGTTCGTTCTCTCTTCGTCTGATCGGCAAATAATGAAAGGAGTGGATGAAATGAAAATATCCGAGTTGACCGGCTTACTCAGAGAGGACATTCAGTTCGAAGACCTTTACAGGCTATACAGAGACGAAGAAGAAGAGAGGAATGCGGAGATCACTCCGGAAAAGAAAGTGGCCAGACTTCTGTATGAACTCACACTCTCGCCTAGTTATAAAGGTTACAAGTATCTGAAGGAAGCAATTCTTATGTTATGCGATGAAGATATCAGCTATAATTCTTTTACTAAAAACATATATCCGTTGATCGCAGAAAAGCACAATACTACTGCTCAGAACATCGAAAAAAATATCAGGTTCGCTATCAGAAAGATTTACGACTCGAATACCCCGGAAGAACTTGAAAAATACTTGGGCAAGACATCAATCATCTATACAAACCCTTCAAACGTAAAATTCATTACGTACTGTGCTGAAAAATTGAGACTTGAGAGATGAGGGTCGCTATGATATAATCATAGCATGATTACTAAAGAAATGATCGAGCGCATCAACTGGCTTTCTCACAAGAAAAAGACCGAAGGTCTGACGGAAGAGGAACTCATGGAACAGAAGGTCCTCTACAGAGAGTACATAGATGCATTCAAGGCTAATTTGAAAGCTCAGTTGGACATGATCGAGGTCATCGACGAGGAGAGCAGCGATCTTATGTGATTGCGCCATACAAAGATCTTTTGCGGTGGATATTTTATCGACCGCAATCTTGTAATTATGACATATTCTGTGATATAATAAATATTTGTTAAAATACAGAAGGATCGGAAGGAAGACCTAAACCCTATGAAGAATCTAGGCTTGAACGAAATCAGAAAATCTTTTTTGGACTTCTACGAATCCAAGGATCATTACGTCGGCAAATCTGCCAGTCTGATCCCCAAGAACGATAAGTCCATACTCATCATAAATTCAGGTATGGCGCCGCTGAAGCCGTATTTCGCAGGCACGGAGACGCCGCCCAAGAAGAGGATGTGCACCTGCCAGAAATGCATCAGGACCGGCGACATCGACAACGTAGGACATACAGCGCGTCACGGTACTTTCTTTGAGATGCTCGGTAATTTCAGTTTCGGAGACTATTTCAAAAAAGAAAGCATAGCCTGGGGAGTCGAATATCTTACGGAGCATCTGGGCTTCCCTATGGACAGACTCTGGGCGACCGTGTACCTGGATGACGATGAAGCTATTTCGATCTGGGAAGCCAACGGTATGGATCCTTCTCATATAGTCCGTCTGGGCAAGGAGGACAACTTCTGGGAGATCGGCCTCGGCCCCTGCGGACCGGACTCAGAGATCTTCTATGACAGGGGAGAAGAGTTCGGCTGCGGCAAGCCCGACTGCAAGCCCGGCTGCGACTGTGACAGGTTCCTCGAGATCTGGAACCACGTATTCACGCAGTTCTCCAAAGAGGAAGACGGCTCATATTCCAACCTTGCTCATCCCAACATCGATACCGGAATGGGCCTCGAGAGGATGGCCTGCGTTATGCAGAACACGCTTTCCATCTTCGATGTAGACACCATCAGATATATACTTGAAGGCGTATGTGAGATGTCAGGCGTCGAGTATACAGACGGCGATAAGGATACAGACGTTTCCATCAGGATAATAACCGATCATATAAGAGCCATCACATTCATGATCGCCGACGGCATCATGCCTTCCAATGAGGGCAGGGGATACGTCTTAAGGAGGATCTTAAGGCGTGCCGCCAGACACGGTAGGATACTCGGTATCGAGGGCACCTTCCTCAAAGAATTGTCCAACAGAGTCATTACAGTTTCAGGAGAGGCTTATCCAGAGCTTGTAGAAAAGAAAACATATATCCAGAAGATCATCCAGAGAGAAGAAGACAACTTCAACCAGACACTCGACAAAGGCGAGGAGATCATAAAGGAATATATAGAAGACATGAAGAAGGACGGTGTGACTGTTCTGGACGGCGCCAGAGTTTTCAAACTCTATGATACATACGGTTTCCCTCTGGAGCTCACCGAAGAGATCCTCGAGGATCACGGCTATACCGCAGATCAGGAAGGTTTCCATGTCAATATGCAGGCTCAGAAAGACAGAGCCAGGGCAAGCCGCCAGACCGGAGAGGAAGAAGGCTGGGATTCCAACGAACTTGAACTCGACGTTCCTCCGACCGAATTTGTGGGCTATGAGAGCCTGGAATGCGAAGCTGAAGTCCTGACCGTCATCAAGGGTCAAAGCCTCTCAGACAGCGTTTCTGAGGGCGAGAAGGGCATTCTGATCTTTGACAGATCTCCGTTCTACGCTGAAGGAGGCGGACAGTCATATGATACAGGCAGGATCAGGGCAGGCAATTCAGTCGCAGAAGTACTCAAGGTAGAGAAGAAAGACGGTATCTTCTATCATACTGTTAAAGTTTTAACAGATGGCATTATAAAAGGTGAGAGGGCCGTGCTCTCAGTTGACAGAGCCAGAAGGTTCACGACTGCGAGGAACCATACCGCAACGCATCTTTTGCAGAAGGCTCTGAGAGAAGTCCTGGGCTCCCATGTAGAGCAGGCCGGTTCCATGGTCAACGAAAACAATCTCAGATTCGACTTCTCGCACTTCGAACCTCTGACAGAAGAAGAAATCAAAGAAGTGGAGAAGAGGGTAAACGATAAGATAAATGAATTCCTTCCCGTCAACACTTCTGAGATGGCCATTGAAGATGCCCATAAGCTCGGCGCTATGGCGCTTTTCGGTGAGAAATACGGTTCGACCGTGAGAGTCGTAAATGCAGGAGACTGGTCCATAGAGCTCTGCGGAGGCACACACGTAAGGAACACCGGTGAGATCGGCTGCTTTAAGATCATGTCAGAGACAGGCATAGCTTCCGGAGTGAGACGTATAGAGGCAGTCACAGGCACAGGCGTTCTGGAGGCTGCCAATACGAGCGAAATGCTGCTCGACAAGGTGTCCGATATCTTCAAATGCAACTGTAAGGCTGTACTTGACAGAGCAAGGTCACACTTCGACGAGTTCAGAAGCCTCAAGAAAGAACTTGAGGACATGAAGAAGCAGCAGATGGGCTCTGAGGTGGACGATCTTATTAAAAAAGCCAAAGAAATAAACGGCATACGCCTTATAACCGCTTGCTTCTCAGACTACACGATCAACGATCTGAGGACACTTTCAGATAATATCAAGAAGGATAACAAGGGCGTGGCTATGGCTTTCGCCTGTGTGAACGGAGATAAGGTAACGTTCCTCGTATCGCTGACCGACGACGTGGTCGAAAAAGGCTTCCATGCCGGCAATATGATCAAGCAGATAGCCAGGATAGCCGGCGGCGGAGGCGGCGGAAAAGCCGATATGGCCCAGGCCGGCGGAAAAGATACTTCAAAAGTCAAGGAAGCGCTGGAATTCGCCGAGACTTTGTTGTAAAATATATACATCATTTCAGATCAATAGATCTCAGGCCTGTATCAAGGCCTCAAGATCTCGCTCATAGAGACCGAAAGGAGAAATAAAATGGAAAAGGCCACCATTATGTTTGACGCATTCAAGACACAGAAGACCTATAAGCAGATCCTTACTGAAGTCTATAATGCACTTGAAGAAAAGGACTACAATCCTGTGGATCAGCTCGTAGGATATCTCATCTCAGGAGATCCGTCATACATCACAAGCTACAATAACGCCAGAACGCTTATCAAGGGCGTTGACAGAGATGAACTCATAGCAGAGATGCTCAAAGAGTATATCTCCAAATAACAGGAGTCAGTCTTGGGAAGAAAAATAGGACTGGACGTAGGCGATAAAACAGTAGGCATCGCCTTATCGGACGAACTGGGCATCACCGCTCAGCCTCTGATGACCCTTGAAAGGATAGGCATCAGAAAAGATACCGGCAAGATCCTTGATATGGTAAAGGAATATAACTGTGATACCATAGTTATAGGTCTTAACGTGGGTTTGGACGGCATAGATACCCCTCAGACAGAGAAAGTAAGAGAGTTCCGCACGATGCTGGAGAACAAAATGCGTTCCACTGCTATGAAAGGGATCGACGTTGTATGGCAGGATGAACGTTTCACTACTGTCATGGCAGAGAGAGTTCTTATCGAAGCAAACGTCAGAAGAGGGGATAGGAAGAAATACATAGATAAACAGGCAGCTGCCATTATACTGCAGAGTTATCTTGATTCAAATCATTGATAAGTTTAATTGACCGCTGAACATCTTTTGTGTGTCCGAATTATTATCAGATCATGAAACAATGGTCTGAGATATCGGAAATCATAAATGATCTTTCCGGCGGTTAGTTGTTTTTTGGAAAGAATATTTAGTTTTATAAAAAATAGCTGTCCCGGTCATTGTGGTGGGGCAGCCATATTTTAAAGCCATAACTATTCCTAAAATCATAATTTTGGGAAAAGATAGTACCCATTAAAACAGCCGAGGGGGTCCCCCGGCTATTCCATTAGGTATTTGGGTACCATTTCTGGTATTGGCAAACGAATTGATTTCAGATCTGTTTTTTTCTTTTCCGAATTAGTTTTTATGTTTTTTATTTTTTCTTTCCCTTATCTTCGGCTCTATATTTTTAATTATTGTATTAGGTGCTTTATTAAATTCTAACCGACCTAATATTTGATCTTTTCATATATTAGATCAGTTATATTCTATGAATTACATTGTACTAATTATAATGTCATAAATGTCCTCAACCCTTGTGTATCAAGGCTTTCAGCATTTTTTGAAAATATGTCCAAAAACATCGAGGCTCTATTTTGCGTTTTAAGCGATTTTATTTTTTCGGTCGATATATTATACCTTCAATCTATTCTTTTAAAATCGCTCAAATCATCGATTTTATCATTTACATGATTTCGTCAGTCTTAGGCCCATCAATATCATGCCGGGATGTCCAGGAGTGTCCCGACTGTCAGATAATCAGAATCCAAGTTATTGATCTTCTTGATTATGTAAACAGCTTCACGTGTATCTGTGTCAGGCATATATGTCTGAGCTATCGACCACAACGTATCTCCGGATGAAACTCCGACTTTGATATAATTCTCAACGGATTCTGACTGAGCCGTGCTTAAGGCAAAGATCAGATTGAAACATAATGTAAATAATATAATGCAGATCGTTACGAAAGCTATGAATCTAGGTCTGCTGGAGATCCTGTATCCTCTCATGTCGATTCTCCCTTCCGTTCCCTATCAGGAACATTTGTTCTTTTCTAGAATATAGCAGAATATATGTTCGTTGTCAAGCCCTATTTTGAACAAATGTTCTTTTTTATTATTAAAAATTTCCCGGAAGCTTATTTCAGCAATTCCGGGAGACTTTTAATGGATCATATCTATTTGATCCATGCCTTTATTGCTTCATTTACAAAGACTGCAGTCCCCTCACCTGCCGCTTTATCGATGTTCTCTGTAAACTCCCCTCCGGCTGCGTACATCGCTCCAAGACCTAACAGAATCTCATCCGTACATTTATAATAATTCTTCGTAATGAAATCCTGTAATTCTTTTACTTTCTCATTAACTGCTGCATCATCTACAGGTCTGTTCCTAAGAACGCCAAAATCAGTGAACAGATCCATCAGTCCTTCTGCCAATGCTGCATTTTCTATGTCAGATCTGCCTTTAGATCTTTCTTCATATTCTTTATAAGCCGGTGTGTTTCCCCAGGCCTCACGGGCCTTGTCAGCATATTCTTTGATCTTTGACTTGTCGAAAGCATCGAAACTCATGACATTTCCTCCTTTTATGATAAGTATAAACTATTACGTAACGTCAGTGTCAAGCAATAATTATGCGCTTTGAAAGTGCAAAATAATAAATATCCAAATACCAGATTATGTAAGCTGTATGTTTCTTCTACCCGAATATCATTTGGCTGAGCGGCAGCCAGAACGGCACGAAGATCGTTATTATCGTACCGGATAACAGTCCGACGATCCCGAGTTCAGGTCCAACAGCTCTTGCCACAGGGATAAACATTGAATCCATGCAGCCCGCTCCTCCTGACGCGATCGGTGAACCTTTGGATATTTTTTTTAGAAGCGGCATGGTGCTTACAGTCACGATGTCTCGGAATATGTTTACAAGGAAGCCATAAATTCCTGCTTCCACACCGTACGCTTCCGTCATATATGCTCCGGGAAGACTGTAATATCCCAGGGTCGAAGATGATGTTACGGACCAGCAAAGATCCACGCCCAGCAGGTATGACATTATAAAACCTGACAAAATGCCGCCTAAGATCATGGCAATCGGTATATAAAGTATCCTTAAGCCGAGTTTTTTGATGTAGAGAAAAGCTATTTTATTACTTGCTAAAGATACTCCGGCTCCTGTGTATAACAGGATCAGCGAAAGGTCAAGAAGCTTGTCCAGGGTACTTTCTTTGACGTCCGGGAATACGAAAAGTCCAAGGACAAGTCCAAGTACTATGGCGCATGGCATTGCTATCAGCAGAGGATCTATGCCTTTGTTTTCCGACGGTTCCTTCAGTTCGAAGCCTTTTTCCCGGTGGAGTTTCTGCCTTATCTCTTCAAGCGGCAGAATGGTCTTCTCGAGAAGCACCACCATAGCAACGCTTAAAACAACTGAGCCAAGACACATGATGGCGCAGTTGATTCCGATCGTGCCAATATTGTCCATGACCTCCCTGGATGTGCCCACATTTATTCCGACCACGGTCATAAGCAGCATGAGCGCAGCGTTCATTATCATGTTGAAGGCAGAAAGAGCCTTTTCAGGCAGACCATTCCAGTTGATCACGCAGCCCAAAGCGATAAAAATAAAAGGGATATAAAGCATCACTTATTATCCCTCCCATTCTCTTTGAGCTTATCTATGAAATCTGATAGTTTTTCTCTGTACACGAAACCCAGAAATGCAGCCACACAAGCAACTCCCAGTATAATAAGCGCTATCATATATTGTCCGCGGTCCACCAGAGTACCCATGGCTATGGATCCCACCAGTCCCGGCAGTCTTCCCACCATGGAAATGATTATAAAGGGCAGAAATCTTATCTCTGTGGCTCCTGCGACATAGCACAGTATGTCCTTCGGGATACCTGGTATCAGGTACAGGATGAAGCAAAGCGTATAAGCACGGTTTGAGTTCAGCCTTTCGTGATACTTCAGAAATTGTTCGTCAGACATGAAAAGCCTTACGAAACCCTGGCCCAGAACTCTGGCAAGACCGAAGGCTATGGCTTCTCCTATAAGGCAGCCTATGATCGCCAGCAAAACTCCGAGTACCGGTCCGAAAAGATAACCGGCAGCGACCTGAAACACTTCACCCGGTATCACAGATATGATGACCTGGAAGATCTGGAATATCACATACACCAGAGCGCTTTCCTTGCCGTAGTTGCTGATGAAGTTTTCTACGTCGGCTATGCTTCTGAACTGGCCGAAAAACTCCCTGTTGGTAAGGAAAAGCACCAGAGGTATGACGATCACTATGATCACAAAAGCTATTGCTTTTGCTATTGTTTTGATCTTTTCTTTATCCATTAATTGTGAGCAGGCCTTCTTTGAGCAATTTATCTATCGATTTGATCACGCCAATCTTGCTGTGTTCGTAGGTTATGCCGCCCTGGAAATAAACATTGAATGGTTCACGGATCGGTCCGTCTGCCGAAAGTTCGATGGAAGAACCTTGATTGAAGGCTCCTGCAGCCATTACCACAGGATCCTCATATCCCGGCATCTGCCATGGTACGAGAGATACATGGCTGTCTATAGGTGCTGCTTCCTGCACTCCCTGGCAGAAAGTCACGACCCTTTTCTCATCGCCCAGATTGATCGCCTGGATTATGTCGGAACGCTTATCTTCAGGCTTCGGGCATACGTCGTATCCGAGCTTCTCAAAGCACTTCCCGAGAAGCACGGCTCCTCTCACAGCACCGATCACTACTCTGGGAGCGATGAAGAGGCCCTGGAACATGGATCTGGTCTGTCCGAAAGTGAGGCCGCATTCGCCGCCGATACCCGGGCAGGTCATGCGGTACTGGATCTTATCGATGAGATCGGCCTTGCCTGCGATATAACCTCCCGTGAGAGCCAGACCACCGCCGGGATTCTTGATGAGAGATGCAGCCATAATGTCTGCGCCGACCTCCGTAGGTTCTTTATAATCAACGAATTCGCCGTAAGAGTTGTCGACCATTTTGATTATAGAAGGATCTGTCTCGTTCATAAATGCAGCCCATTCTTCTATCTGATCGATCGTTATCGCAGGTCTCCATCCATAGCCTGTGGATCTCTGGAGCACGACCATCTTAGTATTAGGTCCCATGGCTGCTTTCAGAGCGTCAAAATCGATGTTTCCATCAGGTGTAAGTTCTACCTGTTTATATTTCACGCCGTAGTCCTTAAGGGAACCGTTTCCAGGCTCGTAATTGGTAAGCCCTATCACGGTCTGCATCGTGTCGTACGGAGCACCGGTGCAGTAGATCAGCTCATCTCCTGCTCTGAGAAGCGCCAAAGGGATCAATGCCAGAGCGTGCGTGCCGTTAACTATCGTAGGCCTGCAAAGCGCTTTGCCTGCGCCGAAAACTTCTGCATAGACCTTCTCGATCATCTCACGGCCCGGATCGTCATAACCGTAGCCAGTGTTCCACTGAAAATGAAGATCGGCGATCTTGTTTTTCTGGAACACATCAAGCACCTTATACTGGTTATATGCCATGATGTCATCGAGCTCGTCGAACTGCGGTTGAACTTCCTTCTCAGCCTCCCTGACGAGTTCGATGACCCTCTCATCTATATTAAATTTGTCAATAAGCAGTTTATCGCTAATATTCATATTGACCCTTTCTACAAATACTCTGAGAAAAGAATGATCCCATTACGGAGCTTCCGCAGCGCCGGTACTTAGCGATCGGCAAACGAAGTGCAGACGGAGCTTAGAACCGCTGCGCGAGGACAAAGCGAGAGCGGCTCCGAAATGGGATCATTCTTTTCGCTCTTCTTCCCATTCCATGCCTTTTACGAGGTCTCTCTTGACGTTGATCTTCTGGCGCGCATAGAGCTGCGTCGTAGTGACCTGCTCATGGTCGAGAAGAGCTGCCACGTCGAAGATCGAATTTCCGCGGCCTATAAGTGATGTAGCCGCTGTGGCACGGAGTTTGTGGGGCGAATATCCGCCTTTGCGGCTCGTATTCAGCGCGATGGACGTGTATTTTTTGACCAGTTCTCTTATCTGGCGCTCGGTCATGCGCTTGCCTTGAAGGCTCAAAAATAACGCATCCTTATGCTCATCCTCGACCTCCGAGTCCGGTTTGCGCTCATTATCCAGATAGTCATGGACAACTGCTGTCACTGAGTTATTGAGCGGCATAATGGACTCTTTGCCCCTCTTGCGGTAGATCTTGAACTCCCCTCTTCCCCACTGAAACGAACTGATATTCAGCTGCTGAAGCTCGCTCAGTCTAAGTCCGTAAGTCAGGAATATGATCAGGATCGCCTTATCGCGCTTCTTGGTCTTCTCCCAGAATGAACGCTCTTTCTCGGTAAGCCCCTGCCCTGTCGTCACCGCGTCCAGCATGATCATGACTTCATCGTCCTGCAATGCCTTGATCTCTCGTTCGCCGGGCTTGGGTACGCGTATAGGATCGAAACCGTCGGTGATATTTTTGTCTACCATCTCATCGCGGTAAAGATATTTGAAGAGGACCGAGACGGAGGATTTTTTGCGGGCAAGTGACTTGTTGTCGTTGGTATAATAAGTCACGACCTTTTCGTCGACAACCTTGTATTTGCGGCAGTAATCGATGAAGAGGTTTACATCGACAGCCTTAACTTTGTTCAGGTCTGAAAGCTTGATGTCTTTGGTGGTCTTGGCTTCCGTGAGATCCGTCTCATCGATCAGATACTGCATGAAAAACCTGACGTCATGCAGATAGGCAAGTCTGGTCATCGGCAGAACGTTTCCTTTAAGGTACGCAAAATATCCCCTGAGGAACCTCGGCAACTGTTCCTCAAGAGATTCGCACTCCATATATATGTCGTTTTCTTTTTTGATCACGTTATCCGGTTTATCGGACTTGTTATGTACGCGAACCGTCTTTTTTTCTGCCATATCATTCATTGATGAGATCCATCATCCTGTCAAAAGCCTCTTCTTCGCCGAGTTCAGAGATGTTGAACCAGTGCATGTCTTCATATCTTCTGAACCAGGTCATCTGCCTTCTCGCGAAATGCCTGGTGTTCTTCTTAATATTGTCTATGGCTTCTTCCTTTGTGCATAAGCCATCGAAGTAAGCGATCACTTCCTTGTAGCCGATACCTTTCATGGAGATGTCTTCTTCCTGAAGGCCCATCTCAAGAAGCGACTCCACTTCTTCAAAAAGACCTTCTGAGACCATGATATCCACCCTGTGGTTTATCCTGTCATATAACTCCGCACGATCACGATTTATCCCGATGAGAAGGACACCATAATCGCTTGTCTTTTCCCTGAGTTTGCTCAGATCTCCCACACCCGTTCCTCTCATAGCCCCTTCAAGGGCTCTGATGACCTTTTTAACGTTGTTTGGGTGGATGGCCGAGGCTTTGGCCGGATCTATCGCTTCGAGCTTCTTATGGACGAATTCAGGCCCGAAAAGCTCCGCCTCATCCATAAGTGTCTGCCTGAGTTCCTCATCTTTCTCTGTCCCTGAGAAATCCATATCGTACAGCAAAGAATTCAGATACAAGCCTGTCCCGCCGCAGATCATGGGGATCTTGCCTCTCGAAAAGATATCTTCGATGCATCCCTTAGCCAGATCTCTGTAGAGCGCTACGCTGAACTCCTCTCTCGGATCGATCTCATCCACGAGCCAGTGCTTGACACGAGCTCGCTCTTCAGAGGTGGGCTTAGCCGAGCCGATGTCCATGAATTTATAGATCTGCATCGAGTCACACGAAATTATCTCGCCCCCGACAGCTTCAGCGATCTTTATAGCGTATTCGGTTTTACCTGAAGCCGTAGGCCCTGCTACGGCTATTATCCTTCTATCGTCTGTCATTTATCGGATTATCACTGGACGCGTTTGAACATCTTTTCGAGGTCATACTGGGTGAGTCTAACGGCTGTAGGTCTGCCATGCGGGCAGCTGAAAGGATTCCTGCAGTTCGCCAGATCCTTGAGGAGTGCCTTCATCTCATTTAATGAAAGCTTGTCATGGGCTTTGATCGCAGCCTTACAGGACATCATTATGAGCTTATTGATCACGACAGTGTTCCTCATGCCTGTGCCGGTCTTTATGTTCGCGAGGAAATCCTTGATGAACTCTTCAGCCTCACCGATCTCCATGAACATCGGTATCTCGGTGATCCTGAAAGCGTTCCCGCCGAACTCCTCGATAGTGAAGCCCATCTCGGTCAATGTGTCGATCCATTCATTCGAATTCTCCAGCTGTGAATAATCGACGTTTATAATGATCGGCACCATAATGGTCTGGCGGACTTTCTCGCCGGATTCATATTCACTTACGAGTTTCTCGTAGAACACCCTCTCCTGAGCGGCATGCTGGTCGATCAGGTAGAAATTATCTTCATCTGTAGCCGTGATATATGTATCAAAGATGCATCCTGTGACCCAGAGATCATTGAAATCGAAGGGCCTCAGGAGCGGCGAATAGATCTCAATCGGTGTTTTTTGCTCCTGGATACTGAGTCTCTGCTCTGATGCCTGTCTTCTGGCTGACGGTGTCTGGGTATCTATAGGTGCGGTGATCTTTGATTCATCGAACTTGAATTCGAAATCGGATACCGGATCTGACGGCCTGTCGGCCAGTATAGGCTCGGCCATTACAGATCCCGCTGGTTCAGCTATTGCAGATGTTTCTTCCTTTACAGGAACCGCCCCGACCGCCGGCTTAGGTTCAGGAGTATGTTCAGGAGCAGGCTCGGGCACGGCGATTTTCACCGGATCAGGTACTTCAGGCGATCTTAGGCTTTCCCAGGACTTGGGCGCTTCGGGCTTATTCTCGATGGCGTTCAGCATCGATCTGATGTCGACCTGCTGTCCATCTGACCTGGATGTCTCCGATTTATCCTTGAAAAGGTCACTTCCCCTCCTGTCATCTCTCATGAACGAAGGTATACCCTCCATCTTTTCCATGCGGGCATATACCGCCTCAGACGCATCAACGACCGCATCCTTGGATGAAAGCGCTTCGGTGATGGCTTTGCCGATGAATTCTGCGACCTTGCCCTCTTCGTCGAAGCGTACTTCCCTCTTGTTCGGATGGATGTTCACGTCGAGGCTCTTCGGATCAGTCTGCAGGAAAAGGAAGCAGACCGGATATCTCCCTTCGAACAGTCTTTCCCTGTAGCCGAAGGACACTCCCCTCTCCATGACCTTGGATTCGACCGACCTGCCGTTAACGAAAAAGATCTGCGACGTACGTGACGTCCTGGACATCGCGGGAGTTGAGATATATCCCTCGAGGCTCATGCCGTCTTCTTCATAATCTACAGGAACCATATGCTTCTGGTCTATTCCCGGATATACCCTGAGAATAGCCTTGAAACGGTTACCGTCTCCCACGGTGGTGAAGAGGATCTTGTCATTGTTGATCAGCCTGAACTTTATGTCTTTATATGCGATAGCCATGCGGCTGATGAAATCGATTATCAGACTTGCTTCAGCGGAATCTGTCTTAAGGAACTTAGCCCTTGCAGGAGTGTTATAAAAAAGGTCTGTCACGACGATCGTAGTGCCGTCAGGGCAGCCTGTCTGATCCTTGGTGAAGGCTCTGCCTCCTCTGTAGACGAGCCTTACGCCGGTCTTGGCGTCCCTGACTTTGGTTATCATCTCTGTTTGGCTGACAGCGCAGATAGAAGCGAGAGCTTCTCCTCTGAATCCCAGAGTCTCGATTGAATCAAGGTCTATTGCCTTTTCGATCTTTGACGTGGCATGGCGCAGAAAAGCAAGCTCGACCTCATCCTCAGGTATGCCTGAACCGTTGTCAGTGACCCTGATATACGTTTTGCCGCCGTTCTTTATCTCGCAAATGATCGACTCAGCGCCGGAATCCACAGCGTTTTCGACCAGTTCCTTGACGATCGAAAGCGGTCTCTCGATGACTTCGCCGGCTGCTATCTTGTCCGATACGGTTTTATCTAGTACTTTAATCATAGCTTTTTCTTCAGTTCTTCCAGTATTTTTATAGCTTCGGATGGTGTGATGTTCATCAAGTCGAGTTCTCTCAGCCTGGTGATTATTGGATCGGGCGTCAGGTCGAAGAAGGACATCTGCATATCTTCAGCGACCCTCGCCGCGGGTCTTTCTTTTTTAACAGGGAACTCGTGCGACATCGAACGCTCAACCCTTGCCTTATGCTCCTCGCCCTGTTCTTCAAGTTCAAGGAGCTTGTTCTTAGCCCTCTCCAGAAGGTCTTCCGGGATGCCGGCAAGCCTTGCGACTTGGATGCCATAGGACCTCGAAGCGCTTCCTTCGACGATCTTATGCAGGAAGACGACCGTCCCGCCTTCTTCTGCTACGTCCACATTAAGGTTCTTAACGCCTTTGATCTCGTCCTCCAGAACGGTAAGTTCATGATAATGAGTCGCAAAAAGCGTCCTGATGTGTGTATGCTCATTGCAGAGTTCCTCCACGGCAGCCCAGGCTATCGATAATCCGTCATAGGTGGACGTTCCTCTTCCTATCTCGTCGAGGATGATGAGCGATCTCTCCCCTGCATTGTTCAGGATGTACGAGAGTTCCGACATCTCCACGAAGAAGGTCGATTGGCCCTGAGCCAGATTATCCGACGCCCCTATCCTCGTAAAGATACGGTCACAGACACCTATTCTGGCGGATTCTGCCGGAACGAAGCAGCCTGCCTGAGCCATAAGGACAATCAGCGCAGTCTGCCTCATGTAAGTCGATTTGCCGGCCATATTAGGGCCCGTGATCAGGAGCATAGACTGATCGGTACTGTTGACGTAGGTATCGT
Organism: Bacillota bacterium; assembly: GCA_017538125.1. GTDB lineage: Bacteria > Bacillota > Clostridia > Peptostreptococcales > Anaerovoracaceae > RUG754. The sequence goes on from JAFYJM010000002.1 coordinate 18,796, forward strand.
TCGACACGAAGAGCCCGTTATTCACGGTCTGCTCTATCACAGGATGGCGTCCCTTGATGATATTGATCTCAAGGGAATCATCGATCACAGGTTTGACGTAGTCGAGTTTCTCTGAGACCGCCGCAAATGCCAGCAAAACATCCAGATCCGAGATCGCTTCTGAAGTTTCCTGTATATCTTTTATGTAAACTTGTATGTATTCCCTGATCTCGACGAAAAGTCTGTATTCAAGATCATTAATCTTCGCCTCTGCGTTCAGTACCAGGTTCTCCATCTCTTTAAGTTCAGGTGTGATGTACCTCTCGCCGTTTACCAGGGTCTGTTTGCGTATGTATTCTTCGGGCACCTGGTCCGCAAAGGACTTCGATACCTCGATATAGTAACCGAATACTTTGTTGTATCCTACTTTGACGGTCTTGATGCCCGTCCTCTCCCTCTCCTTCTGTTCCAGGGAGGATATCCATTCTTTGCCGTCTCTTATAGAGAATTTGAGGTCATCCAGATCCTTGGAATATCCGGGTTTGATCAGTCCTCCGTCTCTAAGTGTGAAGCCTGCGTCCTCAGAGATGGCTTTCTCGATCCTGTCATGTATATCGCTGAAGTCGTGTATCTTCGAATCGATATCTCTGAGGATCTCCGAGCCCGCAGCATCAAGCTCGAATTTGATGTCCGGAAGCACCCTGAGCGAATGCTTGAGCGCTATAAGATCCTTGCCGTTGGCGTTGCCGTAGGCGATCCTTCCCATGAGTCTCTGGAAATCATAGATCTCCTTCAGAGCCTCGCGGATATTGTTCCTCATAAGGAGCTCATTGAAGAGTTCCTCGACTCCGTCAAGCCTCCTGTTGATCTCTTTTGAGTCGTTAAGAGGCTCTCTAAGCCACTGCCTGAGACGTCTGGAACCCATGGCTGTCTGGCATTTATCCAGGATCCCCAGAAGACTGCCCTTGACGTTTTTGTCATAAAGGGTCTCGGTTATCTCAAGGTTTCTGATCGTGGCCTTGTCAAGGGTCATGTGAGTACCGATCTCATAGTGAGCTATCCTGGTAATGGCCTTAAGGTCCTGCTTCTGGGTCTCGAAAAGGTAAGAAAGCAGCGAACCAAGAGCCATGATGCATGCTTCCCTTCCATCTATCCCAAGGCTCATCAGTGAGATCGTATTGAACTGACTCAGGATCATAGCCCTGAAGCTCGTGAGATTATACGTACTGTCCGGGATGATATCCACGAACGCATCCGTCATCAGTTTTATCTCGTCCATGTCGAAGGCCTCGCTGAAGCCTTCGCTTACAATGATCTCACTCGGTTTGATCTTGACCAGTTCGTTCAGCAAGGTCTGCCTTATGTCGTCGCCGTGATACTCAGTGAGGTAAAGTTCTCCAGTAGAGATGTCTGAATAGCAGATGCCCAGTTCTCTGTCCTTCTCCGCAAAAAACACCGAGCAGATATAGTTGTTTTCGTCCTCCTTGAGCATAGTGCCTGAGGTGAGCGTCCCAGGGGTGACTATGCGTATGATGTCACGCTTGACGAGACCTTTGGCGAGCGCGGGATCTTCCATCTGTTCGCAGATCGCTACCTTGTATCCCTTCTCCACCAACCTGGCTATGTAGGTGTCTGCGGCATGGAAAGGGACGCCGCACATCGGCGCCCTTTCCTCCAGACCGCAGTTTCTTCCTGTCAGTGTCAGTTCGAGTTCTTTTGATGCCAGTTTGGCATCATCATAAAACATCTCATAAAAATCCCCGAGTCTAAAGAACAGTATGCAATCCTTATACTGCTCTTTTATTTCAAAATATTGTTCCATCATCGGGGATAATTTAGCCATGAGTAAGTTCCTTTTCGATTATTTGCGCGCGTTGTACGCTTTGATGCCTTCTTTGATGATATTGATTCCCGCTCTCATGTCCTCGGCCTTGAGAACATAAGCGATACGGATGTCGGACTGGCCTACGCCCTTCGTGCCGTAGAATCCGCCTGCAGGCGCGAACATAACTGTCTCGCCGTTAACGTCGAACTCGGTGAGAAGGAACATAAGAAATTCCTCAGCGTTGTCAACGGGAAGCTGGCATGTGATATAGAAAGCTCCTTCCGGAACACCGTACTTGATGCCTTCGATCTCATTCAGAGCTTCTACGGATACGTTTCTTCTGTACTCATATTCTTTCTTGATGTCATCAAAGTATGAAGGATCGAGATTATAGAGGGCAGCTGAGCCGACCTGGTCAAGCGTAGGAACGCAGAGTCTGGCCTGGCAGATCTTCATAAGGTTCTGCATGAGCGGCTCGTTCTTGGAAGCGATGGAACCGATACGAGCTCCGCAGGCGGAGAATCTCTTGGAAACGGAGTCTACGATGATCACGTTCTGCTCGGCTTCCTTGTAAGCTCCGAAGGTGGACATTTCTTTGCCGTCATAAGTGAATTCTCTGTAAACCTCGTCGCAGATCAGGTAAAGGTCGTTCTTTACAACGATGTCAACGATGAGATCCATCTCTTCTTTGGTGAGGACCTTGCCCGTGGGATTGCCCGGGTTGATGATGGCGATGGCCTTGGTCTTAGGAGAAAGAACGCCTTCGATCTTCTCCCTTACCGCATACTGATAACCGTCTTCAGCTGTGGTAGGAATGGCTACGATGTTTCCTCCGGCTGCTTTGATGAAGGTCTTGTAGTTTGTATAGAAAGGCTCTGCCATAATGACTTCATCACCTTCGTCCAGAATAGCTGTCATGATCATGCTGAGGGCTTCGGAACCGCCGTCAGTGATGAGAAGGTCCTTTTTCTCAAAATCGAGACCTAATCTTTTGTAGTATCCGACCAGCGCGTCCAGGAGTTCGGGAATACCCTGGGAATTGGCATAGGCAAGCACTTCCTGATCGAAGTTCTGGATGGCTTCAAAGAACGCTCTCGGAGTCTTGATGTCGGGCTGGCCGATGTTCAGTCCGTAGACCTTTTTGCCTGCTGCTCTTGCCTGGTCGGCATAAGGAACGAATTTTCTGATGGGAGATAATTCCATCTCCTGGATCTTTTGTGAAAGCTTCATTTTTTGATTCTCCTTTTCTTTAAAAATTAGCTTTAATATCTATTTATCTAACTCACCATGTGAGTCTTCAACTATTTTGTTTATATCTTCATTGCTGAGCAAAACATCCATGTCCGCAGCCTTTTTCATATAAAGAAGATATTCTATGTTGCCTTTGGCGCCGGTTATAGGGCTGTAGGACAGCCCACAAGGCGTCAAATCGGCGTTTTCAGCGTATTTTATGACGTTTTCGATAACTTCACGGTGCACAGCCTTGTCGCGCACGATACCGCCTTTTCCGACCTTGTCCCTGCCTGCTTCGAACTGGGGCTTGACCAGCGCCACGAGCTCACCGCCATCCTTAAGGAGACGCGAGGCGACGGGCAGGACCAGACTGAGGCTTATGAATGAAACGTCTATCGATATGAAGTCCAGCTTTTCAAAGTTCTCCGTATCGAGATCCCTGACGTTTGTCTTTTCCATGACCACCACTCTGGGATCGATCCTTAGACTGTAAGCAAGCTGATTGGTGCCGACGTCAAGCGCGTAAACCTTCGATGCGCCGTTTTGGAGCATGCAGTCCGTAAAGCCTCCTGTGGAAGAACCTATGTCCATGCAGACCGAATCTTGGAGGCCGATATCCCAGATCTTGATCGACTTCTCAAGTTTGAGTCCTCCCCTGCTAACGTAGGGACAGGTATCGCCTTTCACCGTGATCTCCGAGTCCTCCGGAACCATGGTGCCGGCCTTGTCGTAACGCTCCTGACCTATGAAGACCAGGCCTGCCATAATGGCACGCTTAGCCTTCTCTCTTGAATCGAAAAATCCCTGCCTGACGAGAAGCACGTCGAGTCTTTCCTTCATCTACTCACTCCTCTTCTTTCCTATATGGATGCCGTCCTTTTCGAGATCGTTCTTAAGGAATTTAAGTATCGAAGATGCGATCTTCTCAGGCGTCAATCCATACTTATCGGCGAGTTCTTCGAAAGTTCCGTGCTCCACGAAGGTATCAGGCCAGCCGAACCTCAGTATGTGGCAGTGTTCGTCAAGAAGCCTGTTAGCCAGGTTATCGCCGAATCCTCCTGCGATCACGTTGTCCTCAATAGTAACGATATAAGTCGGTTCGCAGTCTTTGAACGGGCTGACATCCAGAGGCTTCTCCATCGTAACGTCCACAAGTCCGCAGTTGAAGCCCTTCTCGTCCAGGATCTCCTTGACCTTAACAGCCGTCGGGAACATCTTGCCGAGGGACCAGATCTCGATAGCCTCTCCTTCGGACACTCTCCTGCAGCCCGGAGTGAACTCTTCCTCCTGGTCATAAAGATCGGCATTCACACACACACCCCTTGGATACCTGATAGCCACCGGACCGTTCTCTTTGTTCGCCCAGTCCATCATTGCCTGCAATTCCCTGCCGTCCTTCGGCGCCAGCACCTTCATGTTCGGCATAGTGTTCAGATAAGACAGATCGAAGATCCCATGGTGTGTCTCTCCGTCAGCGCCTACGACTCCGGCACGGTCAAGCAAGAAGACCGCGTGAAGATCCTGAAGGCAAATATCTTCAAGGAGCTGATCGTAAGCTCTCTGCAGGAAAGAAGAATAAATGCATACATATGGCTTAAGGCCTTCCTTTGCGAGTCCCGCAGCGAAGGTCACTCCGTGCTCCTCGGCGATCCCAACGTCATAGTACCTCTCGGGGATCTCGATGGAATAATCTTTGAGACCTGTGGCTTCTCCCATGGCGGCTGTTATCGCCACGATATCAGGGTCATTCTTAGCCATCTCAAGAAGATGCTGCCCCATGACTTTTGAAAAGCTCGGGAGCTCGCTTTTTTTGAGTGGCTCTCCGGTCTCCGGATCGAACGGTCCGATGCCGTGGAACTTTCTGGGATATTTCTCTGCGTTAGTATAACCCTTGCCTTTTTTGGTAAGGCAATGTATGACGACCGGCTCGTTGAGGCCCTTGGCCTTCTCCAGAGCAGCCGTGACCTGCTTGAGATCGTGACCGTCAATGGGTCCGAAGTAAGTGATGCCGAGGTTCTCAAAGAATATTCCCGGGTTGTTCATAAGTGTATATTTAAGGTCGTTCTTGAACGAAGCCAGCCCCTTGCCTATGCTCTTGGCGGCTTTGGAACCGTCCATCTTGTCCTTAACGAACTTCTTCGCGTTCAAATATCCGTGAGACGTGCGGATCGTTCCGAGGTATTTGGATATCCCTCCTACGTTCTTCGAAATGGACATACCATTATCGTTCAGGATGATTATGACCTTGTTCTTTTTGAAACCCAGGTTATCCATGGCTTCATAGGCCATACCGCCGGTGAGCGAACCATCGCCTATCACGGCGATGACCTCATAGTCTTCGCCCTTAATGTCCCTGGCGGCGGCCATACCCATGGCCACGCTTATCGACGTGGTAGAATGGCCTGTATCGAAAGCGTCATGCTCAGATTCCTTGGTCTTCGGGAAACCGCTCAGACCTCCGAACTTCCTGAGGTCATCGAAGCCTTCTGCCCTTCCGGTAAGGATCTTATGTACGTAGGACTGATGACCTACGTCCCAGATGATCTTGTCCTTAGGGCTGTCAAAGACTTTATGGAGGGCTATGGTCAATTCGACTACTCCAAGATTGGACGCTATGTGCCCGCCGGTCCTGGATACTTTTTCAATGAGGAATTCCCGGATCTCTACGGCCAGAAGTTCGAGTTCCTTCTCGCTCATGGTCTTGAGATCGGCCGGGAAATCATAATCTGTAAGTTTTTTCATCATTTGCTCCTGTTCTTAAGTTCTCTGATCAGGTTTGCAAAAAATTCCGCGTTGTCATAGTAATCGGAGATGGCTTTCAGGGCGTCGTCCGAGAGTTCATCGAGCCTCTTATATGCCTGCTCCAGTCCGTTTATGGAAGTGTAAGTATTCTTGTGATCCTTCTGATCCTGACCGACGTTCTTGCCGAGTTCTGCGGCATCCCCTACCACGTCCAGTATGTCGTCCGCTATCTGGAATGACAATCCCAGGTTCTCCGCATAGCGGTCCATTCTTTCGATCATATCAGGATCCGGATCGCCCAGATAAAGGCCTGCCTTGATGGCAGCCTTGATAAGAGCTCCGGTCTTATTGATGTGGATGTATTCCAGCATCTCATTGGATATGTCGGTCTCTTCGCTCTCGATGTCCGATGTCTGACCTGCGACCATGCCTCTGACTCCTGCTCCCTTAGCTATCTCATAGGCAGCCTTTATCCTTTTCGGCAGTTGTTCAGGCTCATCGAAGTACATCATCAGATCCTTGTTCATCGCTTCAAAGGCGGTATTAAGGAGACCGTCTCCGGCCAGTATTGCCTGAGCCTCACCGTAAACTTTGTGGTTCGTCGGAAGTCCCCTTCTCAGATCGTCATTGTCCATCGCAGGCAAATCGTCATGAATGAGCGAATATGTGTGTATGTACTCGATGGCGATGGCATAAGGCAGAGCATCCTTGATGTCGCCTCCCGCGAACTCACATGACGCCAGGAGAAGTATCGGTCTGAGCCTTTTGCCCCCCGCCGTCAGGCTATATTTCATGGAATCGTACAATGAAATGCTCTTGTTGTCGATCACCGGGATGAAATCCAGAAGATGCTTGTTTATAATCTCTTTATACTCTTCATATGTCCTGTCCATGGTAAACCTCTATCTTGCCCTTAGTCTCTTCCAAGATCTTTTTGCAGTCTTCATAGGCTTTTATGCCATCTTCATAGGCCTTGATGCACTCGTCGAGAGATGAATTCTCGTCTCTGATGGTCGCAGCCGTCTCTTCCAGTTTCTTTAAGCTGTCTTCAAACATTTTCGATCCTCACCCTGACCTTTCCGTCTTTAAAGATCACGTTATATTCGCCGTCTGTAAGTTCTTTACCTGATCTGATCACCCTGCCCGTAGGATCCTCGATAACGGAATATCCTTTCTCCATGATCCTGAAGGGGGCATTCTCTTCCAGTATAAGTTTGAGTTTCTCCAGTTTATGCAGGTGTTCTGTCAGTTTCCTGTCGAACTCCGTCCTCATCTGTTTAAGGACAGTATCCGTACGGAGCTCATCATATCTAAGTCTGGACTGCAGTTCCTTGAGAAGCGTATCTCTGAACTGATCAAGTTTTTTTCTGAATTCATTGAGGTCGGGTACGGCCATCTCAGCTGCGGCTGTAGGTGTCTCCGCCCTCATGTCAGCTACGAAATCTGAGATCGAGAAGTCTATCTCATGGCCGACAGCCGATATCACGGGTATCTCCGATGCGTAGATCGCTCTCGCCAGCACTTCCTCGTTGAAGGCCCAGAGATCTTCCTGAGAACCGCCACCGCGCCCAACTATCAGCGTATCGATGTCTTTATAGTTTCTGTTAACGAACTCCAGAGCGTCAGCTATGTTCTGCGCTGCGCCCTCTCCCTGAACGAGCACCGGGAAAACAAATATATCCACGAGATCGTTTCTGGAGCGGATGATCTTTATGATATCCTGTACGGCGGCTCCGGTCTCTGAAGTAAGTACGCCTATCTTTCGTGGAAAAGCAGGTATGCTCTTCTTATGGGCTGCGTCGAAGAGGCCTTCCTTCTCTAGCTTCTCTTTCATCAGCTGAAAAGCCATCGCCAGATCTCCCTCTCCTGATACAAGGATCGAACGGACGAAAAGGCTGTAATAGCCGCCTTTGCGGTAGACCGTTACCTTGCCGGTCACCGTCACATTAAGACCGTCTCCCAGCTCGTACTTGAGATTTTTTACGTATGAAGCCGGGAAAAAGCAGTTGATCTTCGAATTATCATCGCTTATGGAAAAATACACGTGTCCCGAGCTGTGATATTTCAGGTTAGAGATCTCGCCTGAAACCGCCACGTTCATCAGGAGAGTGTCGCTGTCAAAGACTCTCGCGATATAGTCATTCAATTGTGTGACCGTTATTGGTCTAAGAGCCATCAAGCCTCTCCTCTTATATGTTTCAGCATCAGGAGGGCTGTGCCGCAGGCATTGTCTCCTGACAGTTCAGGCGGTCCGAAGACCAGAGTATATTCGTTTCCCAATTCTCTCTGGATCTTATCTTTGATGTATTCTGAAGAGGCTACTCCTCCCGAAAAGATAAGACCCTTCGTGCCATATTTATCCGAAAGCTGTCTGCTCATCTTAATGATCGAATCGGCCAGTCTGTCAAAGACTTCTCTGATCAATCCTGTTGTGTGTTCAAGGTCGAAGTCAGTGTCATCAAGAGTCCTCATCGCCTGAGCCTCGATACCGCTCAGATTGATGTAAGCGTCATTTACCTTGATCGGTGTAAGCAGATCTGTCACAGTACCTGCCTCAAGGGCGATACTGTCCAGTGCTTCTCCCGCCGGGAAAGCATAGCCGAGTTTCACTCCTATCCGGTCAAGGACCTGTCCGTAGGAAATGTCCTTCGTGCCTCCGACTATCTCACCCCTGAATATCGCTTCGGTCGTACCGCCGGAGAAGTGAAAGAAGATCACGTTTTCTTTATCTCTCAATTCCGAATAGTACTTCACTGCTTCCACATGGCCTTCCTGATGAGAGACCTCTAGAAGCGGCAGATCCATGGCTGATGAAAGTTCTTTCGCAAGGACATGACCTGCCAGGAAGCAAGGCATATAACTTCCATCCCTGGGTCTCGGTCTTGTGGAGACCGATATGCCTCTTATCCTCTCACGGTATTCCATGACATCCGCTATCGGTCCGGGCAGCCTGTTCACATGCTGAAAGAACGCCTCTGACTGTCTGAGCCCTCTCTCCCCTTCAGGTACTTTCAGGAGTTCGCGATAATTATAGACAATACTGCCTTCAAGGTCGACGAGGGCCACCGAAGTCCTGTAGTTGCTGGTGTCGATCCCGAGGATCAGATCTTTTTCGGTATCCATCATTCAGGTATCTTGCCAAGTATGGCATTAATAAACTTGCCGGAATCCTCTGTGCCGTATTTTTTGGCTAGTTCGACTGCTTCGTTGATGGCCACCGCCTTTGGCACGTCTTCACGGTATTTTATCTCCGCCGCAGCGACGCGGATAATAGCCAGATCTGCCTTGGCCATCCTCCCTGTCGTCCAGCCGCTGGAGACTTCGTTTATGATCCCGTCGATATCATCTCTGTTCTCGATTACGTGGGTCAATACGTCCTTTGCGTAGTCGTACTGGCTTCCCAGCTCGTCTATGTCTAGAAGATCATCAGCTGCACGATCCCACTCGTGTGCCGCATCTATCTGAAATGCTTTGGACATTACGTATTCTCTTGCATTTTTTCTTCTCATGTCTTTTCCTTTCAGGTCAGGTGTTTTCCCGGGCTTCATTGACGCCCTGGATGTGTATGTCTATCTTCTGCGCTTTATATCCGGAGGAGTTCTTCACGGCAGCCTTCACCGCATTCTGAACGTCCCAGGAGACCGCAGGGATCTTGTATCCGTATATCACTTCGATATATATTTTCAGCTCGACGGTCTTTTGGTCAGGATCGCCATCCGCCCTGACATCAAGCACCTTTGAGATACCCTCTATCGATGAGGCGGCCTGTAAGGCTGACTCGGTAATGAGCTCCTTGATTATTTTATTGTCTGGGCCTTTTTCTTTAGACATAAATACACCTACCTATACATAGTATATTATAACCAAAAATCATACATAATTCAACCTTTAACTATTCCGAAAAATGTATATTTGTGGATACATGGTGCAAAGCCTGTTTTGATCGTTTCTGATAAACAAAAGACCCCCTGCTCTTTCGGGCAAGGGGTCTTCAAAATATATAACTTACTTAGAGGGTCGCGTCAACAGGTTCGGGAAGTCTCTCGATTATTGACTGCATAAGGCTGTCGGTCGTCGGAAGCGGATCGACCACAGGGCCGTCAGCAACAGCGACCAGTTTAGGATCTACCGGTGTGAGCACGTTACCGAATACTTCTCCGAGTATGGAGTATTTATAGATATCTTCGGTATCGCACATCTCATCCGAGATATCATCCGTATCTTCCCAAGGAGTATCAACTTCGAAGATATGTGCTATCTCCTGAGCGACCTCCCAGTTGGACATCGCGATGCCTTCGTCCACTGCTGCTTCTACCGCCTGGAGTCTTCTCTCCGTATTGGTGAAGGTTCCATTCGTTGAAGCGAAGCCGGTTCCCGGAATGAATACGTCTGCCTTCTCGCCGAGTTCAGTGAGATGCGTATCGCATACTGCGAGGAACTCAAGTGAGTCGGTATCGATCGGTGCGTTCTCTCCGAATACCACAAGGGCTTTAACTCCCTCGAGGGCTTCAGCTCCGGCTGTGATACCCAGATCTACGAGGCCCTGAGAGTTGTTCTTGGGCTTGATCTGAAGGATACCGTCACGAGGCTTGCCGATGTGTCCGGAAGCGAGTGCGATATCCGCTACGAGTGTAGCGCCGTCTACCGTCAGCATGTTCTGCTGGTAAACGATCATGGCCTTCTTAGCCTTGAGATACTCGTCAGCTATCTTCTGAGCTTCTGCAGAAACTTCAACGCCTTCGAGCGAAGCCTTGAATTCATCGATTCCTTCAAGTTTATCAGCTTTGCCGGAAGCGACTACTGCCTTGGCGATCTGCTTGAGGAATCCGAGATCGTTCTCACCGGAGCAGAGATCGATGAGCTTAGCTCCTCTCTCCTGAGCCTGCTTGATCTTGAGATCGATCACTCTGGAGTCTGCAGGTTCGAAGCCGATCCTTAAGATCAGGTTGGTCGAAAGAAGTTCGTCGATCGTGTTCGGTGAAGCGTCGTAGCCTAGTACCTTCTCAAGTCCTGACTGACGGTTGTTCAGGCAGAGCACCTTAGCTCCCATGGCCTGAGCCATTACCTTCATGGCATATGCTTCCTCGTTGGTATATCTGTCGGAGATAGCTACTGCGATAGCATCCTTGCCGTACTTCTGACCTACGATCTGGCATCTCTTGGCGACCAGCATGAGTGCTTCATGATAATCGGACTCTCTGAATTCGCCGTCTTCCTTGACGAAGCAGTCTTCGACCTTGCCTTCAAGGATGGCGCCGTCGAAGCCCCACTTACCTCTTCCGCAGGCGAGACCTTTGTTCACTAAGCCTTCCTTATCAGGGTTAGCCTTGATAAGCATGTCGCCGCAGGATTCAAGCTTGAGAGTACATCCGACAGAGCACATTGAGCAAGTGGTGATAGTCTCTTCTGTCTCGACAGGAACTTCCTTGACCATTGAAGTTCTTTCCTGAAGAGCTCCGGTAGGACATACTGATACGCACTGTCCGCAGGAGATACAGCCGGACTGAATTAAAGGCTTCTCCATGTTCGGCTTGACTACTGTGTCAAATCCACGGTTCACGAGGCCAAGAGCTCCAACGCCCATTACCTCGTCACAGACTCTGACGCAAAGACCGCAAAGAATGCACTTGTTCGGGTCTCTTACTATGAACGGGTGATCATCCTCGAACTCGATGGTCGATTTCTCACCTTCGAATCTCTCAGGATGTACGTCATACTGGTTAGCGAAGTCAATCAGCTTGCACTCGAAGTAGTCGTGGCAGCCGCATTCCAGACATCTGGAAGCTTCAGCCATAGCCTGCTCTTCATTATATGCGCAAGGGATGACTTCTGAGAAGTTGCCCTTTCTCTCTTCGGGGATGAGCTGAGGAAGTTCAGGTCTGCACATTCTCTCTCTGTCTTCGAAATCTTCAGCAGTGAGGTCATCTCTGGTTACTACGAATCTCTCTCTGTACTTGATGTCTTCTCCATAGAGATAAGCGTCGATGATGTCAGATGCCTTCTTCGCGTCAGCAATGGCTTCTATAGCGATGGAGATCTTGTCATTACCGCAGTCGCCACCAGCAAATACGCCGGGGATCGATGTCATGAAGGTCTCTTTGTCGTATGCGATAGCTCCCTTTCTGGTCTTGTCGCCTGTGAAGATGGAAGCATCTACAGCCTGGCCGATAGCGAGGATCATCGTATCAAGAGCGATGGTCTCGGTCTTGCCTTCAACAGGTACAGGTCTTCTTCTTCCTGACTCGTCGGGTTCGCCGAGCTCCATTACCTGAAGGATGACTTCCTTCACGTGGCCGTTCTCGTCCTTTACGATCTCGAGAGGATTGGTGAGGTTCTTGAAGATGACGCCCTCTTCCTCTGCTTCCTCGATCTCGATCATGTCAGCAGGCATCTCGTCCTTGGTACGACGATAGATGTTGTAAACTTCCTTAGCGCCCATTCTGACTGCTGTACGGCAGGCGTCCATAGCGGTGTTGCCGCCGCCTACGATGGCAACTCTGTCGCCCAGCTTGATCTCTTCGTTGGTGACTACCTTTCTCAGGAAATCGATACCGCCGATGACTCCGTCAGCATCTTCTCCCTTGCAGCCGACGCCAGTTGATACCCAGGCACCGATTCCAAGGAGAACAGCGTCGAAATCTGCTCTGATGGTCTCAAAAGGAATGTCCTCTCCGACCTTCGTGCAGGTTATGATCTCCACACCCATGGCCTCGATGGTTGCGATCTCTTCATCGAGGACAGCCTTAGGAAGTCTGTATTCGGGAATACCGTATCTAAGCATGCCGCCGCAGTTAGGCATCGACTCGTAGATCGTTACAGCGTGTCCCATCTGGCGAAGGAAATAAGCTGCGGATAAGCCCATCGGGCCGCCGCCTATGATAGCTACTGACTTGCCTGTATCCTCTTCGCACTCGGGCACGAACATCTCGCCCGCGAGGTCGTTGTCAGCCGCGAATCTCTTCAGCTGCTGGATGGAGATCGGCTCGTCGATCAATCCTCTTCTGCACTCTTCTTCACAAGGGTGCGGGCATACTCTTCCGAGTGATGCGGGAAGAGGGATTTTGTCTTTGATGAGTTCCAGAGCCTTGTCGAACTCGCCGTTTGCGATGAGTCCCACATATCCCTGGCAGTCGGTATGTCCGGGACATGCGATCACGCAAGGCGGACGGCAGTCGCCGGTGTGGTTGGAGAGCAGGAGCTCCAGATTGGTCTTCCTGGATTCGATTACTCTCTCGGTCTGGGAATTCACTACCATTCCCGGAGCGATCTCGGTGGCGCATGCTTTGCAAAGCTTTGGGTTGCCCTCTACTTCGCACATGCACAGACCGCAGGAACCGTAGATCCTGGTTCTTTCGTCATAGCAAAGAGTAGGAATAAAAATGTCATTTTCCCTGGCAACTTCTAGGATGGTCTGTCCGGGGAATCCGGTCACTTCTTTGCCGTTTATATTCAGTAAGAATTTGTTCATTTTATTACCTCCTCCCCTATCAGATCTTATCTATTGCGCCGAACTTACAGTTGTCAAGACACTTGCCGCACTTGATGCAGACATCCTGATCGATGACGTGGAGTTCCTTGACCTTGCCGGAGATGGCATTGACAGGGCAATTCCTTGCGCAAAGCGTACATCCTCTGCACTTTTCATTGATGCTGAACTTGATGAGAGCCTTGCAGGAATGAGCTGTGCATTTTTTGTTGTAGATGTGGTCTTCGTACTCGTTTCTGAAGTGGCGAATGGTTGAAAGTACAGGGTTAGGAGCTGTCTGACCGAGACCGCAGAGCGATCCCTGCATGACTTTGGTAGCCAGTTCCTGGAGAAGCTCGATATCTCCGTCTCTTCCTTCGCCTTCTGTGATCCTGGTCAGGATCTCAAGAAGTCTCTTGGTGCCGATCCTGCAGTAGTTGCACTTGCCGCAGGACTCGTCTCTGGTGAAGTTCAGGAAGTATCTCGCCATATCTACCATACAGGTCTCTTCGTCCATAACGATCATACCGCCGGAACCGACGATAGCACCTGTCTTGGTGATGTCTTCATATGTTACCTGCGTATCTCCCAGAGAAGCGGGGATGCATCCGCCGGAAGGTCCGCCCATCTGTACGGCTTTGAATTCTTTGTCGTTTCTGATACCGCCGCCGATACCGTAGATGATGTCGTTGATGGTCATGCCCATGGGTACCTCTACGAGGCCGCCCTTCTTGATCTTGCCGGCGAGAGCGAATACCTTGGTTCCGGGTGATTTCTCTGTTCCGAACTTCGCGAATGCTGCTCCGCCGTTATGGATGATCCAGGGAACGTTAGCGAGGGTCTCAACGTTATTGATATCGGTGGGTTTCTGCCAGAATCCCTTAGCTGCAGGGAAAGGAGGTTTAAGTCTCGGCATACCTCTCTCGCCTTCCAGTGAAGCGATAAGGGCTGTTTCTTCTCCGCAGACGAATGCGCCTGCGCCGGCCTTGATATAGATATCGAAGTCGAAGCCTGAATTGAAGAGGTTCTTTCCGAGATAGCCTTTCTCTCTGGCCTGTGCCATGGCGATCTCAAGTCTCTTGATTGCCAGAGGATACTCAGCACGGCAGTAGATAACGCCCTGGTGTGCTCCCATGGCATAACCTGCGATGGCCATTCCTTCAAGAACTGAATGAGGGTCGCCCTCAAGAACGGATCTGTCCATGAATGCGCCCGGGTCACCTTCGTCGGCGTTGCAGACCATGTACTTCTCATTTCCGGGAGAAGCTTTGGCAGCGTTCCACTTGAACCATGTAGGGAAGCCTGCGCCTCCTCTTCCTCTTAAACCGGAAGCCTTCATCTCTTCGATGACCTGCTCGGGCTTCATTGTCGTGAGCACCTTCTCCAGAGCCTTGTAACCGTCGACTGCCAGATACTCGTCGATGTTCTCGGGATTGATGACTCCGCAGTTTCTTAAGACGACTCTCTGCTGTCTCTCGACGAAGCCTTCATCCTCATCGGAGATGGAGAACTCTTCGACAGGCTTGCCGCCCTTGATGTGCTCTTCTACGATCCTTTCGACCTTATCAGGCTGTACCTTGACATATCTGGTCATCCAGCCGTTGTCCTCATAGACGTCAACGATGGGTTCCAGGTAGCAGGTACCAACGCAGCCTGTGATGGTGAGTTCGGCATCGAGATTGTTAGCTTTGAGCTGCTTTTCAAATTCTGCAGCGGTTTTCTTTGCGCCTGTGGCTACACCGCAGGAACCTTGTCCAACTACTATTTTCATCTCTTACCTCCTATCCTCTGGCTGCGATCTCTTTGAGGATCGCCCTTACGCTGTCCTTGGTGAGGTTGCCGTATGTCTCGTCACCGTCGGTGGATCTTACCATCATTACGGGTGCAAGTGAACAGCAGCCGAGGCAAGCTACATTATTGATAGTAAAAATGTTGTCCTCTGTGGTCTCGCCGTCAACGATTCCCAGTTCCTCGCATACGGTCTCATAGATCGCCTCTGAACCGTTTACGTGGCAGGCTGTTCCCTGGCACATCATGAGCAGATACTTGCCGATGGGCTCCAGTCTGAACTGAGCGTAAAACGTGGCTACACCATAGATCTTGGCAGGCTTGATGCCTGTGGCGTCAGCGATATGGTTGATACAGTCCTTGCTGAGATAACCATAGATCTCCTGAGCCTTCTGAAGGATCGTGATCAGGCTGCCTTTGACGCCCGCGTACTGATCCAACGTCGGTTGAAGCTCCTTGAAAGCTTCAGATCTCTTTTCAGTCATAATTTTACCTCTCAAATAAGTTAGTTATATATTTGAAATCAAACATATTCATACATAGTAAATATACCAAAAACACATCAAAAAAGCAATATCATAATTGCGATATTGCTTTGATTTGATATATCAAAAAGTTAGTCTGTATTAGTTTCCGATCGGTATGATCATTTCTTCTTCCGGAGCATCCAGCCGGGTCTTACCTCCCCTGCCATCTTCATCTTGATGATCTCCTGCGGATGAGGACACGAATCTATCGGTTCTCCGGCTTCGTTATACATCTCTTCTACCTTCTGTACGAAGAAATCCGTGAATGGCCCGAATACTTCGATCTCGTCTCCTATGACCATCTTATTTCTCTGCTCGATCACCGCATAGCCGGTCTTTGCATCATATTCGCGCACTATTCCGGTATAAACATAGTCCCTCGTATACTGGGACGTCTCGTAGTTCTGATCCTTATCAGTCGGCTTGTCGAAATAAAAGCCTGTCGTGAACTGGCGGTGGGATACTTTGCGGAGTTCGTCCATCCATTCTTCTTTGAATTCCCAGTTTTCAGGATCTTCATAGTAGGCGTCGATCGCTTTGCGGTAAGCTGAGACTACGTGCGCTACGTAGAACGAAGATTTCATGCGTCCCTCGATCTTAAGAGAATCCAGACCGCAGCCAACCAGCTCGGGTATGTACCGGATCATGCAGAGATCCTTTGAGTTCAGTATATATGTGCCGCGCTCGTCTTCTTCGACAGGATAATATTCACCCGGACGCTGCTCCTCTACGAGGGCGTACTTCCACCTGCAGGGATGCGCGCACTCGCCGCGGTTCGCGTCACGGTTTATCATGAAATTGCTCAGGAGGCATCTCCCGGAATAACTTATGCACATTGCTCCGTGGACGAAGGCTTCAAACTCCAGATCCTCCGGACATCTCGCCCTGAGTTCTCCGATCTCTGTGAAGCTCAGCTCCCTGGCCAGTACTATCCTTCTGACACCCAGACCGTACCAGAACATTGCGGTCTGATAATTGGTCATGTTAGCCTGTGTGCTCAGATGGATCTCAGCATCCGGAATTATCTCCTTCAAGATGGCGAAAACTCCCGGATCTGAAACCAGATATGCGTCTATACCAAGGTCTTTTATATCTGTCAGATACCTGCGGAGCGGCTCTATATCTTCATTGTGCGCAAAGATATTCACCGTGAGATAACATCTCGCTCCGCGTTCATGCGCGTAAGCTATTCCGGCCTCCATCTCTTCGGCTGTAAGGTTGCCCGCTCCAGCCCTTAATGAGAATGCCTCCCCTCCGAAGTACACGGCATCCGCGCCGTAATCCACAGCAGTTTTTAATTTTTCAAGATCTCCGGCAGGCGCCAGAAGTTCGATCTTTTTCATGTCTGATCCTTATATCGGTTTGATTATTGTTATGCCGTTTCCCACGGCCAGATGAGTCGAGCTGAATCTGGGATCGGTCTTCACGAACTCATTGAACTCACGAAGTGCGAGAGTATTCGTTCTGTGCTTCCTGGGAGGTATCTCTCCTTCCAGCGCCGGCCTTCCCTGAAAAAGCGTATCGTCGCATATTATCACGCCGTCATCCGCGAGGAGGCTGAGACTAGCCTCCAGAAATCTCCTGTAGTGTGACTTGGCAGCGTCGATGAAGATAAGACCGAACCGGTTCGAGCCTTCCTTTTCTATCTGTTTTATTCCTTCTTCACAGTCGCCGAGATAGCAGCGAATATAATCTCCATAGCCGAGCTTTTTGATCTCTTGCTTGGCTCTTCTGAACATTGTCTCGTCTTTCTCTATCGTATACACCTGAGGTCCGCTCAGTTGGTCGTACTGTCTGATCTTCTCAGCGAAAAACATGGCCGAATAACCTACCGCAGTGCCTATCTCAAGAACTTTAAAGGGCTTGATCACGTCCATGAAAGTTGACAGGAAATCCTCGGTCTCTCTGAGTATCACGGGCACAGGCTCTGCCTCAAGAGCATCTCGCAGTTCGCCGAGTTCAGGAGTCAGAGGCTTGTAAAAATTAGACAGATACTCGGTCACGGCCTCGTTCGTTATATCTTTTGTTATGTGCCTCATGACACTTTTGTCAGTCATCATCTTCATCCTCAGGCTTCGGTTCGTCCAGAGTGAGCAAAAGCTTGTCGACCCTTCTCTCCTCAGCTTCAAGCACTTTCAGTGTGAAATTCTCATAATGGAGCTCGTCGCCGACCACGGGGAACCTCTCCAGCATCTCCATGAACCAGCCTCCCACGGTCTCTGAGTCGAAGTCTGATTCGTAATCGTCCTCGTCCATATTCACGATCTCAAGGAAATCGTATATGTTCAGATCGCCGTCTATCTCGTACTCCCTGTCGTTTTTGGCTACTATCTCTTCTTCTACGAGATCATTCTCGTCCCAGATCTCGCCTACGACTTCTTCGAGCACGTCCTCCATGGTTATGACTCCATCGGTGCCGCTGTATTCATCGGTCACGATGGCCATGTGCTGGTTGGCTTCACGGAGCGCCTGAAGTACGGAAGGCAGCTTGGTGGTCCTGTAAACGAACACAGGCTCCATCAGGATGCTCCTGATGTCCGGCTCCTCGTTCACAGAGAGTTCTTTGAGGAGGTCGTTCAGATGCAGCACTCCGATGATGTTGTCTATACTGTCTTCATAAACAGGCAATCTGGTGAAAGGTGTCTCGTTTACGAGCTCCATGATCTCTTCCATTGAATCCTCGATGTCTATCGCATCCAGGTCCACCCTGGAAGTCATGGCTTCATATGCAGAGATGTCAGCGAAGTCTATGGCTGCGATGAGGAGAGATTTCTGGTCTTCGTCGAGCACTCCCTCGTCCTCAGCCGTCTCTATGATCGTCGCCAGTTCCTCGATGGTCTCATCTTCATCAGTCTCTTCGTCTTCTTCGGCCCTTTGAGGGCTTATCAGACCGACGAGCCCTACCACAGCCTTGACTAGCGGCTTGAGGATCACGCTGAGTACCTTTACAAAAGGTGCTATCTTTAGCGAGAAGCGAGTGGCGTTCTGCTTGGCTGTGATCTTCGGCATCGTCTCTCCGAAGATGATCACAAGTATCGTGATTATGACGGTCGCGATCCAGGCGTTTTTGTCAGAGCCTGTAATCAGGATGACAAGCACAGAGCACATCGCAGATGCAGCTATGTTCACCAGGTTATTGCCTATAAGTATGGCTCCGAGGCTGTCGTCAAAGTTCTCGAGGAGCCCGAGTGCGATGCCGGCACGGCGGCTGCCTTCCTCTGCCTCGTTTTCGATCCTTACCTTGTTGGCGGATGAAAGCGCCATCTCAGACGCCGAGAACAGAGCCGAGAATATGATGCAAAGTATTATACCGCAAATAAGAAGGCCTACAGTCATTTCGTCTGACCTCCTTCCTCGTCGCTCTCGTCAAAGATATCTCCGACAAGCTCTTCCAGTATGTCTTCGATAGATACCAGACCGATGAAACGGCCGTTCACGCCCTTGACGAGGGCAATGTTCTGGCGCGCCTTGGACATCTCTTCAAGGAGTTCGTCAGCCATGGTCTTCGATGATACGTAGTACGGCTCGTCCATGATATCTCTTACGTCCGGTATGACGCGCGTATTCAGGTATTCCTTGAGATACTCTCTGATCCTGAGTATGCCGAGAACGTTATCTATCGTCCCGTCGTAAACGACTACCCTTGAGTGCGTGAGAGTATTGACCTGCTCGAAGATCTCCTCTCTTGAGAGGTTCACATCGATGCCGACGATATCCCTCTTGGGTGTAAGTATTCTGCCCGTCTTAGTGTCGGTGAACTCCAGCACCGAGGACATCATATCTTCCTGATCCTCGTCGATCACGCCTTCCTCGGCCAGATCTTCGAAAATATCCAGGAGTTCGTCCTCCGTGACCGAGATCTCAGGGTCGCCCTTGGTAAGTTTAGCGGCCTGAAGGCCCACCCAAGTGAGGAAGCCAGCCAGCGGGCTGAACACTTTCATCATAACTGAAAGAAGCCCTGCGGTTTTCAGGGCGTAAGTTTCAGGATTCTTCTTTGCGATGCTCTTCGGGAGCATCTCTCCCGCAAAGAACACCACAAGAGTAGTTATTATAGTTGAAAGCGACACGAAACCAAGCCCCCAGATCCTTGTGACCATTACGGTCACCATGGTTGCTATGGTCAGGTGTACTATATTTGTGCAGATAAGCAAAGTGCTTATGGCGGTCTCAATATTATCCAGAATATCCATGGCCTTTTCGGCGCGCTCATCTCCCCTGTCCGCGCTTACCTTGATCTTCGACTGTGACACCGAAGCAAAGGCAGTTTCAGACACGGCAAAAAACGCCGCTAAAGCCAGTAGGATCAATATGAAAAAGATAGATATTCGACTGTCCGCGTCCATTTTGAACGATCACTTCCTTTTTGCAATGGACATTAAAAATTGTTTATGTATCAGCGGCAGGCACACAAGTCCGTTAACCGCTGTGTGCTTCTGTGTAAGCCTTGTTATAGGCAGCTTCGAACTGCACGAACTCGTTATAGTCACCGGTGAAATTGCTTGTGCCGTCCAGCTTCTCGCTGAGAACGAAATACAGATAATTCGTGTCTGCCGGTTCAAGTGCAGCCTTGAAAGACTTGAGTCCCATGCTGCATATCGGTCCCGGAGGAAGTCCGTAATGCTTGTAAGTATTATAAGGGCTGTCGATCTCCAGATCCTCATAAAGCAGATTATCCTTCACTTCCCCTGTCTCTTTGAGAAGCAGGTACTGCACCGTGGAGCACATCTGGAGCATCATATTGTTATTGATCCTGTTGTAGATGACCGAGGATACCAGTGGCCTCTCATCATCTACCATGCACTCTCTCTCGATTATCGATGCGGCAGTAAGCACTTCGTTGAGCGTATAGTTCTGTGTTATCTCATTGTCAGTGCTCTCATACAGATCCGCGATACTTTCGCCGAAATGCTGCAGTATCATATCTATGATATCGTGCTCATCATATGAGTCCGGTACGCTATAGGTGTCGGGCATGAGATAGCCTTCCAGAGAATTGTTCTTCAGGAAACCGTAATCATAGCTGCCGTTTTCGATGGCATCCATGAATCCCTCATAAGTGCCTGCGCCCTGATCTGCAAGTTTCTGGGCCGTCTGCTCGATAGTCAGACCTTCAGGTATCGTAACGAAAGTATCACTCACCTGGCTGGTCTCAAGTGTCTCGATGATGGTCGCGAAGTCCATGGACGGGCTGAGTGTGAACGTTCCGGACTTCATGTTCGGCTGGGTCTTGGACATCTTGAGATACAGCTTGAAATTGAATGCTGAGTTGATGACGCCGTTTTTTTCGAGTATCTCTCCTATCGTGCTGGCGTACGTACCTTCAGGTATCTCTATGGTGATCTCTTCGGTGCTCGCAGGATCCTTCGGTTTATCAAGATTGTTTACATACCAAAGGCCGCCCGCACCGGCGATGACTATAAGTAAAAGAAGTACAATCAAAAATTTACGCATTCCCCTTTTTCCTCCTGGGTAATAGTTCGGAATAATACAATATAAGGGACACACAAGGCGTCCCTTAAGTCCCGATGCTTTTATTTCGCTCTTCCTAAATACTCACCGGTCCTGGTGTCGATCTGGATCTTTTCACCCTGTTCGATAAAGATGGGAACCTGTACGACGGCGCCGGTCTCAACGGTTGCAGCCTTGGTAACGTTAGTGGCTGTGTTGCCCTTGACTCCGGGCTCGCAGTCGATGACTTCAAGGTTTACGAAGTTCTCGGCTTCGACCAGGAAAGCGTTGCCCTGGAAGAATTTGATGGTAACTTCATCATTCTCTCTGATCCACTTGACAGCGTCCTCTACCTGCTCCTGTGCGAGAGGTACCTGGTCATAGGTCTCAGGGTCCATGAAGTAATAGAGTTCTCCGTCGTTATAGAGATACTGCATCTTCTTGGTCTCGATGATGGCGTCGTCAAATTTGTCGGAAGGGTTGAAAGCTTCCTCTCTGGTAGCTCCGGTCAGGATGTTTCTGTACTTCGTCCTTACGAAAGCAGCTCCCTTGCCGGGTTTGACATGCTGGAAATCGAGAACCACACAGGGATCTCCGTTTACGATGAAAGTTTTGCCTTTTCTGAAATCACTAGCGTATACCATAATATTCTCCAATCTTCTAATTAAGCTATATGTTCTACCCGCTGTACGTCTATAGCAGGATCATTAACGACTGATAAATTATATCACAAAACGCAGATCTGTTCAACTGTTTATTTACTTGAACAGACTCTCCTTGCCTATGGCCTCTCCGATGATCTCATAGACATCCTTCATCATGATTGAGAAGCGCATCTCGGATTCCATGTATGATGCTGCCAGAGGATCCATGGCCACGATTCCATAGAGCTGCTGGATCTTCTGAAGATCTTCGGCATCCGGCTGCTCTCCGCTCATCTGCTTTAACTGGATCTCAACGGACTTGGCCTGAAAATCATTCATCATGCTTTCGAGCTCCGGCTTTGTCTTGAGCTGAGACTCAGCGCTCTTGAAATGCTTGAATTCCTCTGATTCCTGGATGGCTTTCGCCAGCTGATGTGCCTGATCATATACGTTCATTTCATACCTCCAAAAATATGGGTAAAATTATCGGATTTCTCTTGGTTATCTGGTAGATGTATCCGGACAGTTCGTCCCTCACCCTCGCTTTGAGGGTATTCCAGTCCCTGATACCGTCGTCGAGCGCTCGGTCAAGAGCATCCAGCGATACCTGTCTGGCCGACTCTATCAGTTCTTCGTTTTCCTTGACGTAGACGAAGCCGCGGGATACGATGTCCGGTCCGGAGACCACGTAGCCTTCCTGCGCGATCGCGGCCACTACGATTATAAGGCCGGATTCAGAGAGATGTTTACGGTCTCTCAGAACTATGTTGCCCACGTCTCCAACTCCGAGACCATCCACAAGTATCGCGTCCGCGTCTACCACGTGCTTCTCGAAGAATGCCTCTTCTTCGCTTATATTGAGCACATCGCCGTTTTCGAGGACAAAGATGTTCTCCGTCTTCTCGCCTACGGATTCAGCAAGCCTTGCGTGACTGATCAAATGCCTGAACTCACCATGGACCGGCATGAAGTATTCCGGCTTCAGCAGCGAGTGCAAAAGCTTAAGTTCTTCCTGACAGGCATGTCCGCTCACATGTATCTCTGCGATATCCGAGTATATGACGTCAGCGCCCGCTTCAAAGAGCTTGTTTACTACGTTCGATACGCTCTTTTCATTACCCGGTACAGGAGTAGAACTGAGGATGACCATGTCTCCGGGTTTAAGTTTGACTCCCTTGTGCTCTCCGGAAGCGATCCTCGAAAGAGCTGACATAGGCTCTCCCTGGGAACCGGTGGTTATGATCACAAGCTTGTTGTCCGGAATGTCTCTGGTCATCTTGATATCGACCAGTACGCCGTCCGGGATGTTAAGATAGCCCAGTTCCAGCGCTAGGCTGACTACCTTCTCCATCGATCTGCCGGATACTGCGACCTGCCTGCCGCAAAGTATGGCGTTTTCGATTATTTTTTGTACCCTGTGTACGTTTGATGAGAAAGTGGCTATGATTATCCTGTTTTTGGCGGTCCTGAAAATGTTTTCAAGAGTCCTGCCCACCACTCTCTCGGATTGAGTGAAACCTGGCCTCGTAGCATTGGTGCTGTCGCAAAGCATGAGCCTGACGCCCTCATCGCCGATCTCAGCGAGTTTACCGAGATCGATGGGATCTCCATCCACCGGAGTGTAATCTATCTTGAAATCTCCTGAATGAAAGACCACTCCCTGAGGGGTCCTTATAGCCAGGCAGATGCTGTCAGCAATGCTGTGTGTGGTCCTTATGGTCTCTACCTCGAAATAGCTGCCCAGGCTGAAGCTGTCTCCCGCATAGATGGTCTTGAGATCGGCCACTATGTTATGTTCTTCCAGTTTATTCCTCACAAGACCTATGGTCAGCCTGGTGCCGTATACCGGCACTTTGAGGTCTCTCAGGAGATAAGGGATGGCCCCGATATGGTCTTCATGACCGTGTGTCAAGACCAGCCCCTTAACTTTCTCTCTGTTGGATATAAGATAACTGAAATCGGGAATAACAACGTCGATTCCGAGCATTTCGTCATCGGGAAAGCTCATTCCGCAGTCGACGATCATTATCTCGTCGTCGTATTCCAGGAGGGTCATGTTCTTTCCGATCTCATTGAGCCCGCCTATCGGAATCACTTTAAGGAACGGCTTTCTCTTGTTATTCTTTGGTTTAGCCATTATTCGCCTTTCTTTATTAAATTATTTCACTACGAGATTTACCAGCTTGCCTGGGATGGCGATGACCTTGACTATGGTCTTGCCCTCCGTGAGCTCTCTGACCTTCTCGCTTTCGAGAGCTATCCTCTCAAGTTCAGCCCTGTCGATATCCTTGCTTACGACCATTTTGTCCTTGAGACGGCCATTGATCTGGATGATGACTTCCACCTCGTCTAAGATGAGAGCCTTTTCATCGCATTCAGGCCAGGACTGGTCTGAGCAGAGTCCCTCGCCTCCGATGTGGAGCCACATCTCTTCTGCGATATGCGGCACGAAGGGACAAAGGATTATTATCAGTTCTTTCATGGCTTTCTTGAGAAGAGCCTCGTTAACGTTATTTCCGTCTTTGTACTTGTACATCTCGTTGACAAGCTCCATGGCTGACGAGATGGCGGTGTTGAACATGAATCTTCCGCCTACGTCTTCCCTCACCTTCTTGATGGAGAAGTTGAGCCTGTAATTGAGCGCCTTGTCTTCGGATGTCTTCGGAGTGATGTCTCCGTCGCTGAGTCCTCTCGCTGAAAGTTCATAGACCAGTCTGTATACACGGGTAAGGAA
The DNA here is from genome assembly GCA_017538125.1 of Bacillota bacterium. GTDB lineage: Bacteria > Bacillota > Clostridia > Peptostreptococcales > Anaerovoracaceae > RUG754. The sequence continues at coordinate 43,181 of JAFYJM010000002.1, forward strand.
TCTGAAAGATCCTTCCACTCCTGCGTCTGACCAGTCAAGTTCTCTCTCAGGAGGAGCCGCGAAAAGAATGAACAGTCTGGCCGTGTCAGCACCGTACTTATCGATGATCTCTGCGGGAGATACCACGTTGCCGAGCGACTTGGACATCTTCTTTCCGTCTTTGTTTACCATGCCCTGAGTCAGCAGATTTTTGAATGGTTCTTCATAGTCTGTGAGGCCCAGGTCGTGGAGAGCCATCTGGAAGAATCTCGCATACATCAGGTGAAGGATCGCATGCTCGACTCCGCCGATGTACTGATCGACGTCCATCCAGTAATCAGCCTTATCTTTATCAAAAGGCATCTCAATGTTCTTGCTGTCGCAGTATCTTAAGAAGTACCAGGATGAATCAAGGAAAGTATCCATGGTATCAACTTCTCTCTGAGCCTTGCTGCCGCATACAGGACAAGTGCAGTCTCTGAAAGTTTTGGAAGTGGCTATCGGTGATTCGCCCTTACCGGTAAACTCGACGTCTGTCGGAAGCTTGACGGGCAGGTTCTCTTCTTTTTCGGGCACCCAGCCGCACTTATCGCACCAGATCATCGGTATCGGCGTGCCCCAGTATCTCTGTCTGGAGATGAGCCAGTCTCTCAGCTTATAGTTTACCTTGCGCTTGCCGAGGCCTTCCTTCTCCGCCTTTTCGATCATGTAAGGGATGGCGTCATCTGACTTCATGCCCGTGATCTCGCCTGAATTGATCATGATGCCGGAGGCCTCGCAGGCTTCCTTGAGGTCGTTCACGTCCACTTCTGGATCCTGAGGATCCACTACAGGAGTTATCTCCAGACCGAACTTGGTAGCGAACTCGAAGTCTCTCTGGTCGTGCGCAGGTACGCCCATAACTGCTCCTGTACCATAGCCCATGAGTACGTAATCGGAGATGAAGATGGGCATCTCTTTATGTGTGAAAGGATTGATCGCATACTTGCCGATGAAGACGCCGGTCTTCTCGTTCGTGGTGGAAGTACGCTCTATCTCATTCATGTGGTTGACCTTGTCGATATAAGCGAGCACGTCCTTCTCGTATTCAGTGCCCTTCACGTTCTCGAGTACGGTGGGATATTCCGGAGCGAGTACCATGAATGTCGTGCCGTAGATGGTGTCCACCCTTGTGGTGAATACCGTGAGAACTTCATCGGAATCCTTTATCTTAAAGTCCACTTCACAGCCGTAGGAGCGTCCGATCCAGTTCTTCTGCATCAGTCTGACCTTCTGCGGCCAGCCATCAAGCTTGCCGTTGTCGAGGTTCTCCAGGAGCCTGTCGGCATAGTCGGTGATCTTGAAATACCACTGGCTGAGATTCTTCTTTGTGACCGGAGTTTTGCATCTCTCACAAACGCCGTCCACGACCTGCTCGTTGGCAAGCACGGTCTGGCACGAAGGACACCAGTTCACCGGGTTCTCCTTCTTGTACGCGAGTCCTCTCTTATAGAACTGGATGAAGATCCACTGCATCCAGCGATAATAATCTTCAGAACATGTGCAGCATTCTCTGTCCCAGTCATATGAAAGTCCCAGCTCTCTGAGCTGTCTCTCCATCTCGTGGATGTTGTCCCAGGTCCAGGTGGATGGATGGATGCCATGCTGGATAGCAGCGTTCTCCGCGGGAAGTCCGAATGAGTCGAAGCCCATGGGATGGAGCACGTTAAAGCCGTCCATTTTTTTGAATCTGGCTACTACGTCGCCGATGGAATAATTTCTCACGTGGCCCATGTGAAGCTTACCTGAAGGATAAGGGAACATCTCAAGGCAGTAGAATTTCTCCTTGGTTGGATCTTCCGTCACCTTGAAAGTCTTGTTGTCTTCCCAGACCTTCTGCCATTTTTTCTCGATTTCCTTAAAGTTATATCTCTCTTCCATAACTGATCAGTCTCCTATGTTTTCTGAAGGACAGTCTGCCCAAATCTTTTCTATGTTATACCTCTCTCTCATGTCGGGAGTGAATAGGTTCACGATGATGTCGCCGAAATCCATAAGGATCCAGCCGGAGGTATCTTTGCCTTCGATGGACTTGACGAGAAGGTCTTCCTTCGCCATAGCGTCCTCGACATCGTCCACGAGGCTGTTGATATGCCTCTCGGTGTTACCGGTCGCGATAATGAAATAGTCTGCGAAACCGGATTTCTCAGCGATATCTATCATAACGATATCAGAGGCTTTCTTGTTTGATAAAGTCTGTGCTGCTAAGTATGCGTATTCCTTGTTGGTCATTTGTTCTCCTTTGATTCCTGCAGCAAATGATCAGCTGCTTCTTTTGTATCTTCATCAAGGTGCGTGCCCTGACTCGTAACGTATTCGATAGTGCCTTGCATTGCCATAAGGCAGGCACCGTCGAGGCTCGTTTCAGCCTCTTGTCTTATCCGGTCCACGCCGGGATATGCCCTGTTCGGTTCAATGCCGTCAGCCAGATAGATTACCTTCTCCAGAAGGCTCATGTCCTTCCTCCCGGTCGTATGGTAGGAGACGGCGTTAAGGATATCTTCGTCCGTTACGCCGTAGTCCTCCCTAAGCCTGACGGCAGCTATCTTGCTGTGAGCCAGGTTGGGATCGTTCAGATATTTATCCGGAAGGCCCAGCCTTTTGATCTCCTCATTCAGCGCTTCACCTCTAAGACCCCTGAACATATCATGCCCGAGGGCGGCTATCTCAGCCTTGAGAGGATCGGCGCCGTACTTTTCACAGAGCTTAAGCGCGGTATCCCGTACGCCCAGAGTATGCGCCCTTCTCTTCTCATATAGTTCGTTCAGCACGAACTCTTCGAGGGCGTCTCTTATTTTTTCGTATTCCATCTGAGGTTCCTCAAAACGTCGTCATAGAGCCTATTATCGTTGATATACTTTTCAACTGTCCTCGGCACCAGATGGCTGATAGGCTCGCTGGCTATGAAAGCTTCCCTAATCTCCGTGGAGCTGATATCCGGCATCTTCGATCTGAGTCTGATGATCTTCGTGCCGTAGTCCTCTTTATAAAAGCGTATCTTCGACTCCAATTCCCTCTCAGGATACCCGGGTCTTGAACTCACTATAAAGCCGAACTCGCTCAGGAGCTCCTCGCCCTTATACCATTTCTCCACGTTGATGAAGGAGTCCGCTCCCATGATGAAAAACAGTTCATCATCAGGGTAGACCTCTCTAAGGTGGCTCATGGTCTCATAGGAATACGAAACGTCGCCCTTCTTTATCTCGTAATCACTGATCTCAACATGCTCGCAGCCCTCGAAAGCGAGAGCAACCATGGCAAGTCTGTGCATATCCTGAGCGACTCTTTTGTTTTGTTTGAAAGGCTGGATGTGAGTAGGCATCACGATCAGCTTATCCAGCGCCACCTCTCTCACGGCGGCACAGCCAAGGGCTCTGTGGCCCTTGTGGATGGGATCGAAACTTCCTCCCAGCACTCCTATAACGCTCATTATTTTACTCCGATACCTAATTCATCAAGCTGTCCCTCTTCTACCGGCGAAGGTGCGCCGCAGACCAGACACTGTGCGTTCTGGTTCTTCGGGAAAGCTATGACTTCTCTGATTGAAGGCTCTCCGAGAAGGAGCATTACGAATCTGTCAAGTCCGTAGGCCAGTCCCGCATGAGGAGGCGCACCGTACTTGAAGGCTTCGATCAGGAAGCCGAACTTCTCGTCACATTCTTCGGGTGTAAGGCCGAGAACTTCGAACATCCTCGCCTGAAGGTTCTTATCGTGTATTCTGACAGAGCCTCCGCCCAGCTCAACGCCGTTCAATACGATGTCGTAGGCGTCAGCCTTGAGTTTGAGAGGATCAGTGTCCAGCAGGTCAAGCTGATCGAGCTTCGGACAGGTGAAAGGATGATGCATCGCCTTCATCGTGCCATCTTCTTCGCTCAGTTCGAACATCGGGAAATCTACTACCCAGAGGAGCTTGTATTCCTTATCGTTAAGGAGCCCCATTCTCTTAGCGCATTCTCTTCTCAGGAAGCCCAAAGAATCATAGGTCACCTTGGCTTTATCCGAAACGATGAAGATCAGGTCGCCGGTCTTGGCATCGAAGACCTTCGCTACTTCGGCCAGTTCTTCCTGAGTAAAGAATTTATTAACAGACGAACCTATCTCGCCCTCATTCATTCTGATCCAGACGAGGCCTTTCGCACCGTAATGCTTGGTCATATCTGTCAGCTTGTCGATGTCTTTTCTGGAGAAGAATGAAGATCCGCCGTCAACGCATATGCCTCTTATGTCTCCGCCATTAGCAAGGCAATCAGTAAAGACCTTGAAGCCGCAGTTCTCGAACTTGTCGTTGAGTTTCTTAAGTTCGAAGCCGAATCTGAGGTCAGGCTTATCGGAGCCGAACCTCTCCATCGCCTCGTCCCAGGTCATCCTCTGAAGCGGTGTTTCGATATCAACGTCGAGACACTCCTTGAAGACTCTCTTGAGATAACCTTCCTGGATCTCAAGGACCATGTCCTGGTCGACGAATGACATCTCAAGGTCCACCTGAGTGAATTCGGGCTGTCTGTCAGCCCTCAGGTCTTCGTCCCTGAAGCACTTTGCTATCTGGAGATATCTGTCAGTGCCTCCGACCATCAGCAGCTGCTTGAAAAGCTGCGGGCTCTGAGGAAGAGCATAGAACTCGCCAGGATAAGTCCTCGAAGGAACGATATAGTCCCTGGCGCCTTCAGGTGTGGACTTGATGAGGATCGGAGTCTCGACTTCCGTGAATCCGTTTTCATCGAAATAATCTCTGGTCACCTTCACCAGCTTATGCCTGAAACTCAGGTTTCTCTGCATATGCTGCTTCCTTAAGTCAAGATATCTGTATTTGAGTCTGAGGTTGTCGTCCACGTTATCGTCGTCCTTGACGTAGATCGGAGGCGTGTCTGACTCCGAATAAACGATCATATCAGTCGCGAAGACTTCCACGTCGCCTGTAGCCAGCTGGTCGTTCTTGGCGGCCCTTTCTTTTACTACGCCCTTTACACCTATAACGTATTCTGAACGGAGACTGTCGGCCAGTTTGAAAAGTTCTTCGGGTACCTTGTCATCGAAAGTCACCTGCACGATACCGGTCTTGTCTCTCAAGTCGACGAAGATCAGTCCGCCCAGGTTCCTTCTCTTGGCTACCCAGCCGTTCAGTACGACTTCTTCATTCACATTATTAAGATTCAGCTGTCCGCACATATGTGTGCGTCTGTAGATTGTGCTCATAACTTTTTATTTCTCCTTGATAACTCCGGCCAGGTCTTCGAATCTGACTTCCACCTGTTCTCCGGTCTCCATGTTTTTGAGGTTGGCTGCGCCGTTCTGAAGTTCATTGTCGCCTATAACGATGGTATAGGTCGCGCCTATCCTGTCGGCATACTTGAACTGTCCCTTGAAGTTCCTCTGAAGGTCATCCATCTGGACCTTGATGCCCTCTTTGCGTAGTTCTCTCATGAGTTTCTGACCGTAGAGTTTGGCATCTTTACCCATCGTAGCGATGAAAGCGTCGCAGATCTTAGGCTCGGGGATGACCACTCCGTTTGCTTCCATGAGCATGATGAGTCTCTCCTTACCGAGACCGAAACCTACGCCGGGGATCGGCAGTCCGCCGACTTCCTCAGCCAGGTTATCGTAACGGCCGCCTCCACAAACAGTTCCCTGAGCTCCGATGGAATTCGTCACAAACTCGAAGGCCGTCTTGGTATAGTAATCCAGGCCTCTTACGATCTTCGGATTGACTACGTAAGGAATGCCCATCGCCTCAAGGTTCTCCTTAAGTTCATCGAAAGCCGTCTGGCACTCTTCGCAGAGATAGTCCAGCATCATCGGCGCTCCTTCAACGAGAGCCTGGTCTATGGGTGACTTGCAGTCCAGGATCCTCATCGGATTCTTCTCGTATCTGGACTTACATGTATCGCAAAGTTGATCATACTTCGGCGCGAGGAATTCTTTGAGCGCAGTCCTGTGGTTGGCGCGGCAGACCGGGCAGCCAACGGAGTTGATCTCCAGTGTAAGGTCAGTAACGCCCATCTCAGTAAGGAAGTCATACCCAATGGCGATGATCTCAGCATCCGCCACCATGTTGGGAGTACCGAAAGTCTCCACTCCGAACTGGTGGAACTGTCTCAGACGTCCGCTCTGCGGTTTCTCATATCTGAAGCATGGAATATCATAATATATCTTAGTCGGCTGTACCTCGGCATAGGTCTTGTGCTCTATGAAAGCCCTGACTGCCGGTGAAGTTCCCTCGGGCTTAAGTGTGATGGATCTTCCGCCGTGATCGTTGAAAGTATACATCTCCTTCTGAACAACGTCAGTGGTATCACCTATTCCTCTCTGGAATAATTCCGTATGTTCAAACATAGGAGTCCTAATCTCTTTGAATCCGTATCTGTCACAGATCTCTTTCCACTTCTTCTCTACGTAATGCCATTTGTACACCTGATCGGGCATGATATCTTTTGTTCCTTTGGGTGCATTCGTAAGCATTGTCATTGTTGTTTACCTCCTTCTTAAAGATTCAGTTTGTTTATATATTTCAGGGATCATGCTGAAAAGTCCCTGTTCCTTTCGTTCAAGCATTTCCTGAAGCCTGTCGATATAGACTTCATAATTGTTAACGTTCGGTACGCGCTCAAGTCGGTTCTCCTCAGGAAAAAACACCTTGCTCATACCGCCCGCTCCGAGAGCTATGATGCTCTGCTGCTCATCCATTATTCGGATGTTATATATGCCGGCAGTACCTTCCCTGCACCAGCCGGTATTCTCCAGAGCTCCGGCCATGCGTTTCAGCCTGTAGAGATAATACGGTCTGAATGCCGCATCTCTGAGCATTTCATGAGACAACGCAATCATCTCCGCTACGACGTCCGAATGTGTCTCATGATACTCCGGATCCTGCTCTATGAGCCTGGATGCGCGCTTTAGCGCCAGAGTGTGCACAGTTATGTTCGAAGGTCTGAGACCGATGATGGTCTCCAGAGTCTTCTCGAAATCACCCACGCTTTCTTCAGGAAGTCCTGCTATAAGGTCGCAGTTCACTACCGGAATACCGGACTTATGAGCTATTTCAAAGGCTTTGTATATATCCTTTGGGCTATGGCTCCTTCCGATGAGTTCCAGAGTCCTTTCCTTCATACTCTGAGGGTTGATGGATATCCTGTCGACACCGTGATCTCGGGCTGTCTGAAGTTTCTCGGCCGTGATAGTGTCCGGTCTGCCTGCTTCCAGCGTGAATTCTCTTAGTTTACATAAATCCATATTATGTAGAACTGCATCGAGAAGCCTGTTCAGCTGCCTGACGTCCAGCGTGGTGGGCGTACCGCCGCCTATATAAATGGTCTCAATGCCCATGCCGGACTCTCTGAGCCGCCTTCCGACATATTCTATCTCGCTTATAAGCGCCTCCAGATACCTCTCGATCTCGGAATATGGTCTCTGATTCGATGTGAAGCTGCAGTAAAGACATCTCGTCGGGCAGAACGGTATGCCTATGTACAGACCTGCCTTCAGATAGTCATCTCCCTGAAGGACCTTTTGCTGATATTCATATATCTCTACGAGGAGCGCCGCTTTCACAGGGCTCACTCCTCTCTCCTCAGTAAGTATCCTCAGGACTTCATCCTTCTCATGAGGCTTCTTGCCGTTATATGGATTCCCTTTGAATAATTCTCTTGTAAGTTTGACGGGTTTGACGCCCGTTAGATCTCCCCAGAGGTTCTTCATCTTACGAAGGGATTTCCTTTCTTTTCGTCGCCGATGGTGGTAAAACCCATGTGCCCGGGAAGCACCACCGTTTCATCGGGAAGCGTATAAAGCTTGTCCCTGATGGACTTCTCAAGCTGAGGCCATGAGCCACCGTAGAAGTCCGTCCTTCCTATTGAATATCTGAAAAGAGTATCGCCGCTGAAAAGATAGTTGTCCACCAGAATGCACATGCCTCCTTTAGTGTGGCCCGGGGTATGTATGAAAAGCAGCTCCATATTCCCTATCTTCATGGTGTCGAAGTCTTCGACCCACTTATCAACGTTTACGACGATATCTCTGCCGAAAAGGCTTCTGGAATCGTTCAGTCGGTTGTCAAGGAGCATGTCCTCATATTTGTCAGCCACGATCTGAATGCCCGGGAAATCGCTTTGGAAACCTTCTACGCCTCCAATATGATCTCCGTGTCCGTGAGTGAGGATGATATACTCAAGGTCAAGCCCCATCTCTCGGATCTTTTCGGTTATCCTTTTGTCATATCCGCCCGGATCCACCATGAAGGCTGCCCGGGTCTCTTCGTCATATGCTATATATGTGTTGACCTGTATAGGTCCTGTCACATAGTGTAATATCTTCATGTCTGAATGATCTCTTTAAAATGTTCTTTTGCTGTCCAGAAGTATGGTCACAGGGCCGTCGTTATGGATCTCCACAAGCATCTCAGCCTGGAAAACACCTTCCTCAACTTTGATGCCTCGGGCTCTAAGGCCCTCGTTGAAGAGTTTATAGAGTTTGTTGGCTCTTTCAGGCCTTTCCGCCATTATCCAGCTCGGGCGCTTGCCGTGTCTCACGTCTCCAAGGAGAGTGAACTGCGAGATGCTGAGGATCTCGCCGCCGCTGTCGATTATCGAGCGGTTCATGACTCCGTTCTCATCATCGAAGACCCTCAGGCCTGATACCTTTTCGACCATATAATCTATGTCTTTGAACTCGTCGCCGGTCTCGACTCCGAGAAGGACGCAGAAGCCCTGCCCTATGGAGCCTGTAACTACCCCGTCGACTGTGACCTTCGCATCTGTGACTCTCTGTACGACTGCTCTCATGCTAACTCCTTGATCTGAATACCTGGGTGATGCCTTCGATATTCCTTAAAGCTCTCAGAATGCGTTCCATTTCCTGAGTCGAGGATATGGACAGCTGGATAGTCATATTCATATTGCCGTCGGAGCCAGCGCGCGCGTTGACACCTGTAAGATGGATGTCCATGTTCTCGCAGACTTTGGAGATGTCTGAAAGTACTCCCCTCCTGTCCGTACCGAGTATGGTTATCGTGGCCTCGTAGGCTTTGCCTTCCTCGAGGTCCTCCCATTCAACGTCTATGAATCTTACCTTCTCTTCTTCAGGAAGCGATACTATGTTAGTGCAGTCCTTTCTGTGGACTGAGATGCCTCTTCCCTTCGTTATGAAGCCGACGATCTCGTCTCCCGGTACCGGGTTGCAGCACTTAGCCAGCTTGATCATGAGGTTGTCCGCGCCTTCTACTACGATGCCCGGATTGTCCTTATTCCTCTTCTGGAGCCTGCTCTTCTTGGCTTCCTGAGCCTTGATCTCCTCGATGATCTCCTCGTTTGACTTGGGCAGTTCCTGCTTGTTGTCCTCCTGATAGTATCCGATCAGGAGATTGGCGAACTTGCTGACGAGCGATCCTCCCGATGAAAGCTGGACCCAGGCCTCTTCCTGGTTAGCGAACTTGGCATCCCTGACGGCTCTCCTGATGTACTGATCCTTCATGAAATCAGATACTTCGAGATTTTTCTTTTTGAAGTATTTCTCTACCAGGTCCTTGCCTTTTTCGATGTTTTCGTTCTTGTTCTCTCGCTTGAGATACGCGCGTATCTTGTTTCTGGCGTTTGATGACTTGGCTATCTTGAGCCAGTCGATCGACGGTCCGGAGGAATTGGATGAGGTCACGATCTCCACGATGTCTCCGTTCTGGAGCACGTAGTCGATCGGTACCATTTTACCGCTGACCTTGGCACCGACGCACTTATATCCGATCTCCGAGTGGATCTTGAAAGCGAAGTCCAAAGGCGTGGAACCGTTAGGCAGCTCCAGCACCTTGCCCTGGGGCGTGAACACGAATACCTGTGAAGCAAAAAGATCCATCTTGACGTTCTCAAGGAAGTCCTTGGGATCCGCCGAATCCTTCTCAAGTTCCAGAGACTGTCTGAGCCATGCCAGTTTGATATCGTCACTGGAAGCGTCCCCTGAGGTCTTGCCTTCCTTATATTTCCAGTGGGCAGCGATACCGTATTCAGCCACGTGATGCATCTCTCTGGTCCTTATCTGGATCTCGAAAGGATCTCCGTTCTCACCTATTACGGTCGTATGTATCGACTGATACATATTCGGTTTCGGCATCGCTATATAGTCTTTGAACCTGCCGGGTATGGGCGTCCACATCGTATGGACTATGCCGAGGACAGCGTAGCAGTCCTTGACGGATTCCACGATGATCCTGACTGCGATCAGATCGAAGATCTCATCAATGTCCTTGTGCTGGATCATCATTTTTTTGTAGATGGAATAATAATGCTTGGCGCGTCCGTAGATCTCATACTTGAATCCCATGTCATCCAGGGATTCCTTGATCTCGGTGATGACGTTATTGATGATGGTCTCGCGCTTGGTCTTCATCTGACCGATCTTGACCACGAGTTCTCTGTAATCCTTTGGATGGAGATACTTGAGAGCCAGATCCTCAAGCTCGAATTTGATAGTGAAGATACCAAGCCTTGCAGCCAGAGGAGCATATATCTCGAGCGTCTCAGTAGCCTTCTCTCTGATCTTGGCGGGAGGCATGTACTGGAGTGTCCTCATATTATGCAGCCTGTCGGCCAGTTTGATCACAAGGATCCTGATGTCCTTGGACATGGCCAGGAACATCTTGCGGAAGTTCTCTGCCTGGATCTCCTCCTTGGACTCGTATTTGATGTTGCCCAGCTTGGTAACTCCGTCCACCAGATTGGCGATCTCCTCGCTGAAATCGGCGGTGAGCTCTTCTCTGGTGTACTCGGTATCCTCAACCACGTCATGCAAAAGACCACCGATGATAGTGGCTTCATCCATCCCCATATCAGCCAGTATATAAGCTACGTTAAGGGGATGGATGAGATAAGGCTCTCCGGACCTTCTGACCTGTCCGTCGTGCAGCCTCGCGGCCACGTCGTAAGCCTTCTCTATCATTTCGGTGTTGTAATTAGGATTTTTGCTGAGTAAATTGTCGATAAACTCTTTCTTGCTGTCCATAAATTACCGTCTCTTGCCTGATCAAATCATTTTATCTTTATTTGTTTGCTTTGTTTTTCTTTCTGTCGCTTCTTGAAGCGTTCTTGTTGAATCTTTCGGCCTTCTTATCCGCCTTTGCTTTCTCCTGCTGCTTCAGCATGTACTTGGACATCTCGTCCTTCTTGTTGAGGTCATAGTACAGAGGAGCGCAGATGAAGATGGATGAATAGCAACCTACGATCACGCCGACCATCAGAGGAATGATGAACTGACTGATGGCGGAACTTACCATGAGAAGCAGAGGGATCATTACGACCAGAGTCGTGAGTGACGTCATGATCGTTCTGTTCAGAGTCTGGTTGAGTGAATAATCGATATTGTCCTCCAGGTTGCCCTTGGAGCGGATCTTTTTGTTGTCGCGGATCCTGTCAAAGATAACGATGGTATCGTTGATGGAGTATCCGACGAGGGTCAGTATTGCCGCGATGAACGGATTGTTGATGGTGTATCTGAAGATCGCGTAGAAAGCCAGTACCATGAGCACGTCATGAGCTACGCCGACGACAGCACTCAGGCCATACTTCCATGACTTGAATCTTAGGATGATGTAGATCAGCATGCCTATGGAAGCGATGATGACTGCGGTGACAGCATTCTGTTTGAGTTCCTTACCTACTGAAGGTCCGAACTGTTCAGCGCCTACGAGCGCATCATCCTGAAGGTTGTATTTCTCAGCCAGAGCGTTGAATACTTCTGTTCTTCCGGCAGTATCTAGAGCCTTGATGGTCTTGATCTGTATCTGGGTATTGCCCTCGCCCGCATAGATGATGGTCGGATCAAGGTCAAATGAATCGATGGTGTCTTTTACTTCGCCTATGTCGACCTGTTCACCCATCTCAACCTGGATGGTGGTACCTCCGGTAAAGTCGATACCGTAGTTCATGCCTCCGAAGAGCGCTACGATAAGACCGATGATGATGATGGCTGCAGAAGCGATGTAAAAGATCTTTCTGTTCTTGATGAACTTGAAAGTCTTGTGGATGAACTGCTTGGGCGTGCCATCCTCATTCACTCCGAAGTATTTGTTCTGGCAGAACTTCTCTGTGCCTGCTACAAGGCTGAGGAAGAGCTGAGAAATGATAACTGCGGTGAAGATACTGAAGACGATACCGATCATCAACGTAAGAGCGAAGCCCTTGACCGTAGTCGTACCTACTTCGTAAAGAACGACGGCTGCGATCAGAGTGGTGATCTGAGCGTCAAGTACTGTTACGAGAGCGCTCTTGAATCCGCTGTCTACAGCGACTCTGATAGACTTGCCCTGAGCTATCTCTTCTTTTATTCTCGAGAAAATGATGACGTTGGCGTCTACGGCCATACCTATCGAAAGGATGAGAGCCGCAATGCCTGGCAGTGTAAGCACGACGTTAAAGGCTACCATTGCCCAGACGAACATTACCACGTACAGCATCAGAGCTATATCTGCGATAAGACCCAGAAGACCGTACATGACGATCATCAGGATGAATACGATCAGAAGACCGATGCCGCCTGCAACGATGGATTTCTCAAGCGCGTTGGCGCCGATCGTAGCAGTCTGGATGGATGACTGGATCTCCTCGAGTTCGATGGGAAGAGCACCGCCTCTGATAAGAGCCGCGGTGGTTGAAGCTTCTTCCTTTGTGTAGTTGCCGGTGATCTCGCAGCGTCCGCCGGAGATGATGCTGATTACCTGCGGATGTGTGATGATCGTACCGTCGAGCACGATGGCGATCTCGTCAGCTTTCATGCCGTCTATCTTGACCTCAGGCTCTTTGTTATATGCCTTTCTGGTTCCTTCTTCGAATAAAGACGCGCCGTCGGAATCAAATTCAAGGAGGATCTTGTATTTGGCTCCGTCAGTGTCGATCTGAGCGTCTTTGACGTATGAACCGTCAAGTACTTCAGTACCGTCAGCGAGAATAAAAGTCAGCTGAGCGGTCGTGCCTATCGCCTTGATCGCTTCTTCTGCGTTTGTGACGCCGGGCATCTCTACTCTCAGACGGTTGGTGCCTTCTCTTGTGACAGTTGATTCGGCCACGCCGAGCTGGTTTACACGATTGTTAAGAACCGCCCTTGTCTGTTCCATGATCTCATTGATCTCTTCATTGGTATAGCCGAGACCGTCGGTCTTACCTTCCATTACGACGTAGACGCCGCCGTTGATGTCGAGACCATACTTCAAAGCATTCTTGCCGTTGTAAGGCTTCCCGTCCTCGGTCGTTCCAATACCGATGAACGTGGCATAGACGCCGAACAGTAAGACTAAGATCACCAGTACAGAAAGTACGGTTTTAAGTTTTTGACTCATTTCCTATAACCTCTCAAAACATTAAGTATTTATCTAAAAATGCCGTTTTTGTTCTTTCCTGTAAATAAGTACATAGTAAGGCATTTTATTTGACAGTATATTATATCAAATCATTTGTCAAAAAACAAGAAAAACTCCTTGATTTTCAAGGAGTTTTTTGCAGATTCGGATCATTTATTCTCAAATAAAATCTTCAACCTCTTTTTCTTCGGGTTCTGCCTTCTCGATTTCTTTGATTTCTTCTTCTCTGGCCTCGAATTCCTCTACGGGATCCTTCCTGAGACGCCTGATGCCCTTCTTGGGAGTCTCTTCTTCTTTGACTTCCTCATAGGTCTCCCTGGCCTTGCCCGGAGCTTCCTTTGTGACAGATGAAACAGCCCATCTCATCATCTCGAGTTTCAATCTTTCGGAACCTACCTGAATGACGATGGTCTCATCCTTAGTCTTAACGATCTTGCCTACGATGCCTCCGATTGTGACGATCTCATCCCCTACCGTAAGACTTCTTCTCATCTCATTGATGGCTTTGTCTTTCTTTCTCTGAGGTCTGATCATTAAGAAATACATTACTGCGATCAGGATTACCAAAGGTAAAAAGTTTGCTAATGTTGATGCTCCGTTCATTTGTTATGTTCCTCCTATAACTGATTGTTGCCTTTACTGTATGGTGCCGGCAGTGGGGGTCGAACCCACACGGTGTCGCCACCACGGGATTTTGAGTCCCGCACGTCTGCCAATTCCATCATGCCGGCCCGATATTAACGCTAATATTATACCATCAGGCCGTGCAAAAAACAATGTTTTTTTGACACTTGGATTCAATTTGTGACGCCCAGTCTGTAGAGATGTCTGTCCAGCTGTTCATACAGCCAATCCTCGTCCAGGGAATTGCTGATGATATAGTCAGCAAGCTTTTCTTTCTCTGTAGAAGGCATCTGATTGTTTATCCTGTCGATCACCTGTTTCCTGGTCACGCCGTCTCTCCTCATCACTCTGGCGATCCTTGTCTCCGTGCTGGCGTTGACGAACCAGGTCTCGTCGCAGAACTGCTCCAGACCGAACTCGAAAAGAAGCGGCGCGTCAAACACAGCTACGCCATCGAAGCCGTCTTCCTTAAGATGCTCGATTTGAGCGTGGAATTCGTTGATGACCATGGTCACCACAATGTCCTCGAGTTTTTTGCGCTTCTCTTCATCAGAGAATACCTGATAAGCCAGAGCTGTCCTGTCAAGCGTACCGTCTGAGTTGAAGACTTTAATGCCGAACTCCATAAGTATGGGCTCAAGCGCCGGCCCTCCGGGTCCTGTGACCGCTCTTGATATCTCGTCTGCGTCTATGATGTAGCAGCCTTTGGATCTAAGGTATGCTGATACCGTGCTCTTACCCGACCCTATGCCGCCTGTCAAACCGATAACTTTCATATTCTGTCCTCTGTATCGTAAGTTTTATTATATTGCTCCCCTCATCTCCGACGGATCATTTCAGGTCGTACCAGTTGTCCGCCGTGTTGAGATCCACCAGGAGCTTCACTTTGAGTTCCATTGCCTCCTGCATGTTTCTGGTAAGGAGTTCCCTGATCTCATCCAGTTCGTTAATATCAGCCTCAATGATCAATTCATCATGCACCTGAAGGATGAGCCTCGATCCTGGATGCTTCTCAGTGAGTTCTGCATGCACCCTGTTCATGGCGATCTTGATGATGTCTGCTGCTGATCCCTGGATAGGAGTGTTCATGGCCAGTCTCTCTCCGAGCTGGCGCACCATGAAGTTGGACGCTGATATCTCGTTGATCCTCCTCTTCCTGCCGAGGATCGTCTCCGAATAACCTCTCTCCTTCGCCAGTCTCACCTGCTCGTCCATGTAGGCCTTCACTCCGGGGTGTTTGTTGAAATACTCTTTGATATAGGCTTCAGCTTCTTTTCTGGTGACGTTGATCTCCTCAGAAAGTCCGAAGCTGGACATGCCGTAGATCACTCCGAAGTTGACCGCCTTGGCTCTCGAACGGTCGATCGGCCTGACTTCCTCCAAAGGTATTCCCAGCACTCTCGCTGCAGTCATCCTGTGGATGTCTTCGTTGTTATTGAATGCTTCGATCAAAGCTTCATCGCCCGAAAGATGCGCGAGCACTCTGAGCTCGATCTGTGAATAGTCAGCGCCTACCAGGATCTTGCCCTCGCCCGCGTGGAAGGCACGGCGGATCTTCCTGCCCAGTTCCTGTCTTACCGGTATATTCTGAAGGTTTGGTTCAGTGCAGCTGATCCTGCCCGTCTGAGTCACTGTCTGCTGGAAATGACAGTGGATCCTGCCATCATCCGCGATCAGCGGCTTCATTCCCTCGACGTATGTGGACGCCAGTTTCGTCAGGTTCCTGTATTCAAGTATCTTGTCCACGATGGGATGCTCGTCTCTAATCTTTTCAAGGACCTCGGCATTAGTGGAATAGCCGCGCTTGGTCTTCTTGCCGTGAGGCAGTTTAAGCTTCTCGAAAAGTATCTCGCCAAGCTGTATAGTAGACTTGATATTGAATTCTTCACCGGCCAGCTCGTAGATGTCTTTCTCGAGGGCTTCGCTCTCTTTGGCGAGGTTCTTTCCGAACTCGTCAAGATAATCCCCGTCGCAGATGATACCCGCGTCTTCCATAGATGCGAGCACACTGATAAGAGGAAGCTCGCATTCGTAAAACACCCTCTCAAGTCCTTTCTCCCTGAGTTCAGCCTCCTGGGAGCGCCTTAATGCCCTCGAAAGCCCGGCATAAAGATTGCCCAGACTGATGTTGTAACGGTGCTGTCCGCTGAACATGCTCAGCTGAGCGCCTCCTTCAGGCATGTTCTCATAAGGATCGAAACCGAGCCTGTCAAGGCAGACTGATCTTAAGCTGTAGTCTTTTCTGGAAACGTCCAGACAATATTCCGCGATCGAAGTGTCAAAGGCTACGTCCTTGGTAACTATGCCCAGACGGTACATCGCGTACAAAGTCTCTTTGATATCATGACCGAAGAATCTCATGTCGATCTCGTTAAGTACCTCGTTCAGAGCCTCGATGCTCACGAGCCTCAGATCCACATAATAAGCATCCTTAGCCTCAAAAAAGACGCCGTCGACACCCAGAACGCCCACATGTGTTATCTCGCCAAAAAGCGTGACGAATACGTCTTTGCCTCTCAGTTCATAGAGATGCCAGAGTTCATGTTGATCCCCGATGACGTACTTCTCACCCTTGAATTCGAGTTCTTCAGGGCTGAAACCCGCCTTGGCTTCCGTCACGGCATGGCTTCCCAGTCTCTTCAGGAAACTCTTGAACTCCAGTTTTTTGTAGATGGCGGTCAGCTCTTCATAATCCGGCTCGGTCAGGACCATATCCTCAATGCCGCAGTCCAGCGGAACGTCACGTACTATCGTGGCCAGATGCTTGGAAAGTCTGGCAAGGTCAGCATTTTCCTCGACCTTCTTTCTCATGGCTGGCTTGGTTATCTCATCAGAATGCTCCAGGACGTTTTCAAGACTTCCGAACTGAGTGAGAAGTTCTATGCCTCCCTTCTCGCCTATACCCGGAATGCCCGGGATACAGTCGGAACTGTCGCCCATGATGCCTTTGAGATCGATGAACTGCTCTGGAGTGAGGCCGTAGCGCTCCAGCATCTTCTCCCTGTCATAAAGGTCAAAGTCGGTCACGCCCTTCTTGGTGAAGACGACTTTGGTAATGTCAGACGTGAGCTGCAGCGCGTCCTTGTCTCCGGTGAAGATCATCGGCTCCATGCCCTGCTCTTCAGCGATCCTAGATACTGTCCCGATGATGTCGTCGGCTTCATAGCCCGGAACTTCCAGTATCCTGATGTTCAGAGCTTTAAGGATATCCTTTAGGATCGGCATCTCCATGGCCAGTTCGGGCGGCATGGGCTTCCTTCCTGCCTTATAGCCTTCATATTCCTTGTGTCTGAACGTGGGATCCTTGAGGTCGAAAGCCACCGCCATATACTCGGGGCTGTAATCGTCTTCGATCTTGTTCAGCATATTGAGAAAGCCATAGATACCCTGGGTATAGATGCCTTCCGATGTGATCATCGGTCTCTGCATGGCGTAGAATGCCCGGTTTATGAGACTGTTTCCATCGATAATTACAATTCTTTTCATGATTCTTTATCGCTTCTTAAAAAAATCCCGGAGTACCGTTAAGGATATAAAAGACGCCCTATCTACTGATAGGTGGGTGCTCTGCAGCCAGGTTTCTGTCTTCCACTCGATGGAGGCCTGACATAATACCTGCCCGACGCGGGCTCCCAAAGCGCATGTGTAGGTTCTTTTATGTTTCCTTAACGAATAGCCCAGGATATTTACTCTGTCATTGCAGTATGATTAACTGCGCCTTATTCTTCCAGAAGTTCAACTGCACAGTTGTGGTGGACCTTCTGTACGTCTTCGTTTTCTTCAAGGAGGCTGATCATCTTCGAAAGCCTCTTGATATCCTCCGGCTTCGGCGTAGCTTCTACCGTAGGAACTCTCTCGATGTCAGCTTCCACGAATTCGTATCCGCCTTCCTTGAGTGAAGTGAGCACATCAGCGAAATCTGCGGGATCAGTATAGATAACAAAGGAATCTCCCTCGTTGATCATATCGTCCGCCCCTGCTTCCAGAGCAGCGTCCATGACTTCATCTTCGTCCAGGTCGCCGTCCTCGTTGTCGATTACTATGACGCCCTTGGAATTGAACATATAAGATACGCAGCCCGGTGTGCCCAGGTTCCCTCCGTACTTATCAAAAGTGGAACGCACTGCTGATGTGGTCCTGTTCGAATTATCTGTAAGAGCTTCGACGATGACAGCTACTCCGCCGAGTCCGTAACCTTCAAAGGTCATCTCTTCGTAGCTTGCTCCGCCCAGCTCTCCTGTGCCTTTTTTGATAGCTCTCTGAATATTGTCATTGGGCATCGAAATGGCTTTGGCCTTCTCGATAGCCAGTCTCAGAGAGGCATTGTAATCAGGATCTCCTCCGTCCTTAGCAGCTACTGTGATGGCCTTGGCGTATTTGGTGAACATTGCTGCTCTCTTTGAATCCTGTGCGGCCTTACGGCCTGCGATCGTACCGTGTCTTCCCATGAGACACCTCCCTCTCTAGTAATATTATGTGATAATTATACACCTTAATATTTATGATTTCAAGTGTATGATAGTCAAGGTGCGGGTATGTTTTATAGTGATCCGTTTGCTGCAGGTGCGAGTAAGTATTTTTGACAAACAAATCGCATCAAAAATACGAGCACCCCACAGCGGTCCGGATTGTCATGGCGCACCGCCCTGTCCTGCTCACCATTACAGCACCATCTCATACAGCAGGAAGTCCGCGAGGCCCGTGTCTTCATAGAAGATCTGCTGCTCTGCGACCAATTTGAAGCCACACCTGGGATACAGCTGCTCGGCAGGAAGATTGCCCTTGAGCACGTCCAGACGGATGACTTTGCGGCCCTTGGCGCGGCAGACGTCCGCGCAATAGTAGACGAGTTTCTTGGCGAAGCCCCTGCCTGTGAAGTCGCTGTGTACCACCAGCAGATGGATCACGCCCACTTCTTCGGGCGCTACTTTAGTGGGCCAGTCCACGTCGTCGTAGATCTCGTCGTTTCCTGTGATCACGGCAGCGCAGGCTATTCGCCCGTTTATCCTGCCGATGTGCATGGCGCCGCTCTCCACGTCCACGGCCAGGTCCCCGCGGGTCGGGTACACGTCCTTGGTCCACTTGGGTCCAAACTCCCGCTCGCCCTGATGGTCGATGATGTCGTAGTAGAAATCTATGATCTCCTCCAATTCGCTATGCTGAGCCTGACGAATGATCAGGTCTTTTTTAATGTCTTCAGTCATGGCGTGTCCTTTCTGGTCGGTCTTTATCTGCTTATCTGCCCCCATTATACCACATCAGCTTTGAAAAACTCCCCTCTTTTCAAATTAATTGGGCGCGGGTTATACATAAAGCAGTGCATTTGATAGCTTTGTGTAAACACTCATATGCCTGGTTATACATAAGCCTATGAAAATGCCCCTTATGTATAAGCAATTAATTGCCTAGTTACACATTGATTCCTTTACAGGCGATTCATGTATAAGCAATTAACTGCCTGGTTACACATTGATTCCTTTATAGGCGATTCATGTATAAGCGACTGGTCGACATTATGCGCAAAACCATCTAATCCATGCCATAAAATGATCGATAGCTTACACATAAGCCGCCTTATGGGTGCTCCGTGTGTAAGCGGGCGAAGGTTTGCTTATACACATGCAATTATATAGGCGTTTTGTGTATAAGTGGGCGAAGGTTTGCGTTCTAATATCCCCTTTTTTCCACAATAGCAAAAGATGCCCTTAATGCAAATCCCCCTAGTGGTTTAAATAACACCTTTCTCTAACACAAAAGAGAGTGCCTCAAAAGGCCTTAACACATAGCCTTTTGAGATACCCTCTTTGTTTCATACAGCCATATAATCTATGACTTATTTCCCTAAATTGTGATGGGCGTTTGCCATCATCAACTTTATACGATTGATCTGGTTTACGTTGGATGCGCCGGGGTCGTAGTCGATGGCCACGATATTGGCCTCAGGGAACTTCTCACGAATGGCTTTCATCATGCCCTTGCCGGTCACGTGGTTCGGAAGGCAGGCGAAAGGCTGCAGGCACGCGATGTTGGTCGCGCCTGACTCGATAAGATCGATCATCTCGCCTGTAAGGAGCCATCCCTCTCCACACTGGTTACCGGTGGACGCTATTGATGAAGCAGCTTTAGCGGTCTCCTCGATATGAGGCATCTCCTGGAAACGTTTGGACTCTCTCAGTGCTTTTCTAACAGGTCCTCTCACGAACTCGACGAATTTGATGCCGGCCATGTTTACCCTGTAGGCCTTCTTCGTGCCCGAGAGATGCTCGTAGTTGAATTTTTTGTTGTACATACCGTACATGAAGAAGTCAACGAGCTCTGGAACTACAGCCTCACCGCCCTCTTTCTCTATGAGTTCCACAATCTTGTTGTTGGCGTCCGGATGATACTTGACAAGGATCTCACCTACTATGCCGACCTTTGGCTTCTTAACATCGTTCAAAGGAAGCTCATCGTACTCCCTGATGATCTCGGGTGCGGTCTTCCATAACTGCTTCAGACTGCCGTTCCTGCAGTTCTCGAGCACCTTTTCTTTATACTTGTCGCGGATAGCTTGGGCTGAACCCGGCGTGATCTCATAAGGTCTCGTAGCGTAGAGACATTTCTGGAACACGTCTCCGTAAACAGCCGCGATCAGAAGCCTTACAGCCATCTTTGAGTCTATCTTGAAGCCGGGATTCTTTTCGAGGATGCCGGTATTGAAACTTATGACAGGAATCTGCTCCATGTTGAGATCCTTCAGGGCCTTCCTCAAGAGCGCCACGTAGTTGGAAGCTCTGCAGCCTCCGCCAGTCTGGGCCATGATAAGAGCGGTCTTGTCCGGATCATATTTGCCCGTCTTGAGTTCTCTTATCATCTGGCCGAGGGTCACCAGGGTCGGATAACAGGCGTCGTTATTGACGTATCTCAGGCCTTCCTGGATGCCTTCTCCATTGGTGTCCTCCGGAAGGAGCACAGCATTATACCCGCATGATCTCACAGCTTCTTCCAGATACTCGAAGTGCAAAGGACTCATCTGCGGCACCAGTATGGTATAGTCCTTCTTCATTTCCTTGGTGAAGACCTTTCTGATGAAGGGCTGGTGTCCGCCTGTCGGCCTTATGCCGTTCTTTTCACGCTCTTCCATAGCGGCTTTCAGAGATCTGATACGGATCTTGATGGCGCCTAGGTTGTTACCCTCGTCGATCTTGATGAGAGTATAGAGCTTGTTAGCTGACTCGAGGAGTTCCATTACCTCGTCTGTCGTGATCGCGTCCACTCCGCAGCCGAAAGAATTGAGCTGCACGAGTTCTACGTCTGTCATGTCTTCTATTACGTTAGCTGCCCTGTAAAGCCTCGAATGGTAAGTCCACTGGTCGAGCACCCTGACAGGTCTCTCCAGAGATCTCAGGTCGCAGATCGAGTCTTCGCTCAAGACGACCAGGTTGAAGGAAGTGATCATCTTGTCGATGCCATGATTTATCTCAGTATCGAGATGATAAGGACGTCCTGCCAGCACAATGGACTTCAGGCCGTGATCCTTTGCATATTGAAGAGCGCGTTTGCCCTCTTCTCTGACGTCTTCCTTGAACCTCAACTGCTCTTTTCTGGCTTCGGATACTGCGTTCCTGATCTCTTTCTCTTTTATGCCGTAACTTCCAAGAAGTTCGTGCATTCGTTTGACAAGTCTATCGTCGTTATCGTAAGGCACGAACGGATGGAAAAAGTCCACGTCGTATCTCTTGAAGTCGTGGCTCATATTGTTGGCTATAACTTCAGGATAAGTCGCTACGACCGGGCAGTTATAGTGATTCGGAGCGTTAGGATCCTCGATCCACTCATAGTTTATGCACGGATAGAAGATCTTTTTCTCGCCCATGTCGATCAGCTCACGGACGTGACCGTGTACGATCTTCGCGGGATAGCACGCGGTATCGGAGCTGATGTATTCCATACCTTTCTGGTAGATGTCCTTGGTCGACATCGGGCTCAGGACAACTCTGTATTTCAGTTCAGTAAAGAATGTGAACCAGAACGGATAATCTTCATATATGTTGAGAACTCTCGGTATGGCTATATGGCCTCTTCTGGCCTTTTCTTCGGCGAGAGGTTCATAATAGTCAAAGAGTCTCCTCAGCTTGTACTGATAAAGGTTCGGCAGATCATCATGCGTGAGATCCAGTCCTGCACCCTTCTCACAGCGGTTGCCTGTGATATATCTCTTCTTGTCACCGAACTTGGTTATCGTCAGCAGACAGTTGTTTTCGCATCTTCTGCAGCGACCATTTCTGGACTCATAGGCGAACTCTTCCAGTTCCTCGGACCTCAGTATGCCGGATACCGCGCCGCAGTCCGCCTTCTCCAGAGAGTTCAGCGCGCAGCCGTAAGCGCCCATAATGCCCGCGATATCGGGACGGACGACCTCACGTCCAAGAACCTTCTCTATCGCCCTCAAGCAAGATTCGTTATAGAAGGTACCGCCCTGGACTACGATCTTCTCGCCGGCTTCCTCAGGATTGCGGAGCTTGATGACTTTATATAAGGCGTTCTTTATGACGGAGTACGAAAGCCCTGCCGCGATATCTCCAATCGACGCTCCTTCCTTCTGGGCCTGCTTGACCATGGAGTTCATGAAGACGGTACATCTGGTTCCCAGGTCTACGGGTGCCTGCGAGAGCAGTCCGACCTTGGCAAACTCTTCTACCGGCAGATCCACAGACTTGGCGTAGGTCTCAATGAAAGACCCGCAGCCGGAGGAACATGCCTCGTTCAGCATGATGTTGTGGATGGCGCCGTTTCTGATCCTCATGCACTTCATGTCCTGACCGCCTATGTCAAGGATGAAGTCCACGCCAGGCAAGAACTGCTCTGCCGCCTTATAGTGAGCCATGGTCTCGATGATGCCTTCGTCAGCATTGAAGCCAGCCTGGATCAGACCTTCGCCGTAGCCTGTGACGGTAGTCCTCGAGATGAAGCAGTCAGGCGGAAGCTTGTCATATATTTCCTTGAGGAAGCCTCTGGTCGTTTCCAGAGGATTGCCTTCGTTATTTTTGTAAAAGCTGTATACTAGATTCCTGTCCGCGTCTATCAAAGCAGCCTTGGTCGTGGTCGAGCCCGCGTCGATTCCAAGATACAGAGGCCCCTCGCACTCGGAGAGATCCTTCCTGTTTATCTTTGCTCTGGCATGGCGCGTTCTGAATTCCTCGAGTTCGGCCTCGTCCCTGAACAAAGGCTCAGTCCTCTTGGATGCCCTGTTCTGTGAACTGTCTATGTTCTTAAGAGAATCTACGAGACTGCTGATCGTGACTTCTTTCTTATCGTCAGCCATTAGCGCTGCTCCGATAGCCACGAAGTACTGAGAGTTCTCAGGGAAAATGACCTCATCCTCTTTTAGGCCCAGAGTCTCGGTGAAACGTTTCCTGAGCTCTGAAAGATAGCTGAGAGGTCCTCCCAGATAAGCCACGTGTCCTTCTATCTTGTGGCCGCAGGCCAGGCCTGAAATCGTCTGATTCACTACAGCCTGAAAAATAGATGCAGCCAGGTTGGACGTGGATGCGCCTTCGTTGATCAGAGGCTGGATGTCAGTCTTAGCGAATACTCCGCAGCGCGCAGCGATCGGATAGATCGTGTCATAATCCTTAGCGGCCTCGTTCAGCCCATCGCCGTCTGTATTTAAGAGTATAGCCATCTGGTCGATAAAAGCTCCCGTGCCTCCGGCGCAGGTGCCGTTCATCCTCTGCTCCACAGTAGCTCCGAAAAAGGTTATCTTGGCATCCTCTCCGCCCAGCTCGATCACGCAGTCCGTCTCGGGGATAAGGTTCTTGACCGCTATGGAACACGTGACGACTTCCTGTTCGAAAGGAAGCTTAAGGCTCTCGGCAAGCTGCAGGCCTCCGGAACCTGTGATAACCACTCTGACCTTCTCGTCCCCTCTGTCTTTCAGTATCTCCTCGAGGAGCTCCTGAGCTTTTTCAAAGACGCTGGACATGTGCCTTTCATAGCGCTTATATAGAATATTGTTTTCATCGTCCATCAAAACGACTTTGACCGTCGTGGACCCAATATCGATTCCCAGTTTCATTATAAAAACCTCCGAGTGTATTGTAACTCAGAGGCGATTAAAAGTGTGTTAATTTTGTAAAAAACTTGCTAAGAAAGTGCTAACGATTTATAACACGTCAACTTCATACTTATAAAGCCTGTGCAGCATAGCGAAGCTGTAGATCAGGCCCAGCACTTCGCCGATCGGGAAGCTGAACCATGAGAGTGTCACCCCTCCGATCCTGGCCAGCAGAAAAGCGAAAGGCACAATGCCGATCAGCTGTCTTATGAATGAGCAGACAAGGCTGTATACTCCGTGTCCGGTTGCCTGGAAAGTCGTGCCGTTCATGATGCCGAAGGCCGCCGGAATGAAGTTGATGCTGATTATCCTAAGAGCAGGTATGCCATATTCGAGCATCTTAGGCGAAGCGTCGAAGATTCCAAGCAGTTTGTCAGGGAAGAGCTGGAACAGCAGTAAACCGATGACCATGAAGAACAAGGCGAATCTGATGCCCTCTCTCCTGGCTTCCTTGACCCTTTCCCTGTTCCTCGCACCGAAGTTGTATCCTATGATCGGAAGAACTCCCTGATTGAGACCGAATACAGGCATGAATACGAAGCTCTGGATCTTGAAATACACTCCGAGCACCGCAACTGCAGTCGTAGAATAGCTCACAAGGATCATATTGTAAAGAAGGTTCATGACGGAGGCTATACTCTGCATGACTATAGACGGAAGTCCGACCTGATATATCTCTTTGATGATGCGCCACTCGAGCCTGAAGCCCTTGAAGCTTATGTTCACTAAATGACGACCCTTCTTTGCGCCTCCGAAAAGAATGGTCATACCGCAGATGAAACTGACCACCTGGCCGATGACAGTAGCGACTGCAGCCCCCACTACACCGAGTTTGGGGAAGCCAAGAAGGCCGAAGATCATGATCGGGTCGAGGATCAGATTGACGACAGCGCCGGCGAGCGAGCAAAACATCGGTGCCTTCATATTGCCGGTGGCTTGAAGGATCTTTTCGATGATCATCTGTACGAAGATGAAAAGCGATCCGCAGCAGACGATCTCCAGATACTGGATGGCAGCCGTGTGTATGTACGTGCCTTCTGCAGCATAGGCTCCTACGAAAAGCCCGGGGACAAGTATGCCTATCAGGAAGAAAAGCATCCAGTTGAACACGCCTAGCACGAGACCGGTAGTCGCTGTCTTGTCTGCGTCCTCCTGTCTCTTGGCTCCGAGACGTCTCGATATCAGCGAGTTGATTCCGACACCGGTGCCAACGCCTACCGCTATGATCATCATCTGAAGCGGTGCGATGATAGATACCGCCGTCAGTGCGTCTTCGGAGATCTTCGCGACAAAATAACTGTCCACGATATTATAAAGCGCGTGGATGGTCATCGAAATGATAGCGGGCATTGACATGCTGAAGATCAGCTTCCTGATGGGCATGACGCCCATCTTGTTCTCGCCGGCCAGAGCATTCTTTTCAGTTGTGAGTTCTTTGTTGCCGTTCATTTATACCCTCAAAAAATCGTACCAGCAGATTATACAACAAAACACTTGCATTTTCAAGCAGTTGTTGTATAATACAGTCCTGGGTCCGGCAGACGGTCGCGCAACCCTGCTTCGTTAGAGATGTGAGGAAAGTCCGGGCTCCATAGAGCAAGGGTGCCTGATAACGTCAGGCGTAGGTAACTATAGGGAAAGTGCAACAGAAAATACTCCGCCGAAACAGTTAGGCTGTGGTAAGGTTGAAATGGCGAGGTAAGAGCTCACCGGCGTCCCGGAGACGGGGCGGCCTTGTAAACCCCACCCGGAGCAAGACCAAATAAGGGCCAAAGGCGGCTGCTCGTCGCCTCCTGAGAGGTAGGTCGCTGGAGCTGCATAGCGATATGCAGTCGAGATAGATGATCGTCTAATACAGAACCCGGCTTACAGCCGGGCCCATCAATCACAAAAAATCCGCATCATAGAATGCGGATTTTTGTTTTATCAATACTTATTCACCACGTCCAACGCTTCGATCAGCTTGATGTCTTCGTGCTTCTCCTGGAAGTAGTTAAGTGTGAACTGGTTCGCGAACAGGAGAAGCGGTCTGTCGAAATGGTCGAAGACGAGCATCTGCCTTGAGTCTATCACGTCCTTCACGTGTTCGAGATCAACGCCCTCTCCTATCCATCTCACGAGGCTCATGCTCAGCCTGTCCATGCGGATCGCGGCATTGTATTCGTTCTTCAGCCTGTACTCGAAGACCTCGAACTGCAGCTGTCCGACGGCGCCTACGACGACCTCATTGTACTGGTTCCTGTAGACCTGAATGGCTCCTTCCTGAGCGAGCTGATCCACTCCTTTCTGGAACTGTTTGGCCTTCATCGTATCCTTAGGAGAAACTAAAGCGAACATCTCCGCCGGGAAAGTCGGAAGCGGCTCGAAGAAAAGTTCTCCCTTCACGGTCGACAAAGTATCGCCTATCTGATAGTTTCCTGTATCATAGATACCTATGATATCGCCCGCCATGGCTGTCTCCACGTTCTCGCGCTCATTCGCCATAAGCATGGTGGACTGAGCGAGCTTCATGATCTTACCGGTACGGCTTAGCTTGACTTCCATACCTCTCGTGAATGTGCCGGAACAGATCCTGAAAAATGCCAGCCTATCCCTGTGCGCGGGGTTCATGTTTGCTTGTATCTTGAAGATGAAGCCTGAGAAGTCCTCATTTTCGGGCTGCACGGCTATATCCTCACCGTTCAGTTTGGCCTTTCTGGGGCCCGGTGATGGCGAGAGAGCCAGGAAGTGCTCAAGGAACTGAGTCGTACCGAAATCGGCAAGAGCAGAACCGAAGAAGACAGGAGTAAGTTTACCGTGTCTGATCTTATCGGTATCAAAATCATTGCCCGCGCCTTTTATCAGCTCTATCTCGTCCCTCAGATCGTCCAGATTGTATCCCGCTATCTCATCTTCGAGTTCCGGTCCGAAAACTCCTTCGTCTCCAAGCTGGATCGTCTTTTTAGCCTTATAAAGCACAGCCTCATTCTCATAGATATCGTATATGCCCTCAAAATTGATCCCTGAACCTATAGGCCATGTGATCGGGACGGACTCGATGCCAAGAACGTCTTCGAGTTCCTGGATCAGGTCGAAAGGATCCTTCGTCTCTCTGTCGAGTTTGTTGATGAAGGTGAAGATGGGTATGCCTCTCATCGAGCAGACCTTGAAGAGCTTCTTGGTCTGAGCCTCGATACCCTTGGCTCCGTCGATGACCATGACGGCCGAATCCACGGAAGTCAGTATCCTGTATGTATCTTCGCCGAAATCGTTATGGCCGGGAGTATCCATGATGGATATCTTCTTTCCCTGATACTCGAACTGCATGACAGATGACGTGACGGAGATGCCCCTCTGCTTCTCGATCTCCATCCAGTCGGAGGTCGCGAACTTGGAATTCCTGCGCGCCTTGACGGTGCCGGCTTCGCGGATCGCGCCGCCGTGAAGCAAAAGTTTCTCCGTAAGTGTCGTCTTGCCCGCGTCCGGGTGAGATATGATGCCGAATATCCTTCTTTTGGCTATTTCTTTCTGTCTGTTGGACATAGTCGGTTCCTTTGATCTTTTTGCAAAATAATTGCCGCTGTCCACGGCATTTCTAATATACACGATTTCCTTGAAATTGTCCAATTATTTATTTATAATAAAACCGTTATGATCAGATTATCAGAAAGACTGCAAAAAATATACGATCAGGTACTTCCCAGTGAGTCCGTCTGCGACGTAGGAACGGATCACGGCTACCTCCCTCTGGCCCTTCTGGAGTCCGGGAGATCGCCCAGAGTCATCATGTCTGATATCTCCGAAGGATCGCTCCTCAAGTGCCGCGAGAACGCCGAAAACATGCTTTCTCAGGCTGCGCCTTTCGACCTTCGTCAGGGATCAGGCATAGAAGTCCTGGAGCCAGGTGAAGTCGATACAGTCGTCATGGCAGGCATGGGAGGCATGCTTATCTCAGAACTTTTGGGTAAAGACTACTGTCATGCCCACAGTTTCAGACGATACATCCTGCAGCCCAGAAAGCACGTGGGAAGGCTCAGATACTGGCTTTTGGACAACGATTTCACCGTGGTGCACGAGGATCTGGCCAGAGAAGGCAAATTTATCTGGCCGATCCTGACCGTTGAATCCTTCGGACGCGCACTCTTTGTGAACGCGGATCCGGACGACATCGAATTCGAATATCCGCTGACCTTGCTGGAATACAAGAATGAGCTTACAGAAGAATATCTGAGAAACGCACTTGAGCTAGAGCGGCTCAAACTCGGATCCAAGACAGCGGGCTCACTGACCACCTTCAGCGAGCTCAGGACACAGCGTCACAGAGTGGCAAGGCTTGAATACATGATAGAAAGATTGTAAAAAATATCCCCGCTTTATCGCGGGGTTTTCTTATACAAATACGCGGAGATCATGTCTCCGCGTATGTTTTATCTTTTAGGCGTTTTGCCTATGATCGAAGCGATTATCAGGATAAACGGGACGAGAGGAAGTGTCAAAAGACCCATATCTTCAAGGCCCAGCATCTCCATTATGTTATCACCTGCTATGACAATAACAAGTGCCAGAATAAACAATAACATTGATACGACCTTTCTGATGCCTCCGCCGGATGATGTCCTTGTCCTGGGCTTCCGCATCTGTGTCTTTGGCTTCGACTTCGCCGTGGGTTGACCCAAGGTCTTCACCGGTTTATACTCAGGATCATCCGTGTCCACGTAATGGCTGTCCCTGTGCCTCTCGTCCAGATCGAGATAGTCCCAGAAGTCCACTCCGAAAAGCTCCGAGGCTTTTGCCACAAGTCTGTCGTTCGGGGTGATCTCGCCGTTCTCGATCTTTTCGATCGTTCTGACGGAAACGTGTAGTTTCTTAGCCAGATCCTTATCCGTCATATCGTTCTTTTCTCTGTAATAATTGAGTTTATTCCCAAATCTTGAGCAGTCCATTTTTTGCTCCTTATATCATAAAATATTATCGATCAGATACTAGATCATATTGAAAACGGGTTGATATCGACATCTGAGAGGATCACCGCCGCATTGTCGTAAACACCTGCTTCCATGAGAATGCTGCTCAGGGCTCTCCTGAAGATGTTCTCCGTGGCGTAGTGCCCCAGATCCAGCACGTTTATGCCCAGTTCATGGGCTTTCTGCGCGTCATGGTATTTCAGATCGCCTGTCACGTAAAGGTCGCAGTTTTCAACGATGGCAGAGACCATATAGTCCGCGCCTGCGCCGCTTACCCAGCAGACTCTTTTGATGCTCACATCCTCGTCTCCGGCATATCTGAAGAATCTCTTGTCAACACCGAGTTGGAGAGACGCACGATCCATGATATCACTAAGTCCGATGGCTTCATTGTACTCCCCGACCCTCACGTATCCATCTCCGCTCTCAGAGAGCATGAAGCTGTCAAGGCCTAGCATCGCGCCGAGGAAATCATTGTTACCGTCGTTGCATTTATCGAAGGGCGTATGGATGGAATACACGCTAATGCCCTCCTGGATCAGGTCTATCAACATATTTGACGTAATATTATTATTGTCAATCTCATCATTTTCACTGAAATCTATGCCTTCAAGGCCGACCACCTGATGAAGTGCGCCGAAGATCAAAGGATGGTGCGTTATTATTAGGTCGCATCTCTTGGTCACAGCCTCCTCTATGACGTCTGAGCGGATCTCAAGCGCCAGGAGTATCCTGTTAAAATCGGTCTTCAGCCTCACCTGCCACCCGGAATTGTCCCAGTCCTCCTGAAGACTGAGCGGTGCTTTCGTTTCAATGGCCTTCTCTATTTCCTTATAGCTAACCATATCTTTCCTCCATAAAGGCCGGCCCTTGCAAAGAATACAAGGGCCACGGTCGTTATATCATCATTTAGGTATTTTGATCGATTTCTCGTCGCTGGCCTTGCCTCTTTGCTTCTTTTCGTTATAGGCCTTCACCTCATAGGTGTATTTCTTGCCTTTCTTGACGGTCTTGTCGTATACGTAGGTCTTGCCTTTCTTGACCGACTTGGAGAAGCCGTTATCAGTCCTGAAAACATAATATTCATCTGCAAATGATGATTCAGTCCATGTGATCTTAACGCCCTTTCCCTCCACATATTTAAGGGACTTGATCTGAGGGATCCCCTTGGTAGTGGATTTCTTGATCGAAGAATACTTGCTGTAGTAATTCTTACCGTCCTGCTTTATGTACCATCTGGCCTTGTAATAGTATGTCTTTCCTGTGATATTCTCATCAGCATAATAGTTGCCTTTGGCCGTCTTGATCAACTTATAGTTTCCGTCCTTC
This sequence comes from Bacillota bacterium, assembly GCA_017538125.1. Taxonomy (GTDB): domain Bacteria; phylum Bacillota; class Clostridia; order Peptostreptococcales; family Anaerovoracaceae; genus RUG754. The sequence continues at coordinate 73,521 of JAFYJM010000002.1, forward strand.
TTGGTAGCACGATAGATCTTCAGCTTCAGGCCGTCCACTTCTTTCCATGTGATCTCGGCGTAATCTGTGGCGAATCTGAACACGCTTATCGTCGGCTTCATATCCTTGATCTCTTTGGTGATATCAGTGACGGTAAAAGTGACCTTAGAGGGTGTTTCGTCATACATATCGCTCTGATCATTAGGAGAGAATCCTGCTTTGAGAGTATAAGTACCTGCCTTATCCGGTGTATAAGAGCATGAAACAGTGCTGAGATCGGTATATCTGATATTTTTGGAAAATACTACTTTGTTGGATCTCAATACCCTGACCTGCACGTAATTATTGATCCCATTTATATACAAATCAGGTTTAACTTGTATGCTGACAGATTTGCCCAGTATATAAGCACTGTTATTAGTGGGTGAAACAATTTCGACGTCGATACCTGTGCTTGCTTCCGCCTTCTGAGGCAAAGCGAAGGCCGTGAATATCAATGCAAACGCTATAGCCAGTACGCATATCTTTCTTCCGAGTGTTAAGGTGTTCATTGCCTTCCTCCTTTTCTGTCGTCACGATACATGCTTACGTATGATCAAAGGTAGTAACGTATCACTCCAAATAATCCTTTAGCTTCTTGGATCTTGAAGGATGTCTCAGTTTACGGAGAGCCTTGGCTTCGATCTGTCTGATACGCTCCCTGGTGACCTCGAATTCCTTTCCTACTTCCTCAAGGGTGCGGGCTCTGCCGTCCTCGAGGCCGAATCTCAGTTTGAGTACCTTCTGCTCACGGTCAGTCAAAGTATCGAGTACCTCGACCAACTGCTCCTTCAGCATGCTGAAAGCTGCCGCCTCTACGGGCTGGGGCACGTCTTCATCAGGGATGAAGTCACCGAGATGTGAGTCTTCCTCTTCACCGATAGGAGTTTCAAGCGATACAGGCTCCTGAGCTACCTTTTGGATCTCTCTGACCTTTTCCACGCTGAGGCCCATCTCGTCGGCTATCTCCTCCGGGGTCGGTTCACGCCCCAGTTCCTGGAGAAGCTGACGCGACACTCTGATCAGTTTGTTGATGGTCTCCACCATGTGCACGGGGATCCTGATAGTCCTGGCCTGATCGGCGATCGAACGCGTTATAGCCTGTCTGATCCACCATGTGGCGTATGTGGAGAACTTATATCCCTTGGTGTAATCGAACTTATCGACAGCCTTGATGAGACCGAGGTTGCCTTCCTGGATCAGGTCGAGGAAAAGCATGCCCCTTCCGACGTATCTCTTGGCTATGGATACGACGAGCCTTAAGTTTGCCTCGCAAAGCCTCTTCTTAGCCTCTTCATCTCCCTCGCCCATTCTCTTGGCCAGTTCGACCTCCTCTTCAGCAGTGAGCAGAGGAACTTTACCGATCTCTTTGAGGTACATCCTTACAGGATCGTCTACTGCGATGCCCTTGGTAAGTCCGCTATCTAGATCAGTATCGAAATCCGCATCAAGAGTCTCGTCCGGCATGATATCGGTATCGTCTACCATGACCACGTCGTCCGCTATAAGGCTCAGATCGTCCGGCGCAGGTTCTTCAGGTATGATCTCAATGCCCTTGGACCAGAGTTCGTCGTAGATGTCAGGCAAGTGAATGGTCTCCAGATTGAAGGAATCAAGTATCTTGTTCACTTCCTTCTCCGGGAGTTTGTTGCCGGTCTTCTTAGCCTGAGCCATGATGAGAGCGAGGAGTTCGTTCTGTTTCTTTTCTGCCTCGTCCTTTGACTGGATTTCGGCTTCCTCCTCTTCCCGGGCTACTTTCTCCATTGCCTCCCTCTCTTCCATGATCTCCTTATCCAGGTCAAGATCAACGTTGTTCTTCTTTGATTTGCTGTCTGCCATTATTCTCTTCCCCCGTATTTTTTAATATCGTTCTGTATCCTGATAAATTCTTCTGTAATAGATCTGATGATCTCCTGATCTATCTCGCTTTCGTCAGCCAGATCCATCCTGGCCACGATCTCTTTTTCTTTTTTATACAAAGTATCGAGCTTCCATTTTTTGATGCTCTCTTTGAGAACTTCCTCTTCCTTGCCGGCTAAGTGGATGCCCCCAAGGACTTCGTTCAGATACTGGCTCTCCTCCGGATCCAGTCTGTCCGTTATGTCGTCAAGTTCGAATTCTCCCTTGGTGCCGAAAAGTTCGAAGATGATGTTCTCTACCTTGACTGCGAAATCAGACTCCATGATATCAGGCTCGCTGAAAAGTTCCTCCGTCAAGTCCGGATTGGTGATAAGTGCAGAGATGACGTTTCCTTCGGTGCTGCTCAGAAAAAGCTCGCTCTCTCCCTGAACAGAAGGAAGCGGTGCCTGTTCCCTAGGCTGAGCGGTACTTCCACCCTCGATCTCTGCCATTATGGCCCTCTCCGATACTTTAAGTTTCTCAGAGAGCGATCTCACGTAGACGTCCATTTCTACCGGGCTGAGTCTTCTAAGTATATCCGCAGCCAGTTTAAGGTACTCCACCTTATCTTCGTTCTTAGTGAGATCCAGACCCTTTGAAGCCGCGTCCAGCTTGTACTGAACTGCTGTCGGAGCGTTCTTCACTAGATCCAGGAAAGCGTCTCTTCCGTGCGCTTTGGCGTATTCGTCCGGGTCCTTTCCGTCGGTCACATGGAATACCTTGACCTTAAGTCCCTGGGGTGCCAGTATGTCTATTCCTCTCAAGGCTGCGCTTATGCCGGCCGGATCGGCATCATAGCAAAGGTTCACGTTCGGCGTGTATCTCTTGATCAGTCTTGCCTGGTTCTCCGTAAGTGCAGTGCCCAGAGAAGCAGCCACGTTATGCACTCCATACTGGTAGAGGCTTATCACGTCCATATAGCCCTCGACTATGATGGCTGAGCTCTCTTTGGCTATCTCTGACTTCGTAGTGTTCAGCGCGTAAAGGTTGTTCTTTTTCTGGAAGATGGCATTCTCGGGAGAATTCAGATACTTCGGTATGTCATTCTCGTCGATCCTCCGGCCTCCGAAACCGATCACCTTGCCTGAAGCGTTGATGATAGGGAAAATCACCCTGTGTCTGAACTTGTCATAACACTTGCCGTCCTTACCCCTGGTCACCAGTCCTAGGTCGATCAGATCCTGGTCGTCTATGCCTTTGTTCTTGAAATGATCATAGAGACTCGTCCACTCCCTGTCGGCGTAACCGATGCCGAACTTCTTCAGGATGGCGTCGTCTATGCCGCGTTTCTTCATGTATGTATAGCCGGGATTCGCCTTCTCGGTCAGAGCCTTATAAAAGAATCTGGCGGCTTCACGGTTTATCGCGTAAAGCTTCTCCTTTTCCTTGCTGTCGGAAGACTTCTGGAAGTTTATCTCTATGCCGTATTCCTTGCCGAGCTTCTCGCAGGCATCCATGAAGTCCAGGTTATAGTATCTCTTGGTAAACTCTATGGCATCGCCGGTGGCTCCGCAGCCGAAGCAGGTGAAGATCTGCTTCTGATCGGACACAATAAAAGACGGAGTCTTCTCGCTGTGAAACGGACAGATGCCCTTATAATTGGACCCTGCCCTTTTGAGCGGAACGACCCTGCCTATAACGTCGACGATATTGAGCTGGCTTTTGAGATCATCGATTCCACTGTTGGAATTGCGCTGAGCCATATATGGTCTACCCCCTAGTCTTTATACTCTCTATATACCCCAAAATATTGTTTTTCCTTTTATGGCCGGAAAAAATATTTTTTGCCGGCCGGAAGCCCCTTTTGCAGTCACCTTGACCGACTTATTTCCATCCTTTCGGAACGAAAAGATCAGTATATGTGGAGAGCGCGAATCTGTCTGTCATACCTGCTATGTAGTCTTTGACTGCCTCGTGCACGCCGTCCCTCTCGGCTATCTCCTCGAGTTCCCCGGGAAGGAGCTCTGGATTCTCGCAGTAATACTCATAGAGAGATCTTATGACGGTCTCCACCTTGTTGAGATCCTCGTCCCTCTTGACCCTTGTGTTCTTATATACGTTCTCGAACATAAAAGATCTCAGGCTCTCCATCTCGTCCCTGAAGACCGGGCTCTGGCAGATCTCGTCCTTTCCCTCGCTGTTCAGGATGACATCGATCACCATAGAGTTGATCCTTCCTCTGTGGGATGCGCCGAAGACCTCGATGGCTGACGCCGGAATGTCGCTGAAATCTATGACACCGGATCTTAAGGCGTCATCAATGTCATGATTGATATATGCTATCCTGTCCGCGATGTGGACGATCTGGCCTTCTAACGTGAAGGGCGTGTCCGGACCGGTGTGGTTCACTATGCCGTCCCTCACTTCAGCCGTAAGGTTCATGCCCATACCTACCCTGTGATGGCTTCCTTCGAGGACGTCCACGACCCTCAGGCTCTGCACGTTATGCCTGAATCCGCCCGGGTGTATCCTGTTAAGCACCTCCTCGCCGTTATGTCCGAAAGGCGTGTGCCCCAGGTCGTGTCCCAGCGAGATGGCTTCTGTCAAATCCTCGTTGTAGTTGAGCGCCCTTGCTATCGTCCTCGCGATCTGGCTTACTTCAAGAGTGTGAGTCAGCCTAGTCCTGAAGTGATCGCCCTCCGGAGCGAGGAAGACCTGCGTCTTATGCATGAGTCTTCTGAAAGACTTGGAATGTATGATCCTATCCCTGTCTCTCTGGAATTCCGTGCGTACCTCATCCTTAGGCTCGTCGAACTGGCGGCCTCTGGACATGGCAGATTTAGTTGCCCTCGCATCCAGATTATCGATTTCTCTCTTTTCTATATCCACTCTGAAAAGCATCTTCATACCCCCGTTGAGCCGAAGCCGCCTCCGCCGCGCTCCGTCTCGTTTACTTCCTCAACCAAAACAAAGTCGGCCTGCTGAAACCTTGCGAATACAGCCTGAGCTATCCTGTCGCCGTCATGGATGGTATAGGGCTCCTGCCCCAGATTCACCATGGGTACGTTCCACTCTCCTCTGTAGTCGCTGTCAACTGTGCCAACTCCGTTTATCATGGTTATTCCGTGCTTTATGCTCAGACCGGATCTGGCCCTTATCTGTGCTTCCACACCTTCGGGAAGCTCCACGTACATACCGGTCGAGATGAGTCTCCTCTCTCCCGGCATCATGGTGATGGGCTCTTCAAGTCTGGCTCTGATGTCAGCTCCGGCCGAACCTTCCGTCTCATAGGAAGGTATGTTTCCGGAAGCTGATTTTATCCTGATGATGATCTTTTCCATAATATCCTCTCAGCTCTATTATGGAAACAATTATACCACAGCAAGCGCAAAAAATATATTCAATTATCAAAGATTTTCAAAGATATATCCCACAAGTTCTCCTATGGTAGCGCCTTCCCTGAATCCGGTGACCTTAGGCGCATCATCTCCCTGGGCTTTATCGAGGACGGCTTTGAGTCTCTCAGCTTCCGCCTGCCTTCCGATATGTCTCAGCATCATCTCTGAAGCCTTGAAGATGCTCATCGGATTCACATAATCCTGGAGACCGTCTTCGATCATCCTTGGAGCGGTGCCATGTATCGCTTCGAACATAGCGTATCTGTCGCCTGTGTTGGCTGAACCTGCCGTTCCGACTCCTCCCTGGATCTCTGCCGCCTCGTCGGTGATGATGTCGCCGTAAAGGTTCGGAAGCACGAAGACCTGGAACTGTGAGCGGATGAGCGGATTCACCAGATTGGCGGCCATGATGTCGACGTACCAGTCTTCGGCTTTGATGCCGGGATAATCCGCAGCCACGCGGTGGCATACCTCAGAGAACTTGCCGTCGGTCTTTTTCATGATGTTTGCCTTTGTCACGATGGATACTGAAGTCTTGCCGTTGTTCTTTGCGAATTCAAAGGCAGCCCTCGCAATCCTCTCAGTGCCCGGATCGGTGATGACCTTGAAGTCAACTGCCATATCTTCACCGACTTCTACACCCCTCGATCCAAGGACGTATTCACCCTCTGTGTTCTCCCTGAAGAAAGTCCAGTCGATGTCCTTCTCAGGCACGTATACAGGTCTAACGTTCGCATAAAGGTCAAGTTCCCTGCGAAGCGTTACGTTAGCGCTCTCCATAGTCCCGCCCTTGGGTGTGGCAGTGGGGCCTTTGAGCAGGACGTCACAGCTTTTTATCTCTTCAAGCACGTCGGAAGGTACAGATCGACCAAGCGCCAGGCGGTTCTCGAGAGTCAGACCTTCGATCTTTTTGATGATAATCCTGCCGGAAGCGAGATCTTTTTCAAGAAGCTTCTTAAGAAGTCCCTCAGCCTCCTTCATGATGATCGGACCGATGCCGTCTCCGTCGATCAGACCTACCGTGATCACTTCCTTATCCGCGAGGCTCTCTGGCTTCGCGCCTTCCTTCATCCTGTCCGTTCTGCTAAGCTGCTCTCTCAGTATCGCTTCGAAGCTCTCGACGGACGCTTTGATGTATTCTTCTCTGTTCATCTTTTCTCCATTCACCTCAAGCCGACAAATCGGCGTTCTCAGCGGTTTTTGATCAAATCAGTCATTTCCCTGACCTACGTATTTAAGAAGCCCTCCGGCCTTTAAAATGGCCTTCTGACGGTCCGTAAAGTTCACATTCAGTTCGCACTCAGTTCCCTTGGTAATATCTCTTAATATGATGCTGCCTGTATCCATACCTTCGTAGATATCCGAGAGCATAAGGGCGTCTCCCTGATCCAGCATATCATAGGCCGCAGGATCTTTAAAAGTGAGCGGCATGATGCCGGCGTTTATCAGATTCGCTACGTGGATCCTCGCGAAACTTTTCGCAATGACGGCTCTAACTCCCAGATAGAGAGGAACGAGCGCCGCATGCTCCCTGGATGATCCCTGACCGTAGTTCTCTCCTCCCACTATGATGCTCTGTCCTGCTTTTAAAGCCCTCTCAGGGAAGTCTTTATCACAGACTTCGAAGCAGAATTTAGAAAGATAAGGTATGTTCGATCTGTAAGGAAGTATCTTTGCGCCGGCAGGCATGATGTGGTCAGTCGTGATGTTGTCACCGACCTTGAGCACGAGCTCCGCTTCCATACTGTCCGTGACCGGTCTAGAATCCGGGAAAGCCTTGATGTTAGGGCCCCTCAAGATCTCTGCCTCGTCCGCTTTGTCCTCGTCGCAGGGAAACAGTATCGCTGAATCGTCTACCTTGTACTTGTAAGGAATGACTACCGAAGGCATATCTCCCAGCTTCATTGGATCTGTAATGACGCCTGATAAGGCTGCCGCCACTGCGGTCTCAGGAGAAACCAGATAGACTCCCGCGTCTCTCGTGCCGGATCTTCCTTCAAAGTTCCTGTTGAAAGTCCTGAGAGACACTCCCGCTGAATTCGGTGAGAAGCCCATGCCTATGCACGGGCCGCAGGCGCACTCCAGCACTCTCGCTCCCGATGAAAGTATGTCGGAGAGCGCTCCGGAATCCGCCAGCATAGTGAGCACCTGCCTGGATCCCGGTGAGATCGAGAGACTTACGTTTGGTGCTATGGTCTTGCCCTTGAGCAGTGCCGCGACCTTGAGCATATCATAAAGCGATGAGTTGGTGCAGGAACCTATGCAGACCTGGTCTACCTTAGTTCCTTCGATGCTCTCCACTGTCTTCACGTTATCCGGGCTGTGCGGACAGGCTATCATCGGTTTGAGCTCATCGAGGTCGATCTCGATCACCTTGTCATAGACTGCGTCGTCGTCGGCCTTCAGTTCGATCCATGACTCGCCCCTTCCCTCTGCTTCGAGGAAAGCTCTTGTCACTTCATCAGAGGGAAAGATGGACGTGGTAGCTCCGAGCTCTGCACCCATGTTGGTGATCGTAGCTCTCTCCGGCACGGTCAGGTTCTTTATACCTTCTCCTCCCCACTCTATGATATAGCCTACTCCGCCTTTCACGCTGAGGATCCGGAGGATCTCAAGGCTTATGTCCTTTGCGGTGACGAAGGGTCTCAGTCTGCCCTTAAGATCGACTTTGATCATCTTCGGCATCGTGATGTAATACGCTCCTCCGCCCATGGCCACTGCGACGTCCAGGCCGCCAGCTCCGAAGGCGAGCATGCCGATGCCGCCGCCTGTAGGAGTGTGTGAGTCAGAACCTATGAGGGTCTTGCCGGGGATGCCGAATCTCTCAAGGTGGACCTGATGGCAGATGCCGTTGCCCGGCCTGGAGAATCTGAGCCCGTATTTATAAGCCATCGACTGGATGAACCTGTGGTCATCGGCGTTCTCGAAGCCGGACTGCAAAGTATTATGGTCTATGTATGCCACCGATAGTTCAGTCCTGACCCTTGGCACTCCCATGGTCTCGAATTCCAGATAAGCCATCGTGCCGGTGGCGTCCTGTGTGAGCGTCTGATCTATCCTTAAGGCGATCTCTTCTCCCGGTACCATGCTGCCGGAGACCAGATGTGCCTTGATTATTTTTTGCGCTAATGTGTATCCCATCGTTCGTCCTTTCATTTATTGATCGAAGTGAAGCCTTTTCTCTCGCTGATGTCGGTGATCTCAAGGATCTTCCTTTCAAGTTCTCCTGTGGAAAGCACCGTAGTCCTGCCGTCAGCATACTCCTCGTCGACCCATTCTTTGAGCTTGACAACGAGCGGAGAATCCTTCTGGTACTTCTCGTCGCCCTCGAGTCTGAAGTGCTCGTTGATCCAGTAGGCTATGCCGGCCGCTCCGGAGGTCTTGCTGACCGAGACACCGGGCGTCCTCTTGAGGATCTTCTCAGTATCGAAGATATTGTATATCTCCTGATCCTTCATCAGGCCGTCAGCGTGGATGCCTGCTCTGGTGACGTTGAAATTCTCTCCTACGAAAGGCGTCATCGGCGGTACTTCATAGCCGATCTCACGTCTGAAGTATTCTCCGATATCTGTGATCGCAGTGGTGTCCATGCCGTCCAGCGTACCTCTCAAAGAAGCATATTCGAAGACCATAGCCTCCAGGGGAACGTTTCCGGTCCTCTCGCCGATGCCTAGCAGCGAGCAGTTGACCGCGCTGCAGCCGTAGAGCCAGGCTGTAGCTGCGTTTGCGACTGCCTTATAGAAGTCGTTATGTCCGTGCCATTCGAGGAGCTCGGAAGGAACTTCAGCATAGTGATTGAGGCCGTATATTATGCCGGGTACCGATCTCGGAAGCGCCGTGCCGGGATAAGGTATGCCATAGCCCATGGTGTCGCAGGCTCTGATCTTGACCGGCATGCCGGCTTCTTCTGATAGTTTATGTATCTCGTTTACAAAAGGCACCACGAAACCGTAGAAATCAGCCCTCGTTATGTCTTCCAGATGACATCTGGGTACGATGCCCGCGTCAAAGGCGTCCTTGATCGTGGAAAGATAGAATTCCAGAGCTTCGCCCCTTGACATGCCCATCTTTTTAAAGATGTGATAGTCGCTGCAAGATACGAGGATGCCCGTCTCTTTGATGCCAAGATCCTTGACGAGTTTGAAATCGTTCTTCGATGCTCTTATCCAGGTGGTCACTTCAGGGAATTCGAGTCCCAGGCTCATGCACTTGTCGATCGCCTCCTGATCGCGTTTGGTATATACGAAGAACTCTGACTGTCTGATTATACCCTTTGGGCCTCCGAGTCTTGATAGCAGTTTGAAAAGATCAACTATCTGATATACCTCGTAAGGCGCCATAGACTGCATGCCGTCTCTGAAAGACGTGTCAGTGATCCATATGTCAGCCGGTGTGTTCATAGGCACTCGTCTGAAGTTGAAAGCTACCTTAGGCACCTCTTCATAGTTATACATCTCCCTGTAAAGCTCAGGATCCTCCACATCTTGAAGAGAATACCTGTATATGCTCTGTTCCAGCAGGTTTGATTTGTCCGATCTCTTAAGCATGATCCTACCTCTCTCATTCCTTTTGCTTCAGTTGGCTAATTCATTAAAACTTTTTATTCAGTATATCATAATTAGCTTATCTTTTCAAGGGCAAAAAAACATTTTTTGAACATTTTTTTATTTTGTATTTTTATATGTGAAAGTTTCTTTTTTAGAACAAAAAATAGAAAAGGCCCCTGCCCGACAGCTATAAGAAGTATCGGGTAAAGGCCGTTCTTTTTATCGATTTCAAAGGCTAGCTCAGCATCAAAAGCACCTTAGCCATGATGACTACGCATACGAGCGCCACCGGATATGTGGCGGCGTATGCGCCTGCGACCTCGTCCGTGCCCGCTGTCGCTATAAGTGCGCCAAGAGCCGGCGTGCTCGTCATGCCGCCTGTTATTGAACCCAGCGAATTCAGAAGGTCGATCTTAAACACCTTCGTAGCGAGGAAGTATCCGATAAGCATGGGTACCGTGGTCATTACTATGCCGTAGATAAAGTATGAGATCCTCACACTGTTCACGAAATTCACTCCTCCAGGGACGCCCGCCCCTATAAGGAAGAGTACCAGGCCGAGTTCTCTCATGAAATTCAGGGTGTTCTTTTCGATCCTGAGATCTATACCTCCTAGGTGTCCGAAGTGACCGACTATCAGGCCTGCCACAAGACAGCCGCCGGAGTTTCCTAAAGAGAAGTTTATGCCGGGGATCTTGAAGGCTCCGAGTATGCAGCCAATAGCTATAGCGAAGAAAAACGGGAAGAATCCGAAAGGTTCGATCTTTCTGACCTTCTGTTTGAAGGAAGATGCAGCCTGAGCGTTCACTGCCACGAGTTTCGCCCTTTCTTCATCCATGTCGACCTTCAGGATCTTCGGCATGATCTGGACGAAAAACACCACGCCCAGGACTCCGTAGAGATATGCTATACCATAGCCCGCTGTCACAAGGTCCTCGGCCCCTGCTGCGACTTCCTTGGCAGCAGACAGACCCGGTGTACTGGTCAGAGCACCGGTCATGAGACCGACCGCCATACCCGGTTCAAGGTTCTTGTCCAGAAGGATGAAGGCTAAAGTGATGGCGCTTCCTATAGCGATTACGATCACACCCATATAGACGAACGACATTGTCGCTTTGTTGAAGTTCCTGAAGAATTTCGGTCCGGCTATGAGACCTACCGAGGTCACGAACAAAGCCGTGCCTATGCTTGAAATGAGGCTGAACTTCGCTTTGATGGCATCGTCAAAAAGAACTATATATGATTCTCCCATATATAATTCAGGATGTTTGCTGACTATCACTCCGTAAATAAGAGCCGCAAGCAGCACGCCTGCTGTTCCAAGCGATATTCCCTTTATCTCTATAGCACCGAGCAGATAGCCGATCGTTGCTATCATAAATGCCACGAAAACGATCCCGAGCATTGACGCCAGGACTCCGCTCATATAGCCCATTTCATGCCTCCGTTAACTTAATATTTCATCCCTGCCGAGTATAATACATACTAAGCAGGGATGCAATGCTTTGATATGATCCTTTTACTCCTGATACTCTCTGATCATCTGGTGACCGAGAGCAAGCGCTGCCAGATTAGTATCTTCTGTTCCCTTGGGAACGTGATTCAGTACTGCCCTCTGGAGTGCGCCTTCTGAGGCCACCTTGGTGATCTCGTTGACAGCTCCGCAGGAAATGATGTTCGCTGACATCTTGTTTTTAATGACGTCGATAGCAGACCTTAAGATGGGAAGTTTATAAACTTTGTGCTTCGCCATTATCTCTTCAGGCACCTCGATGTCGCTGTCCACGACGAAGATGGTGCTTTCCTTCACATCATCCTTGAACTTATCCAGGGACTCCTGAGTAAGTGAAAGGAGCAGATCGGGATACTTGATCTTCGTGTAATGGATCCTGTCATCTGATACGATGGTCTCAGCCTTGGAGGAACCTCCTCTGGCCTCAGGACCATAAGCCTGGCACTGGACGACCTGCTTGCCGTCGTCATAGGCTGCTTCAGCGAGGATTATCGTTCCCATAATGACTCCCTGACCGCCTGAACCTGTCATTCTGATCTCAGTCTTAGCCATTATCTGTTACCTCCGCATCTTTCTATGATCTTCATATACATATCGGTATATTCTTCTTTGCTCTCATCCCTCGAAAGCTCTCCGATAAGGATCTTGCCTTCCTTCTTCTCAGGAGGAAGCTTCTCCGCAGCTCTCACGTCGATGAAGTTATCCTTCTGCCAGTTCAGCATGTTGACGGAATCGCCTTTTTTGTTCTTTCTGCCATAGTAGGTCGGGCATACGGATACGCCTTCGATCAGAGAGAAACCATGGTGTTTGATGGCGTTCTCAATGAGTTTGATGGCAGCCTGTGCGTGATAGGCGGTACACCTACCTGTGAATGTCGCTCCGGAAGCCTCGGCAAGCTTCGGTATGTCGAAGTTATAGTCGATGTTTCCGTAAGGCGCAGTCGTACCCTTCTCTCCGTGAGGAGTAGTAGGCGAATACTGGCCGCCGGTCATGCCATATATGTTGTTATTGAAAACTATGGACGTGATGTCTATGTTCCTTCTGCAGGCATGGATCAGATGGTTGCCTCCGATAGCCGTGCAGTCGCCGTCTCCTGTGATGCAGATGACGGTGAGATCAGGATTGGCCAGCTTGACACCGGTTGCAAAGGCAAGCGCCCTGCCGTGTGTGGTGTGCAAAGTATTATAGTTCATGTATCCCGCCGCTCTCGAGGAGCATCCGATACCGGATACTATGACCACCTTATCCGGGTCCAGACCCAGATTGTCTATGGCCTGAGCCACGTCTCTCATGAGTATGCCGTGTCCGCAGCCGGGGCACCAGATATGAGGGAGTCTGTTGACACGCATTGTCTTTTCTATGAGTTTGCTTGGCATATCAATACTCCTCCTTTACCTTATTCAGAACTTCTTCAGGAGTGATCGTCGTGCCGTCGATCTTGCCTAGATGGATGACAGGCACTCTGCCTTCCACTATCCTTTGGACTTCCAGCACCATCTGTCCGTCATTATGCTCTGCGACGATGATCTGTCTCAGATGCTTGTTGCTCCTGATTATCTTGTTCAGGGCCTCCTCAGGGAAAGGCCAGACTGTGATAGGTCTGAACATACCCATCTTGATGTAGTCATGGTTCTTCGCTTCATCCATGGCCCCCTGTACTGCTCTGGCTGTACCGCCGAAACAGACTATCAGGGTCTCGCAGTCATCGCATTCGACTTCCTCCCACTTCTGGATCCTGTCTCTTCTCTTGGTTATCTTGTCAAGCAGACGTCTCTCCTGGGAGTCTGTCTTTTGATTGTCATTCGTCGGGAAGCCGTCCAGATCATGGAAAAGCCCTGTCACGTTGAAATGGTCGCCCTTACCGAAAGGAGCGAACTCAGGAACGTAGTTGCCTTCCTGTACGGCGTAAGCCATGGTGCCGTTGAACTTCCTGTCGATCCTTCTGTTTGATATCTCCAGTTCTTCCGCGGGGATCATCTCACAGCCTTCTCTCAAGTGTCCGATGATCTCGTCCATCAAGAAGATCACCGGCACTCTGAATCTCTCTGCCATGTTGAAAGCTCTTACGGTCTCAGTATAGCATTCCTGGACCGATGAGGGTGAGATGACGATGACCGGATGGTCACCGTGAGTGCCCCATCTGGATTGCATCAGGTCTCCCTGTGAGGGGGATGTGGGAAGTCCCGTTGAAGGGCCTTCGCGCTGTACGTCAACGATAACGATGGGTATCTCCGCGATGGCAGCGTAACCGATGTTTTCCTGTTTAAGGGAGAAGCCCGGGCCGGATGTGGCCGTCATGGCCTTGAGGCCTGCAACCGATGCGCCAAGAGCAGCAGCGATACCGCCTATCTCGTCCTCCATCTGGATGAACTTGCCGCCGACCTGAGGAAGTCTTAAGGCGGAGCGTTCCGCGATCTCCGTTGAAGGAGTGATGGGATAACCGGAATAGAATCTCATGCCGGCAGCGATAGCTC
>JAFYJM010000019.1 GCA_017538125.1 Bacillota bacterium
ACAAAAAACCGCAGAAGCGGGAGCGTCTGCGGTTTTATATTGTCTTATTTCTTTACCATGTCCAGTTCGAACCAGAAGGTCGTGCCTTTGCCTTCTTTGCTCACCACTCCGTAGTCAGCCTTATGCAGGGTGAGGATCTCCTTGACGATGCTCAGTCCTAAACCTGAGCCTGTAGTAGCCCTCACGTAATTGCTGCTCGTCTTGTAGTATCTGTCCCAGACGTGCGGCAACTCCTCCTGCTTGATGCCCGGGCCGTGGTCGGAGACCTCGACGCGGTATTTTTTGCCGGTGCGGCGGATATTCAGTATTACTACCTTGTCCTCGCCGCAGTACTTGATCGAGTTCGACGTTAGGTTGGCGATGACCTGTGATATCCTGTCGCGGTCGGCATAGACGATGGCCTCCTTAGGCGCGTTGAACCTGAAGTCGTAGCCCTGCTGCTCTACATAGATGTCATACGAAGTCAGTATCTCGGCAGCTACGGGCACCAGGTCGAAGTGATCCAGCTCCAGAGTGGTCTCATGGCGGGACATCAAAGACACAGTGGACATGTCGCTCACGAGATTCGACATCCTGTCCGCTTCGTCGATTATGACGCCCAGGTGAGCGTTGCGCTTCTCCGGATTATTGCCGGACAGATCTCTGATCATCTCGGCGTATGACTTGATCAGGGTGAGCGGAGTCTTCAAGTCGTGGGACACGTTTGCCACCAGATCCTTCTGACGGATGTCCGCCTGCTCCATCTCGTAGGCCGCGGTATTAAGAGTGTCCGCCAGCTCATTGATCTCAGAGTAGGATTTGGCCGAGAAGTTCACGTTGTAGTTGCCCGCTCCGAGCTTCCTGGCGCTCTCGGTCATGGCCTTGATGGGTCTCGAGATCCTTCTCGAGTAGAGTATGGCCAGGACAAAAGCTATGACCAGAGCCATGACGGAGACCAGGATAAACTGGTCCTTGAGGATGTCCACGGTAGAACTTACCGGGTAGAGCGGGGTGAAGACATAGAGATAGACCTCTCCATCCTTAGCGCTGTCGATCAACTTGGCGTAGGCCAGAGTGTTATAGTCCTCCCTGCCTGTGGCGAACTTGATCGACACTGAGTCTCTGTCCGGGTCGTTGGCTATGGCATCCCTGAGTTCGGGAAGCATGACCTGATAGGTATAAACAGGTTTGGTACTTTCGGCGTCCGGCGAGAAAAGCAGCACCTTACCGTTGCTCTCCATCATGAAATAATAGTCGTTCAGGATGGAAAGCTGCTGTATGGTGGAGGTGATGCCCTGATCTCCGTGCTGATAAGCCATGGAGATCGTATCGGCGACCCTAGTGACCTCCTTGGTCTTCATGTCCTCATAGTAGTGAGTCAGAAAGAAGATCTGCAGGAACCATATGAGGGCGAGGATCACAAGGGCGGTCGACAGGAAGTACAGCCAAAGTCTGAACCTGATGCTTTTAAAATCAAAATTAACCTTCGAATTCAAACTTGTAACCTACTCCTCTTAAAGTAACGATGAATTTGCGGTATTCGCCCAGGTTGTTTCTTAGATTCTTGATATGAGTATCGATGGTCCTGTCATCGCCGAAGAAGTCATAGCCCCAGATGTCCGAGAGGAGTTTATCTCTGGAGAGGGCGATGTTCTTGTTTTCGACGAGGTAGAACAAAAGATCATATTCCTTGGGCGTGAGCTCCACGCGCTTGCCGTTCACGGAAACCGTGCGAGCAGGCACATTGATCTGGAGTCCCTCGAAATTCAGCACTGACTGCTGGGTCTGAACGGCGCCTTTCCTCCTGGAGAGAACGGCGTTTATCCTCGCCATGAGTTCCTTTGGGCTGAAGGGCTTGACCACGTAGTCGTCTATGCCGAGGTCGAAACCGTAGAGTTTGTCGTACTCTTCGCCTCTCGCGCTCAGCATGATCGTGGGGATGTCCTTGATCTTCTTTATCTCTTTGCAAGCCGAGTAACCGTCGAGCTTCGGCATCATGATGTCCATGATGATCAGGTCATAGTCATTGAGCTTGCAAAGCCCCACCGCGACCATACCGTCCTCGGCTTCCGCCACCTCATAACCTGCGAATTCAGCATATTCCTTGATTATCTCACGTATCTTCGGTTCGTCATCGACGACCAGGATCTTGTACATGGAAGGTCCTCCTTTGACAGCAAAATTATTGTTTTTAACTTAAATATTTTAACACAAAAAGATGTTTTTTACAATTATATTAGTATAAACACAATTGTAATGCCGTTTTGTGAAGTTATCATGTATGTTTTGTTATTTCTAAAAGTTATTTTGTATATTCTTCCAAAAAACCATGTATACATTTTGTTTTTCGTTGACAAAGCCGGGTTATCTGTACTAAAATGAATACAAGGATCAGTTTATTACGATAACTTATGAAACCGATCCGGATATTTTTTATTTTATAGTATTTTTTATAGTTTTTCAAAAGGAAAGGAATTATACTATGGAAGCTTTTAACAATTTCTTAGTGACCATCGACGATTTTGTATGGGGCCCGTTTATGCTCACCATACTCGTCGGTACGGGAATCTTCCTCACAATAAGGTGCAGATTCCTGTCATGGCGTACTCTGGGCTACGCTATCAAATCAACCTTATCCAAGGAAGCAAGGCAGGCTGAAGGTGAAGGAGACGTTTCTCCTTTCGCAGCTCTTTGTACAGCTCTTGCGGCAACCATAGGTACAGGAAATATTGCTGGAGTCGCTGCTGCTCTTGCAATGGGAGGTCCCGGCGCCCTCGTATGGATGCTGATCTCCGCAGCTTTCGGTCTCACCTCTAAGTTCACAGAGTGCGCACTTGCTCTTCGTTATCGTACAACTAACGATAAGGGCGAGATGCTGGGCGGACCAATGGTTACCATGGAAAGAGGTATCCCTGAAGTTTATGGCGAGAAGGCTAAAGGATTCGGTAGATTCCTTGCTATCTGCTTCGCATTCTTCGCAGTTGTCGCATCCTTCGGAATCGGCAACCTTACCCAGGGCAACTCCATTGCAGGTGCTTTCAACACGGTATCCGGAGTCAGCATCTACGCAGTAGCTGCTGTGGTATTCATCCTTACACTTATCGTTGTAATCGGTGGTATCCAGTCCATTTCCAAAGTATCCTCCATGGTAGTACCCGTAATGGCCATACTGTACTTCGTAGCCGGTATCATCTGTATCATCGCACACATCGACAAAGTGCCGCTTGCTATCGTGGACATGTTCAGGATGGCATTCTCGGTAAGTGCTGTCGGAGGCGGTATCGCAGGATCTGTTATCGCAAGCATGATGCAGGCTATGAGATTCGGTGTAGCACGTGGATGCTTCTCCAATGAGGCTGGTATGGGTTCCGCTGCTATCGCAGCTGCAGCCACAACTTCCAAGGACTACATCAAGCAGGGTTACATCTCCATGACCGGTACATTCTGGGATACCTTCATCGTATGCTCCATTACAGGACTTACAGTACTCACATCCGGAGCTATGGAAAAGGTAGTGGAAAACGGTGAGGTAGTTCTCAAGGGAGCACCTCTTACCATCGAAGCGTTCCGTATGACACTCGGTGAAGCCGGAGCCTGGATCGTATGTATCTCACTGGCACTGTTCGCATTCTCAACCATCCTCGGCTGGGAGTACTACGGTGAGAAGGCTCTCGAGTATCTGACACAGAGCACACACATCACACTGGCTTACAGAATCGCATTCTCCGCAGTAGCATTCATCGGCTGCATCACCGCATTCGATATCGCATGGAACATCTCCGATATCTTCAATGCTCTGATGATCATCCCCAACGCTATCTGTATGATCCTCATGTCAGGACCGCTTGTAAAGGATATGATAGAATTCGACAAGAAGCGCAGATTACCTGTACATGAGTAATTTTATCACAATGACATTTTGACTGATGCTTCGGCCGAAGCAGTCGTGCGGCGTCTCTACGGAGGCGCCGCTTTTGTTTTGCAGAGATCACAAAATAAATTATATCTCCTTAGCCCTTGATAAAATTGACAAACCGGAGTATACTGATTTATTAGGTATAATAGCCTTATTATATCAATTTTTAAGGAAAGGAGGAAAAAGTATGTTCAAAAGGATATTCAGAGGCATCTTTACGATCATCGGAGGACTGATTGGATATGAGATTTTTGAACTCTTGGAGTTCGTTGTGGATAAAACGGGGACCTACAACGGAGCCGAGATCTTTTCACAGTCAGAGAAGACGATATTGATTTCATTTTTCGTAATTATTTCAGCAGCTATTTTTTACAGATATGCTCCGAACATGACGAACAGGGGACGTAAAGTCGCTTCATCCATCGAGGACGAGATACAGGGCGTTTCACCCGTTGAACTTATTGGGGGCGTGTTAGGGCTGGTCTTCGGACTCGTGGTAGCATATCTTCTTACGACCATATACCGTAACATCATAGTACAGAAAGCTCTCTATCTGGCGGTGACCATCATTGTTTATACTATGCTGGCTTTCATAGGCGGCGTAGTTGGTTCCCGCAAAGGACCCGAGCTCTACAACATGGTACAGAGCACACAGAGAAGGAATCGCGAGAGTAACGAGTACGACTATAACGCAAAGGACAAAAAGAGCCAGCGTGTGCCGAAGATCCTGGATACTTCGGTCATAATCGACGGAAGGATCCTGGAGATTATCAGGACGGGCTTCTTAGAAGGGCCTATCATCATTCCTGAATTCGTACTGGTGGAACTGAGACACATAGCGGATTCTTCGGACAGCTTGAAGCGCGTCAGGGGAAGACGAGGCCTGGATATATTGAACAAGATCCAGACTGAGTATGAGATCCAGATCTACAACACAGATTCAGAGAAAGCCTTGAAGGACATCCCTGAGGTCGACGTCAAGCTCCTCAAGCTCGCCCAGATCATGAAGGGCAAGGTAGTGACGAATGACTTCAACCTCAACAAGGTAGCTGCCATCAAGGAAGTTCCGGTATTAAACATCAATGAGCTTTCAAACGCTGTGAAGCCTCTGGCCATTCCGGGAGAGAAGATGACAGTCTCTCTCATCAAGCAGGGAAAGGACAGGGAGCAGGCTGTAGCTTATCTTGACGACGGTACTATGATCGTAGTTGAAGACGGCAGGAAGTATATCGGAAAGACCGTGGACATCACCGTCACGTCCGTCTTGCAGACGGCTGCCGGCAGGATGATCTTCGGCAAGGTGAAGTAAATGTACGAGGGCATTAAAGTATCGGCCATCATCGTGGCTGCCGGCAAAGGCAGGCGCTTCGGAGGAGATGTGCCCAAACAGTTTCTGAGGATCGGCAAGAAGACCATACTGGAAACTGCATTTGAAAAGTTAAGAGACAACGCGTCCGTGGATGAGCTGGTCGTGGTAACTCAGGAAGAGTACCTCGATAAAGTAAATACGATGCTCGATCCGCGCGGGAAGGGCTTCATAGTCGTCCCGGGCGGTGAGGAGCGTCAGGATTCTGTTATGAACGGACTCAGGGCATCCACGGGCGGACTCGTGCTCGTTCATGATGGCGCGAGACCCTTCGTGGGAAATGACGTGATCGACAGAGTGATCGAGGGAGCCTTTAAGGACGGCGCGGCTGTGCCGGTGGTAAATCCCAAGGACAGCATTAGGACGAAGGAAGGGAATCTCAGAAGAGATGAACTTTTCATGATCCAGACTCCGCAGGGCTTCAGAAGGGAGATCATCATTGACGCTTATGATAAGGCGGTGAAGGACGGTTTCACAGGGACCGACGAGGGAGGCGTAGCCGAACACGCAGGCTATGAAGTCACCATGGTCGCGGGGGACTATGCCAACCTCAAGATAACTACCAGGGAGGATCTTCACGGGATGGAAGTAAGGACAGGCACGGGCTTCGACGTGCACAGGCTCGTGGAAGGCCGCAAATGCATATTGATGGGTGTGGAGATACCTTATGAGAAAGGTCTTCTCGGGCACAGCGATGCCGACGTGGCTTTGCATGCTCTGATGGACGCCATGCTCGGAGCGGCAGGTCTGGGAGATATCGGGAGACTTTTTCCGGATACCGACCCTGCGTACGAAGGCATCTCTTCCCTGAAGCTTCTTGAAATAGTCCGCGACAGGATCGCAGACGAATGCTTCAGGATAGGAAACGCAGACGTTACCATCATCTGCCAGAAGCCGAAAGTCTCTCCGCATATCCCGGAGATGACCCGTACAGTTGCTGAAGTCCTCGGCATCGAGGCAAACAGGATAAACATCAAAGGGACTACCACCGAGAAGCTGGGCTTCACCGGAAGAGGTGAAGGCATAGCATCCGAGGCGGTATGCACCTTAATCAGATAGGAGACAGACGATTTATGAAACTTTCAAAGAGCTTTTTCAAGACCTTAAGAGAAGTACCTACAGAAGCGGAGATACCCAGCCATATTTTGCTTTTAAGAGCCGGCATGATCAAAAAGACCGCCGCGGGCATCTATTCATATATGCCCATGGGCTGGAGGGTCGTCAGAAAGATCGAAGACATCGTGAGAGAAGAGATGGACGCGCAGGGAGCGCAGGAGATAGCGACCTCAGTGCTACAGCCTTCCGAACTCTGGGAAGAGTCGGGCAGATGGGCAGCCTACGGTCCCGAGATGTGGAGACTCAAAGACAGAAGCGGCAGACCGTTCTGTTTAGGTCCCACAGCTGAGGAAGTATTCACCGAGATCATCAGAAACGACGTGAACTCATATAGGCAGCTTCCCCTCATGATCTATCAGATCACCGATAAATTCAGGGACGAGGCGCGCCCGAGATACGGCATGATGAGATCGAGGAACTTCATCATGAAGGACAACTATTCCTTCGACAGAGATCCCGAAGGCCTTCAGGTAAGCTATGACAAGATGTTCGAAGCCTATACGAACGTCTTCAACAGGTGCGGCCTCACCTTCAGACCGGTCGAGGCTGACAATGGTGCGATCGGCGGATCCGGTTCGCACGAGTTCACTGCTCTCTGCGAGTTCGGCGAGTCCGAGATCGCTTACTGCGACAACTGCGATCTGGCGGCTACCGTGGAGAAGGCGGCCTGCGTAGATGCTCCCGCGGATGAGTGCGAGATGCTTCCTCTTGAGAAGAAATTCACCCCGGGCACCAAGAGCATCGAAGACGTGGCGAACTACCTCGGGCTTGAACAGTCTCAGACGATCAAGGCTCTGCTTTTCATCACCTATGATGAAGAGGGCAATGAGAAAGAATACGTGGCTGCCTTCATAAGAGGCGACCGCGAGCTCAATATGACCAAGCTTACCAATGCACTTGGACTCCGCGAGTTCGACATTGAATTCGCCGACGAGGAAAAGATGGGCGAGAAGACCGGCTGCGTGGGCGGCTTCACCGGACCTATGCACCTTCACGACTGTAAGATCGTGGTGGATTCGGAGCTTCCCAGGCTCAGGAACCTTTGCGCAGGAGCCTGCGAGACAGATCATCACTATGTGAACGTGAACTACGGCAGGGACTATACCTGCGATATCATCACCGATATCAAGACTCTGAAGGAAGGCGATCCCTGTCCGATCTGCGGCAGCCCTGTGAAGCACGCGAGAGGCGTGGAGGTCGGCCAGATCTTCAAGCTCGGCACCAAGTATTCGGTACCGATGGGAGCGACGTTCAAGGATGAGAACCAGACCGACAAGCCCATGTGGATGGGCTGCTACGGAATTGGCGTATCCAGAACTTTCCAGGCGATCATCGACATGCCTGAGAACCACGACGATAATGGCATCATCTGGCCGATGAGCGTGGCGCCTTACCATGTGATCATCACAGAGGTCAAGCCCGGCGATGAAGTGCAGGACCAGGTCTGCCAGAAGATATACGACGAACTGACATCAAGAGGCGTGGAAGTGCTCTGGGACGACAGGGACGAACGTCCGGGAGTCAAGTTCAAGGATGCTGATCTCATTGGCATACCCATCAGGATCACCGTCGGCAAACTGGCGCCTGAGGGCAAAGTCGAGTTCAAATTAAGACGCGAAAGCGACAGATACGATATGACGATCGAGGAAGCAATCGAGCATTCCGCGGATATCGTGAACCGGGAGAAGAGAGGTTAGACTCTTGTCCGGAACAGATAAAAGGCTAAAAGACAACATATATATACAGCTTTTCATGGAGTTCTTCACGCTGGGTCTATTCACCTTCGGCGGAGGAGCGGCGATGATCGGTCTTCTCGAAGACCGCATGAGCAGGAGGGGCTGGATGACAGGGGAGGAAGTGCTCGACTGCATAGCTGTGGCACAGACGCTCCCTGGAGTCATCGCGGTCAATATGTCCATATACGTGGGCTACAGGATGAAAGGCATCAAGGGTGCGCTCATTTCGGTTTTCGGTATGGTACTTCCGTCCTTTGTGATCATAATCATCATCGCCTCTCTAATGGAGAACTTCGGTGAGAACGCATACGTGAGCGGCGCGCTTAAAGGTATCAGAGCCGCGACCCTCGGGCTGATCCTGGCCACCGCGGTCAGACTGGCCAAGCAGACCTTTGATAAGGTCAAAGGAAGTAGGCCGGACAGCGCGTTCAGCATCCTGCTGTTCCTTATAGCGTTCTTTCTGATCGCCGTCCTCGGCGTGGATGCGGTATGGGTGATACTCGGAGGCCTGCTTCTCGGCATAGGCTATTCCGTCCTTAAAGTAAGGAGGGCAGGCTCATGAAGTATCTGAAACTATTTCTTACGTTCATGAAGATCGGCTTCGTCGGCTTCGGCGGAGGCATGGCCATCCTTCCCCTGATATACCAGGGCGTGAGCAAGTTCATCTACATATCGCAGGAGGACTTCGCCGATCTTTTCGGGATATCGCAGGCAACTCCGGGACCGATAGCCATCAATGCTGCGACCTTTGTGGGCTATAAGGTGGGAGGCGTGCTGGGTTCGCTTGTCGCGACACTGGGCGTGGTGCTTCCGTCCTTCCTTCTGGTGCTCCTCACGACGAGCTTCCTCAAAAAACACAGGGAGCATCCTCTCGTTGAAGGGGCGTTCGCAGGGATCAGGCCGGTGACCGTGGGAATGATCGCATCCGGCGTGGTCTACATCGCGAGCGGAGCTATCTTCAACGCGGACGTGAGCGCTCTCACAGGACTTGGCGAAGTACTCGGCGCGGTCGATCCGATAGCCTGCATAATGGCTCTCATCGCAGCCGTGCTGGTCTACACCAAAAAACTCGGAGCTATTCAATTGATAATCGGGATGGGCGTCCTGGGCGCTTTCATCTTTTCGTAGGAGGATAATATAATGAAGAAATTTACCATCGAAATGGAAAACAGCGGTGTGATGAAGGGCGAGCTTTACCCTGAGATCGCGCCTGTGACCGTTGATAATTTTGAGAAACTGGCCAACGAAGGCTTCTATGACGGGCTGGTGTTCCACAGAGTGATCCCCGGATTCATGATCCAGGGCGGTTGTCCCAGAGGAAACGGTACCGGCGGCCCCGGTTATACGATCAAGGGCGAATTCACCTCGAATGGCTTCAGAAACGACCTGAAGCATACCAGAGGAGTGCTCTCCATGGCCAGAGCCAACGATCCGGATTCAGCCGGTTCGCAGTTCTTCGTCATGGTAGAGGATGCGCCTCACCTTGACGGACAGTACGCCTCCTTCGGCAAAGTAACTGAAGGCATGGAGACGGCGGACGAGATCGTAAGGACCAGAAGAGACTGGTACGATAAACCGCTTTATCCACAGGTGATCAAGACAATAACCGTTTATGAAGAGGAATAATCATGAAAGAGATACCACAGATCAGACTGTATAACAGCTACACCAGAAAAAAAGACCTGCTCACCACCCACGAACCGGGCAAGCTGGGCATGTACACCTGCGGACCTACAGTATACCACTATGCTCACATCGGGAATCTTAGATCATACGTTATGGAAGACGTGCTCGAGAAGTTTCTGAGATATGCGGGCTATGACGTGAAACGTGTCATGAATGTGACCGACGTAGGCCACCTGACGTCAGACGCAGACGAGGGCGAGGACAAGATGATCAAGGGCGCTAAGCGCGAGCATAAGACCGTTATGGAGATCGCGAAGTTTTATACGGATGCCTTCTTCTCAGACTGCGCAAAGCTGAACATCAAGACTCCTGACGTCGTTGAACCAGCGACTAACCTGATCCCGGAGTACATCAATATGGTGAGCGTGCTTCTCGACAAGGGTTATGCCTACAAGGCAGGAGGAAACGTCTACTTCGACACCTCTAAACTGGATAAGTATTACGTCTTCGGAGAGCATGAAGAGGACGCTCTTGAAGTCGGCGTGAGAGAAGGCGTTGAAGAGGATGAGAACAAGAGGAACAAGGCAGACTTCGTTCTCTGGTTCACCCAGTCCAAGTTCGAGGACCAGGCGCTCAAGTGGGAGTCGCCGTTCTTTGACGAGATGGGCTATCCGGGCTGGCATATCGAGTGCTCCTGCATTTCGATCAAGCATCTCGGAGAGTACTGCGACATACATTGCGGCGGAGTGGACAATATGTTCCCTCATCACACGAACGAGATCGCTCAGTCGGAGGCATACCTCGGACACAGCTGGTGCACCCAGTGGTTCCACGTGGCTCATCTGAACGACGAGACCGGCAAGATGTCCAAGTCCAAGGGCGAATTCCTCACTGTATCTCTTCTTGAGGATAAAGGCTATGACCCTCTGGTCTACAGACTTTTCTGCCTACAGTCACACTATCGTAAGAATCTCGTCTTCAGTTTCGAGGCTCTCGACAACGCAGCGCAACAGTACGAGAAGCTCGTTCAGAAGATCGCCCAGCTCGACTTCGAGGACAAGTCGAAGATCGATCAGGAGACCTTCGACAAGCTCAATGACAAGTTCGTAAAGAACCTTGCTATCGACCTCAATACGGCCAATGCCGTATCGGTATTATACGATGTATTAAAGGCAGACACGAACGACGCTACCAAGCTGAGCCTCTTAGAGCATTTCGACTACGTACTGAGTCTCGATCTTAAGAAAGCCGCCTTGAAACTCAAAGCTGAGCAGGCCGAGCGCGAGGCCAACAGATACGCAGGCATCCCCGATGAGATCGTCGCTATGGTCGAAGAGAGAGCAGCCGCCAAGAAGGCGAAAGACTTCGCTAAGGCGGACGCCCTGAGGGACCAGGTCAAGGCTTTGGGATACACGATAATGGATACACCGCAGGGAGCAGAGATCATTAAAGACTGATCATAAATATTTAAATGGAGACCGTCGACAGCAAAAAAGAATACAGGCAGGGCGTGATCTCAGTCTTATTGTGCAACTGTCTCTGGGGCATGCTTCCCATCTACTGGCAGTGGCTCATACCGATAGATTCGATCACGATAATATATTACCGTGTGTTTCTGGTGGCACTGGTATGTCTTGGCGTGGCCCTTAAGGTCCACACTAAGGAAGAGATACTGGCTCCGCTTAAGAACAGGAGTCAGCTCATAAGACTGATAATCGCCGGCCTTGTGATCACCATCAACTGGTCCATATATATCTATGCCGTCAATTCCGGAAGGGTCATCCAGACCAGCATAGGTTATTATATGGAGCCTCTGGTGGTATGTCTTTTCGGCATGTTCATTTTTAAGGAAAAGGCTAACAAGTACAAGGCTTTCGCCCTTATCATGGGCGCTATCGGCGTTCTGGCGGTCATCATCTATTTCAGACAGATACCCACCATCGCTCTTGGGGTTTCCATAAGCTTTTCGATATATGCCGCCATCAAGAGAGGCCTTCAGATGCCTCCCACGCTGTCGCTCCTTTATGAGACCGTATTTCTGGCGCCTATCGCCTTGGTGATAATATTTTATCTGGAGATAAACGGTACCGGAGCATTGGCTGTCGGAGAGCCGGGCAAGTACGTGCTGCTGCTTCTTTGCGGCTTCCTCACTGCGCTTCCTTTGATGCTCTTCGCCAATGCGGCCAACAAGACCAATATGTTCATCCTGGGACTTACGGAATACATTTCTCCCACGATAGCGCTTATCATAAGCATATTTTACTTTAAAGAGGATTTCGCTCCGGTGCAGCTCATCGCCTTTGCCATCATTTGGACGGGCTTGATCTTCTTCACCATAGGAGAGTACAAGGAGTATAAGAATGCCGGGAACAGTGAATCATAACACAACAGCTCTTGCCTTTCTGGGAGACTCGGTCTACGAGGTCTACGTCAGGGAGAGAGTCATGGCGTCCGGAGAGACTCATGCGGACAACCTTCACAAGATGGCTGTGAGATATGTGTCCGCAGAAGGTCAGGCCAAGGCAGTGAAAGTTCTCATGGAAGGTGAACTCACTGAGGATGAGCTGACCCTTGTGAAGCGGGCCAGAAACCATAAAGCGTCTTCGTCCAAACGGACAAAAGCCTCCAGAAAAGGCTCGGACATAATAACCGATAAACTGGCCACAGCCTTCGAAGCTCTGATCGGTTGGCTGTATCTTAATGAAAAAAACGACAGACTGGAGGATCTGATCTTAAGATCCTTCGAAATCATCGAAAGTTAAGATGAGAAAGCATTTAACAGATGAAGAAGTGAATATGATATATGAAGAGTTTCAGTCTCCGCCCAACGTGATAGGTCACTGCAGGGCAGTGGCCGATACAGCCCTTAAGATTGCTCAGGCGCTTAACGATCACGGATCGAACCTCGACCTCGCCGTGATCAGAGGGGCGGGGCTCGTGCATGATGCGGCCAGAACGAAGGCGAGACACTGGGACGTCATAGCCGACAAGCTTGCTGAGATGGGGTATCCCGAGGAGAGCGTTATCGTGAGAGCGCATATGACCGGCACCGGATATCATGACATAAGCGAGGTGTCGGAGCTTGATATGATATGGCTCGGTGACAGGCTGGTCAAGGAGAACGAGTACGTGGGCATAGACGAGCGCTTCGAATATATCATCGAGAAGGCTAAGAAGTTCGGGGCGACCGACGAGAACCTAGCCCAGATCGAAGACAGCAAGAGGAGGATGCAGCACCTGATGGATCAGATATCTGAGGTCATCGGGCAAAGCATCGACAGCCTTTTCGCATAATAAAACTGCTTTTAATGTCAACTGCAGGGTCGCCGATATGGCCTGCAGCTGACTTCCACAGCGCCGGTACTTAGCGATCAGCCTTATCCGCAGCAGTGCATAGAAGCCTTTATGCTTATAAGCACTGCTGCGGATGAGGATGGAGTTCTAGCACCGCTGCGCGAGGACAAAGCGCGAGCGGTCAGATGCAGACCATATCGGCGACCCTGCAATTAATACTAAGAGGAGTTTATCATGAGTAAAGCAGACGTGTTGTTTGTCAATATGTGTCAGAAGATCCTGACAGAAGGTTATAGCACTGAGGGCGCCAATGTCCGCGCCCGCTGGGAGGACGGCTCCCCGGCCTATACTATCAAAACTTTCGGGGTGGTGAACCGCTATGACCTCCAGGAGGAATTCCCGGCCCTGACTTTAAGACGCACGGCCATCAAATCCGCCATGGACGAGGTCCTCTGGATCTGGCAGAGGAAGTCAAACAACATCCACGATCTCAAACCGCATATCTGGGATGAGTGGGCGGACGAGGACGGATCGATCGGCAAGGCCTACGGCTACCAGATGCAAAAGAAATATCAGTTCGCCCAGGGAATGATGGACCAGGTGGACAATGTGCTCTGGCAGCTGAAGAACCAGCCGCAGTCCAGGCGCATAATGACCAATATATATAATTTCGAAGATCTCAGCGAGATGAACCTGGAGCCCTGCGCTTATTCGATGACTTTCAACGTGACAGGCGACAAGCTGAACGCGATACTCAACCAGAGATCCCAGGATATATTGGCGGCGAACAACTGGAACGTCGTGCAGTATGCAATCCTTCTGATGATGTTAGCTCAGGTGAGCGGACTCAAACCGGGAGAACTGGTGCACGTGATCTCCGACGCCCACATTTACAACAGGCACGTAGAGGCGGTGAAAGAGCTAATATCCAGGCCTCAGTATCCGGCACCGAAAGTCTGGCTCGATCCGGACATCACGGATTTTTATGAATTCACCACGGACAATATCCACGTAGAGGGATATCAGTACGGTGAACAGATCGAAAACATACCGATCGCGGTATAGTGAAAGGAGCAAAAGAATGAACCTCATAGTCTGCGTAGACAAAAACTGGGGCATAGGCAAGGACGGGCAGCTGCTCTGCCACCTTAAGGAGGATATGAAGCACTTCAAGGAGCGTACGCTTGGTAAGGTGGTCGTCATGGGAAGATCCACCCTGGAGAGCCTTCCGAAGGGAGAGCCTCTCAAGGACAGGACGAATATCGTTCTCACGCACAGAGCCGACTTCGAGAAGGAAGGCGTTATCGTGGTCCACGACATGGAAGAGCTCCTGGAGGAACTGAATAACTATGCTACCGAAGACATCATGATCATCGGAGGCGCTTCGGTATATAACGAGATGATGGATATGTGCGACAGGCTCTACGTGACGAAGGTCTATGAAGAGTTTTTTGCTGATACTTTCATAAGGGACGTCGATCAGAATCCGAACTTCAAGGTAGTATGGAGCTCCGAGGAGATGGAAGAAAAAGGCCTGAGATATCAGTTTTTTGAGTACAGAAGAAAGCGCGTTGACAAATAATGGCAAAGTCCGATAACAGAAAACCAGAACAGAACATAATAATAGGTAGAAATCCTGTGACTGAAGCGCTCAGATCCGGCAGGGAAGTGGACAAGCTTCTGGTGGCGTCCAGAGAGGGCTCGATGAAAAAGATCCTCGCCATGGCGAAGGAACAGGGAGTACCTGTGATCTTCGTGGAGAAGGCAGCCATCGACCGCGTAGCAGGAGGACAGGCCCATCAGGGAGTCCTGGCATACGTGAGCCCGTACACCTATTCGAGCGTGGAGGAGATCCTGAAGAGAGCTGAAGAGAGGGGCGAAGATCCTTTTATCATCATTTTGGACGGAATAGAGGATCCGCATAATCTGGGAGCCATCATGCGTACTGCAGAGTGCGCCGGCGCCCACGGCATCATCATTCCCAAGAGGCATTCGTCCGGCCTGACGGAAACCGTAGCCAAGGCTTCCGCGGGCGCCATCGAATACATGCCCGTCGCTAAGGTGACGAACATAGCACAGACCATCGATAAGCTTAAGGACCGCGGAGTCTGGGTGGCCGCCTGCGACATGGGTGGCACGGAGTACTATAGAAGCGACGTGTCCGGAAGCATCGCGGTGGTCATAGGCTCCGAAGGCTTCGGAGTGAGCCGTCTCGTAAAGGATAAGTGTGACTTCGTTGTATCCATGCCGATGGTAGGAAAGATCAATTCGCTAAATGCCTCGAACGCTGCAGCGGTAATTATTTACGAGATAAGAAAACAGAGAGACTGCAAAAAGATCTGATCTGAAGCGAGTGACCATGAGTATTGAAAACCTTTTGATCCTTACAGATGAACAGCTGGTGATGATGGCCCGGGAGGGCAGCGACACCGCGGAGGAGATCCTTATTGATAAGTATAAGGGTCTGGTTCGCATGAAGGCGAAGGCTTATTACATGGTCGGCGCTGAGCCTGAAGACGTGGTCCAGGAGGGTATGATAGGTCTGGTCAAGGCGATCAGGAGCTACGACCTCGATAGAGAGGCAGGCTTCAAGACCTTCGCAGGCAAGTGCATCAACAACCAGATCATCAAGGCGATCAGGAAGGCGGATCAGGAGAAGAACCATCCGCTGAACGACGCGGTCTCCCTTGACAACAAGCTGGGAGACGAGCAGGATGCGCTCACTTTAGGAGACATCATCAGGGCATCCATCGTGGACGAGCCCGAGGAAAAGGTCATCTACGAAGACACGCTCTCGCGCCTCAGAACTTTCGAGAAGGAGACGCTGAGCCCACTGGAACTGACGGTCCTCAAGGAGAAGCTCCAGGGCAAGGACTATAACGAGATCGCCAAGGCTCTGGGCAAATCGCCCAAGACCATAGATAATGCGCTCCAGCGCATCCGCAAGAAGATCCTCAATTTCCTTGAAATGTAGCAAGTGATAAAAACATCTTGACTTTATGTCCGTTTATGCTATATAATACGAATGTTCAGATGAACTATGCTGTTGTAGCTCAGTCGGTAGAGCGCTTCCTTGGTAAGGAAGAGGTTCGGCAGTTCAAGTCTGCTCAACAGCTCCAACGAAGAGGGAAACCGCCGAGGTTGCCCTCTTTTTTCGTGTAAAAAAGCTTTGCTTTTTATGGCGAAAAGTAGTATAATAACTATGCGTGCGAATTTAACCGCGTGAGATGCGGGGACGCCCGTATCTTACTTCCAAAAAATAACGTTATTATAGGAGGAACCCAAAATGGCAAAGCAAAAGTTCGAGAGAACCAAACCGCACATCAACATTGGTACCATCGGCCACGTAGACCATGGTAAGACCACTTTAACAGCAGCTATCACCAAGACTCTGTACATGAGATACGGTCTCGGTGAGTTCGTAGC
>JAFYJM010000020.1 GCA_017538125.1 Bacillota bacterium
AGATGCTGGATATAACAGACATGGTCCAGAAGGCTGTGACTGATAGCGGCGTGGAAAGCGGCATATGCACGGTATTCATCCCTCACACTACCGCTGCGGTCACGATCAATGAGAACGCGGATCCCGACGTGGTCAGAGACTTCACCACAGAGATCAATAAGATCGTGCCCTGGGAAGACGGATATCATCATATGGAAGGGAATTCCGCGGCCCACCTTAAATCCAGTATGATCGGCTTCTCGGAACAGATAATAATCGACAAGGGAAAGCTGTTGCTCGGCACATGGCAGGGAATCTATTTCTGCGAATACGACGGGCCGAGATATCGCAAAGTGTATATAAAGATCATAAGTGATCGATAAATAAAGGAGGAGAAATATGTCCTGCACTACTGTTTTGTTAGGAAAGAAAGCGACGAATGACGGATCAACCATGATCGCGAGGACCGAGGACTTCATGTTCGAACCGAAGAAGATGGTAGTCATGAATCCGGAGGATCAGCCTCGTAAGTACAAGAGCGTCGGCGGGCATCTCACGATAGATCTGCCGGACGAGCCGATGAGATACACGGCTTGCCCCAACGCTGATCCGGAGACCGGTATTTGGGCAGCGACCGGCATCAACGAGGCGAACGTTGGCATGACGGCCACAGAGACCACATCCACCAACCCACGGGTCCAGGCTGTGGATCCTTTGCTGAAATACACGGGAGAGAAAGACTCCGACGGCAATGAGATACCCTGCGGCATCGGTGAAGAGGATATGGTTGTCCTGGTGCTTCCATATATCAGAACAGCCAGGGAGGGCGTCCTCAGGCTTGGCGCGCTTCTCGAAAAGTACGGCACCTATGAGATGAACGGCATCGCTTTCAATGATAAGGACGAGTGCTGGTGGTTCGAGACTATAGGCGGCCATCACTGGATCGCGAGACGCGTCAAAGACGAAGAAGTCGTAATAATGCCGAATCAGTTCGGTATGGACAGATTCGACATGGAAGATGCTTTCGGAGAGCAGAAGGAAAACCTCTGCTCTGCGGATCTAAGGGAATTCATTAACGATAATTTCCTGGATCTAGGGCAGGACAGTGTGTTTAATCCCAGAAACGCTTTCGGTTCGAGGTCTTCACACGATCACGTGTATAATACGCCTAGAGCTTGGTACATGGGCAGGACGCTCTGTCCGACAAAGTATAAATGGGACGGAGAAAATGCGGATCTTACTCCCACGAGCGACAATATTCCATGGAGCTTCGTACCGGAGAGGAAGCTGGCTGCTGAAGATGTAGCTGATCTGCTGTCTTCCCACTATGAGGACACGCCATACGATCCATTCGCCCAATTTGCCGAAAAGCCCGGTATATACAGGCCAATCGGAATCAACAGGACCGGCTGCACCGGCATCTGCCAGATCAGGGGATACCTGCCTGAGGAGCTTCAGGCCGTACAGTGGGTGAGCTTCGCGTCAACGGCCTACAGCGCTTTCGTGCCGCTCTATACGAATGTATCAAAGGTGCCTGGATATATGTCTGACGTGACTACAGACACGAGCACAGAGAATCTTTATTGGGCAAGCCGGCTGATCAACGCTCTAGCTGATCACAGTTTCGGAGCTTCTGCGCTGACGATCCTGAGATACAAAAACGCGATCGCATCGCGCGGCCGCGGGATAATTCTGGAGTACGACAGGAAGATGACTGAAGCAGGTAAGTTCGATCT
The DNA here is from genome assembly GCA_017538125.1 of Bacillota bacterium. Taxonomy (GTDB): domain Bacteria; phylum Bacillota; class Clostridia; order Peptostreptococcales; family Anaerovoracaceae; genus RUG754. The sequence goes on from JAFYJM010000020.1 coordinate 1,716, forward strand.
GTTTGAAGAGGCGAATGAAAAGATCGTATCTATGACCAAAGCCGAAACTACTAAATGTCTCAACGAAGTCCTGCTGAACGCGAGCAAAAAAATGAAGAATGGCTACACCAGATGGGACAACTGATTCGAAATGATGAAAGGTTGCTCGAGAGAATAAATCTTATATGAAAAGCCCCGCGCCTAAGCGCGGGGCTTTGTTCATTGATCATCATTTCTTTACAGATGCTTGTTGCACCAGGTCTGCCAGGCTTTAATGGTCTCAGGTCCCTTGATGCCGTCTACGGTCACGCCGAGGAACTTCTGAAGAGCCTTGGTGGTGTTCGGACCCCACTCGCCGTCTGCGACTGCGCCGACTTTGGCCTGGATGGCTTTGGTGGTGACAGGCCCGAGGATACCGTCCTCTTTGACGCCGAGGATGTGCTGGGTGGTGAGTGTAGTCATCTTGCCCCAAACGCCGTCAACGTTGAGGATGTATTTGGATTTTGCATCCGCCGGAGCAACTTTAGTTTCAACTGCGGCTTTCGCTTCGGTAGCTTTCTCTTTGACTTCTGCTTTCACCTCTGCGGCTTTCGTTTCGACTGCTGCCTTAGCTTCGGTAGCTTTCTCTTTGACTTCTGCTTTCACCTCTGCGGCTTTCGTTTCGACTGCTGCCTTAGCTTCGACTCCGGCTGCTGCAACTGCTTCAGCTGCCTTCGCTTCTGCTGCTGCAACTGCTTCAGCTGCCGCTTTGGCTTCTTCCTCTGCCTTAGCCTTCAGCTCGGCTGCTCTCGCCTCGATGCCGGCTGCCTTTGCTGCGACTGCCGTCTGCACGTCGGCTGCCTTGGTCTCGGCGAATTTCGCCTTTATCTCAGCGATCTTTTCTTCAGCTGCCGCCTTGGCTTCGGCCGCTGCCTTCGACTCGGCCGCTTTGGCCTTGATCTCGGCTATCTTTGCTTCAGCTGCTGCCTTCGCTTCGGCTGCTGCCTGTGCTTTTTTCTCTTCTTCTTTTTTCTTTCCGAAAAGTGCCATATGTTTTACCTCTTTTCTGCTGTGCTTAACATCGTCTAATTAATGAAATGATATCTTATCTTTATTGTAAAACCTATTTTCTATGCAGTCAATGCAACTTCATAACAAATATTGAAAAAAACAAAACCAATATGATATAATATTTTATTAGTTATAGTAAAAAGGATAAACATGTTAGCAAACAAACATCTACCAAATGTAATATGTGTCAGTTAAAAAACTCTTGTCAAGGAGGAGAGATTATTATGAAAACAACAAGGCTTTTAGTTATTTGCGTGATATTTGCCATGGTCATGACGTTGGGCCTCAGTGGCTGCGGTGGCGAGCAGGGCGGTGACACGCCGGACACACCGGAGGTCACAGAACTGACCGCTCCGGAGATCACCGGCGGTGCCAGGGGAGAATTCCTAATCGATAAGAACATCAACGAGGCTACAATCGACCAGTTCCTGGGAAGGGAAGACGTGGTCTACAGAGACATGAGGATGCTGGAAGATCCGGCTCAGTACGAGAATCTGGGCGGAGACCGCTTCCTGTCAGGATATATCGAGGGTTTTGAAGTGGTTCCTTTGCCCTACCTCGTGAATGTCAGCGGACTTCCGAACGCGGTGGGTGAGACATACACTGGCGATACGCTTTTTACCGACGAAGGCTGGAGATACACGGCGAATTACGAAGAGTCCATGAGCATTCTGGAGGAGCTTTTCCCGAAGGATAAGGTGATCTTTTTAATGTGCGGTGGCGGCGGATACGCCGGAATGACCAAGCAGATGCTGATCTCCCTGGGCTGGGATCCTGAAAAGCTCTACAATGTGGGCGGCTACTGGTTCTATCAGGGCGAGCACAACATTGAAGTCAAGAAGGAAGAGAACGGCGAGACTACATACGATTTCGACAGCGTTCCTTACCATGACATCGATTTCAGCAGCCTGACACCGGTTCCGGAACCGGATGAAGATGACTGGCAGAATGAGCCTGAAGTAGCTGTTGAAGGACTCTGGACCAGCACAGCCAACGTTGAACTTGAGGAGGGCACTTCCTTCCAGATCAAGCAGGTAGTTTTGCCTAACGGAGCGAGCAATCAGACGGTGGAATGGACCTCAAGCGATGAGTCTGTAGCATATGTGGACTGGAGCGGCCTCGTTAAGGGCGTGAACCCCGGAACAGCCACGCTTACAGCAAAGACCGATGACGGCGGCTTTACACAAACCTGCGAGGTAACGGTAACTGAAAGGGCGGATACCGAGCATGTGGTGCTGAGTGATCTCACAGAAGAGGCTGCGGCCTTTAAGGAAAACGATCCCGATGCCATAATGAGATGGTTTGACGAGCTTGACAGCGATATGGATAAGGCCGTGGAAGATGGATATTACGTGGTTGATGAAGATGGCGGATATACGGCCACGGATCTTTGGAATGAAAAATACGATGAACTCCAGGCCGAGGTCGAAAAAGCCATCGGTGTCAGAACCGAGATCCTTAACAAACTGGCAGCTGAACAAAAGAACTTCATACTCCTGATCTACACCAAGGACTGTGAGGGCAGGGAGTACCAGGCCACTGAGGGAGCAGTGAAGATTTTGGACGAAAAAGGCATCCAGTACTTCTACACCAGCGACATGGTATCCGGCTACGACAGGGCGCTTTATGATTCGAATCTGGATTACAACAGAGCTGTCACATCGTCCGTCGTGATCTTCAAGGACGGACAGATCTACGCAACGATGAATCCAGACGTGGATTCCGTAAAGAGCGATGAAGAACTGGTCAACTGGCTCAGCAAGTATATTGATTTAGAATAATGTTAGCGAATAAAAAACTGCCAAACATAATATCAGTTGCCAGAATAGTGTGCACCTTGTGGCTTCTTCTGATGGAGCCGCTTAAGCCGCTGTTCATGGTAGTCTATACTCTGACCGGGGCCTCGGACGCGCTGGACGGCGCCATTGCCAGGCATTACGGCACCACCAGCGAGACCGGCGCCAGGCTGGACAGCATCGCAGACCTGCTTTTCTATACGCTGATCCTGATAAAGATCTTCCCGGTGATGTGGGTGACGCTCCCCAAGAAGATCTGGATCATGGTGGCTGCGATTTTAGCGGTAAGAGGTGCGGCTTATGCGGTTTTTGCGGCAAAAAATCATCGTTTTGCTTCGCTGCATACATATTTAAATAAAGCAACGGGACTTTTGGTCTTCGGCATAGTATATGCGATCCGTACCTCAATCGCGGTTCCTTACTGCTGGACCGTCTGCGTCGTGGCCATGATCGCGTCACTTGAAGAACTGATCATCCACATCACGTCCGACGGCTATGACCCGGACCGTAAGATGTTAATGAAAACTTCAGATAAAGAGCTAAATAATTAATCTATTTTTAATCCTTCATAAATTGTATTTTAAACTTTGCCGGTTATTATAGAACCATCAAAAGCAACTTAAGACGGTTCTGACCGGGAAAGGAATAGAAAAATGGATAACTTTGAAAAGGTAGAGAAATTAGTAGAAAAGGCAGGCGTTAGCTATGAAGACGCTAAGGCAGCTTTAGAGAAGGCTGAGGGAGATCTTCTGGACGCCATGATCCTCCTCGAAAAAGAGGGCAAGGCGGAGGCTCCCAAGCAGAGCAGCTATTCCACCAAGTATGAGCAGCAGGCTCAGTACGTATCGGTGGAGCAGCAGGTAGAGAACGACCGCAAGAGCTACGATAAGGAAGAGCAGCGCAGAGAGAGAAAAGAGAAGTTCAGATCCGGCGTAGCGAAGATCAAAGACTTTGTTACCAGCAACTTCCTTCTGATCAAGAGGAACGGCGACCTGGTTGCCAAGCTTCCCCTCTGGGCAGTGATCCTGATCTTCGTGATCGCATGGCACATTTCCATCATCGCAGTTATCGTATCACTGTTCTTCGGTGTAAGTTACTCATTCAAGGGTGAGGCCGACATGACCACCGCAAACAACGTGATGGGTAAAGCGACAAGCGCTGCTGAAAAGGTGAAGGAAGAGTACAATAAACTCTGAGCATAAGGCGCCGGGCCGGCCGGGAAGGGCAAGTAAAGCTCTGCACCCGGCGCCAGCGCACATGCAAACAAAAGAGCACAATAAGCTGTAAATACAGCGGGAGGAGATTTTGGCTGCAAAGATACTGATAGTCGAAGACGAAGAAAAGCTCGCACGCTTCATAGAGCTGGAGCTTACACATGAGGGGTATGATGCAGATAAAGCCGGCGATGGCCGGACGGCGCTCGACATGGCGCTCGCTGAAGAATATGACCTGATCCTTCTGGATATAATGCTTCCGGGCCTTAACGGCCTGGAAGTATTAAGAAGGCTCCATAATGAGAAGCAGACTCCGGTGATCCTGCTTACGGCCAGAGATTCCGTCATGGACAAGGTCTCGGGTTTGGATGCCGGGGCTGTCGACTATATAACGAAGCCTTTCGCGATAGAAGAGCTGCTCGCGAGGATCCGCGTCGCGCTCAAATTCCGCCACGTGCCGGAGAGCGCAGGTGCGGATGGACCGCAGGATACTGCAGCATCTCCGGGTCAAACGGACGGCACGCTCACATGGGGCGCGCTCGTTCTTGACGATAAACGCAGGACAGTCAGCTATGAAGGCAACGATATCAGTCTCACGAACAGAGAATTTCTCATGCTCAAACTACTCCTAGAGAACTGCGACATAGTGCTCTCGAGGGATACTCTTCTGGACCGCGTATGCGGCTACGATTACATTGGCGAGACCAACGTCGTCGACGTATATATCAGGCATCTTCGTTCCAAGATCGATGATGTCTATGGCATAAAGATGATACAGACCGTAAGAGGAGCAGGATATGTCATCAGGAGAAAATAACAGCAGCGGCAGGATGAATTCAATAACAAGAAGGCTGCAGGCAGCTTATGCGAGGCAGACGGCAGGCAGGATACTGCTTTCGACCGCTCTGCTCTTTGTTATGTCCTGCGCGGGCTGGCTGCTTCTTCAGGAGTACCGCGTCTTCGGCCAGATAAGATGGAATACCGACAGAAGCTTCTTCACTGAAAGGACTCTGGGCGGCAAGGTGACGGAGATATTTTACAGGATCGTATATCAGGGCGTGACGCCAGAGGAGACCGCTGAAATCGCGGTAGGCAAAGCGTTTACGATCATCTGCGTGATCTTCGCAGCGCTTTTGATCCTAAGGCTGATCTGGATGCTTCTGATCTCTGTGCCCAGGTACAGCACCCGCGTGCGCAAAATACTCGAGCCTCTGAACGAACTTGCCCTCAAAGCAGATGAACTCTCCAGACTGGAATTCGGAGAGGACAAGTATCATTTGCTCGAGGATGCGATAGCGAATCTGGACGCGGACGAATCCTCCAGACTTTCGCTCGGCGACAGCGATCTTCTGGGAATAGAAGCTGCGATAAACAATCTGCTGACCAGGATACGAGAAGCGAACCGGCAGCAGGCGAGATTTGTGAACGACGCATCACACGAACTCAGGACACCGCTCGCCGTGATCGGAGGCTACGCGGACATGCTTGAGCGCTGGGGCAAGAACGACGAGAAGATACTGAACGAGTCGATAAGCGCTATCCAGACGGAGACAGCGAGGATGAATCACCTCGTGGAGCAGCTGCTTTTCCTTGCAAGAGGCGACAGCGGCAGGACGCGCCTTACTAAAGAAGATACCAAACTCGCGGATCTCATGCGTGAAGCCTATGAAGAATCCGTGATGATAGATGAGAAACACGTCTACAGATTCCGCGAGGACGGAGAGCCCAGCGCGTACGTGGACGCGGGTCTTCTCAAACAGGCCGTGCGCATCCTAATAGATAATGCCGCAAAATATACCAAAGAGGGCGACGAGATCATCCTGAGCTGCGGCACTGAAGATGGACATCCGTATCTGCAGGTACAGGACTGCGGCATCGGCATGGCTGAGTCTGATGCGCGCCACATGTTCGAACGCTTCTACCGCGCAGATAAAGCGAGGAGTTTCGAGGGTACCGGTCTGGGGCTGTCGATAGCGAAGTGGATCGTGGACAAGCATCAGGGCCATTTCGAAGTCCTATCCAGGCAAGATATAGGCACGAGGATAAGGATAGTGCTCTAAGCCTGATGATATGCTATAATATGGGCAGCGGAGGAAGTATTAAATGGCTCGCAAACTTGTAGTATCGATCAAGAACATAACTGAGGAGCAGCGTAACATGATCCGTGAGGCTGCTGCGGAAGCAGGGTGGACGGCGGAGTTCTTTGAGAAGGAAAAGGACGCGCTTGAGGCAGCCCGCGACGCAGAAGTGGTCTTCGCGGACAGCGCGAGATACGCGTTCGATGCACCGAAACTAAAATGGATCTGCAGCCCATCTGCAGGTGTGGATCATTTCACCGGCTCAAGGCGGTTCAGAGAGAGCGGCGTGATGCTCTCGAACTCGTCCGGAGCTTATGGAGTTACTATAGCAGAGCACATCGTCATGGTTACTTTGATCATGCTGAGGCGTCTGCCCGAATATCAAGAGAAGGTCGCGGACAAAAAATGGTACCGCGGCTTTGCCATAAGATCCATTAAGAACAGCCGAGTCACGGTCATCGGGACGGGCGATATCGGCCGCGAGACAGCTAAGCGGTTCAGAGCCTTCAGCCCGACCCGGATAACAGGCGTGAACACTTCAGGCATGGATGATAGCGGATCATTCGACGAGGTGATAGGCGCAGACAAACTGGAAGCTATCCTGCCGAAGACCGATATATTGATCATGGCTATCCCCGGAACAGCTGAGACAAGACACCTGATGGACGCAGATAGACTGAGGCTGCTGCCCGAAGGCGCACTTATCGTGAACGTCGGCCGCGGGAGCACGATAGAAGAAGACGCGCTCATCGCAGAGCTTAAGGCAGGCCGGCTGAGAGCCGCGCTTGACGTATTCACCAAGGAGCCCTTGGACATCGACTCGGAGGTCTGGGACTGCCCGAATCTGCTTATCACACCGCACGTGGCGGGAGACATGCTCCTGCCTTACACGGTCGAGCGGATCGTAGGACTTTTCTTAGAAGATTTCAAACGCTATGTCAGGGGTGAGATGCCCGAAAGAGCGGTAGATATAAATAAGGGATATTGATTTAGAGTGATATGGACGGCTGGATGGAGCTTAAGTTTTAGTTCCTAAAGTCGCTTCAGAGTTTACCACCGTGCCTCCGAAGGTGGTATGATGCAGACATAAACTTTCGATCATGATACAAAAGGAGGAAAAAAGGATGGAAAGAACTATAAGAGTAACAGGCAGAGGCAGGATCTCTGTCAAGCCCGACGTGATGCAGTTGAATATCAGGCTGGAGGAGACTTTCAAGGATTATGAGAAGGCTGTCGCGGCTTCTGCTGAGAAGACCGAAACGCTGAGAAACGCGCTGGTTGGAGCAGGCTTCGATCCGAAGGACTTGAAGACCACGAGTTTCAACATCTCGGCGGAGTATGAAAGTTATTGCGACTCAAAGAACAACTGGAGGAACCGCTTCGTAGGTTACAAATTCCACCATGCGCTTTACATCAAGTTCGCTAACGATAATAAACTGCTAGGCAAGGCGATCTATGCGGTGACCAAGTCGGGCGTGAATTCGGAGATCTCAGTGAACTACACGGTCTCTGATCCTGAGCCTGCCAGAGAAGAACTGTTGAAGAATGCGGTCAAAGACTCGAGAGTCAAGGCGACAGCGCTCGCAGAGTCGGCAGGAGTCGCACTCGGCGAGATACTCAGCATGGATTACTCGTGGGGACAGATCAATATCTACTCCAGGCCGATAGAAAACATTACTTACGGCGCAGCTAAGATGGCGATGGCAGATGAATGCTACAGCTTCGATATCGAGCCGGAAGACATTGATCTGGAAGACACAGTAACAATAGTGTGGGAGATAAAGTAGCGTGAGGCCGGCCGTGCCGGCCGGCCTAGACCAATTATAAGGACAGGTAATAGCATGATTTGCGACAATATCACAGTTTCAAAGGATGGTCATCTTTTGTTCGCTGGTCAGGACACGGTAGAGCTTGCCGAGAAGTACGGCACGCCCGTGTACCTTATGGACGAGGATAAAATCAGAGAGAAATGCAGGGCCTACAAGGCCGCTTTCAGCAAGTATTTTGACGAGAGGGCCATACCGCTTTATGCTTCGAAGGCGAACTCATTCAAGCGCCTTTATGAGATCATGGCAGAAGAAGGCATGGGCATCGACGTTGTATCGTCGGGAGAGATCTATACGGCTGTGAAGGCGGGATTTGACCTTTCGAAAGCATACTTTCACTCGAACAATAAGACAGACAGCGACATAGCTTTCGGCATGGATCATGGCGTGGGCTATTTTGTGGCTGATAACGTCGAAGAGGTAAAGGCTGTAGAAAAGGAGGCCGCTCGCAGGGGCATACGTCAGAAGATGCTTCTGAGGCTCAGCCCCGGAATCGATCCTCATACTTTCGAGGCTGTGGCTACAGGCAGGGTGGATTCCAAGTTCGGCACCGCGATCGAGACCGGTCAGGCTGAAGAGATCGTAGAGTTCACGCTGGAGCAGCCGCACATCATACTTAAAGGCTTTCACTGCCACGTCGGTTCGCAGATCTTCGATGAAGATGTTTTCAGCAGAGCTGCAGACATAATGCTTGAATTCATTGCCTTCTGTAAGGCCAGATTCGGTTATATGGCGGACGAACTTGACTTAGGCGGAGGTTTCGGTGTCAGATATGTAGAAAGTGATCCGGAGCCGGATATCGATATGATGGTAGGTAAGTTAGCAGCTGCGGTCAGGTCCGCCTGCGCGAGACTAGATATCGAGGTGCCGGAGATCCATATGGAGCCCGGCAGGTCCATAGTGGCTGATGCCGGCATGGTGCTCTACACAGCCGGGACAGTCAAGAAGATACCCGGCTACAAGAACTATGTTTCAATCGACGGCGGCATGCCGGACAGCCCGAGATATGCGCTTTATGGTTCATCATATACCTGCTATGCTGCTAATAAGATGAACGAGCCTTGCACCCTCAAAGCTTCCATTGTCGGCCGCTGCTGCGAGTCCGGCGACATCATCCAGGAAGATGTGATGCTTCCCAAGAGCGTGGGGAGATACGATACGATCGCGGTCTGCACGACCGGCGCGTATCACTACGCGATGGCGTCGCGCTATAATAAGCTGCCGATCCCTGCGACGGTCATGCTGAGGGGCGGCGATGAGAGTTACGTCGCTGTGAAAGGCGAGACTCTGGAAGATTTTGTGAGAAACGACGTTTGATGTACGGCGAGACAAGCCGCAGCCACTGATGGCGCAAAACATTCAGATGAGAGATTTATTGGAAAGAAAAATAAACAGTGCGCGTGGTAAAATCGGCCTCTACTACGAGAACCTGGCGACAGGCGAGAAGTTTGAGATCCTGCACGGCACGGATGATGACGTGTTCGAGGCGGCGAGCGTGATCAAACTCTGGGTGATGTCCGCTGCATTCGAGCAGGCGGAGAATGGCTTATTGGATCTGGACAGCAAAGTCTTCATCCGCGAGGAGGACAAGATGCCTGTAGCCGGTTTGCCTGATTATGCTGCCATGAAGTTTGAAGGCGTCCTCAATGACGATATGTTCCCTGAAAGCGGAGTGCTGAACTTCCTCGGGCCCGGACCTGAATTGACTATCAGGGATCTGATAATACTGATGATATTGGTGAGCGACAATACTGCAGTGAACGTTTTGATAGACTTGCTGGGGCAGGATACCATCAACAGCCATATACGAAGCCTTGGCGCGGAGAAGACCGTGCTCAAAAGGAAACTTTTCGACAAGCGGCCGGAGACGGAGGGCCTGGAGAATTTGTTTTCGCTCGAAGAGGCGGCGAGTTTTTTGCGCATGATATATAAGGGCGAGCTGGTATCGGAGGAGGCGTCGAAGGAAATGTGCGCCATACTGCAGAATCAGCAGAATACTTATAAGATACCTTTCTTCATGAGGCATACGCCGATCGCGCACAAGACAGGCGAAGACCTCGGGATCGAAAACGACGTGGGCATAGTGTACGCCGAGGAGCCTTATATCATGTGCTTCGCGTCGAATGAAGCAGACGAGGCTGAGGCTATAAGGCTTTGCCAGGATCTGGCGAAGATACTGAAGGATCGAGGTGATATGGCATGAGCAAGGAGAAGTTTGAAAGCATGGCGCTTCAGGAGATCCGTGAATTCAATCGCGAGAGAGACTGGGAGCAGTTCCACACGCCGGAGAATCTGGCCAAGTCTATAGTGATCGAAGCCGGCGAGCTGCTCGAGTGCTTCCAGTGGACGAACGAGTTCAAACCGGAAAACGTCAAAGAAGAACTCGCTGACGTATATTCGTATGTGCTCATGATGGCTGACGAACTGGGCTTCGACCTGGAGGAGATCCTCCTCGAGAAGATCGAGAAAAACCGCGAGAAGTACCCAGCGGACAGATTTAAAGGCAGCAGCGACAAGTACGATCAGGTGGAGGAATATCGGAAGATAAAAGAATAGTGATAATAAAAAGGCCCATCTTCTGCTGAAGTGAACCCCTTTCGTTAGACAAAAAACTCTAATGAAGGGGGTTTTAAAATATCAGGAAAAAGAAAATACAGTAATGAGTTCAAACTCCAGATACTGTGTGATTGTCAGTAAAGCGACAAGATGGTATAATTCAATTGTTAAGTCTTTATTGGAGGATCAATAAAGTACAGAATTATTTGATTAAAAAGCAAGTAAACCCCTCTGCGCCTATTCATTGACGTACAACTGAATAGTTCTATGCACGGGGCGCTTCCGGATATGCAGGACGCTATGCGCGCACATGGCGATATAACGATCTGATAATATATACCTTAAAGGAGGACTCTATGTCTAAACCTTTACTTGAATACATTAGAGAAAACATAGTTGACGGTAGGCTGCCGAAGGATTTCTCTTTGCCGATCGCCGACGACGGCTCTGGAATACCTTTCGCGGACGGCGCGCAGGACGGCATCTCAATCTATCACATGCAGCCTGTCGAAATGGACGAGGCCGGTGTGGCGCTGATGGCGGATGCTTTAGGCGCTGCGGCCGCGGGTGATTTCGAAGCTGCGGACGAGAAGTTCGCGAAGCTGGGCGAGACCTACAGGGCGGTCAGTGTGATCGACGCGTTCCAGAACTATATCATCGAGCACGAAGATGCTTTGCCTCCCAGGGAGATATATAAAGCTGCCTTTTATCTGCTGATTCACTCCGAAAACAGAGAGTCGGTCAAATACGGCCTTTCAATGCTGGAGTTCTTTGAAGCCCCGGGAGATAATGCGAAAAAAGCGATCAGGGATATTGGCCTGAGCGACGAGTTCACGATCTTCGCGGTCTGGAACATGCTCAGGTGGCTGAACGGAAATGACGAGATCTTCGATCTGATCCGAAAAGTCAGGGGCTGGGGCAGGATACATGCTCTCGAGAGGCTGGAACCCGCGAGCCGCGAGATCCGCGAGTGGATGCTCATGGAAGGCGTCGATAACGATGTAATGCCCGCGTATTCTGCAATGACCGTCTGGAACAAGGCAAACGTGGCAGGTCGGCTGAAGGGCGAACTCACCGAAGAGGAGTTCCAGGCCGTCAGTCGCATTATTTACGGGCTGTTTGACGAAGGCCCTGTAAGGGGCATTTCGGCAATCGAAGACGTGGATAAACGCATGGCAGACTATCTGAAGCAGTTCACTAAGCATGAGCCCTTGCCGGACGCCTACGATACGGTGCAAGCCCTGCACGGTTGGGCGGAGAGCGTTGAGTCGCCCGAGATAATTGCCATGTGCGAAGAGATCATGCAGTCTGCTTAAGGAGTGAGAATGATGACATACAGACCACTTATTTTAGTAACAAATGACGATGGGATAGATTCTCCCGGTCTGGCCGCGGCGGCCAGGGGCGCCATAAAGGTCGGCGATGTTGTGATCGCCGCGCCCAGCGAGCAGCAGACTGCCATGGGCCGCGCCTATCCCAGAAGAGATGATATCGGCGTGATCGACGTGGTACAGATAGATATCGGCGTCGGATATCCGATAGAGGCGTATGCGGTGCACGGATCGCCCGGATATGCCGCTGCCTACGGAGTCGCGGAGATCGCTCCTAAGCTCAAAGGCCGCAGACCGGACATCACCGTGAGCGGCGTTAACATCGGCGCTAACTGCGGTTCATCCATCACTTCAAGCGGCACCATAGGCGCTGCGCTCGAATCAGTAGATATGGGCGTGCCTGCGCTTGCCATGTCTCTTGAGATACTGGACTATGACGCGCGCTGTCACGACTTCTCGGGCGTTGATTACAGAAGCGCCGAGAAAGCCACCGAGTACTGGCTCTGGGAGATCCTGGAGAATGGCATGCCTCGCGGCGCGGACATCCTGAACGTCAACGTGCCCGAGACAGTGATCGAGCCTGACGACTATGTCTTCACCTTCCTCGAGACACATCCGTACTACAAGGCGCAACCCATACCCGAACGCGACTGGAGCATACCTTATATGATCCGTTTCGACTCAGAGTTCGGCGACAAAGACGCCCGTGAGGGCAGCGACATACATACTTTGCACTTTCTGAGGAAGACCTCGGTCACACCTCTTACGATAGACATGACGAAGTGGTGAGGCCAGCAATGACCATGAAAGATCACAGACCTGCTAACTGCATAAAGACGATCGAAGATCTCGAGAAACTGATCGAAGACTGGGGCTTCCTGCCGTTTTTTAAGGGGAGGATCGAAGGCTTCTCCATCGAGGAACTGGCGGATCCGGCCATCTGGTACACGGAGGGCGATTTCAGCGTCTGGGACTGGAAAGGCCCGGTCATCCAGGACCTCGGCTGCGCCTATGGCAAATTCTTCGAGAAAAAGGCTGTCTTCATCAGCCGGGAGTGGTTCTGCGACTTCGCGAACTACAGGCGCGATGGTTACGACTACGAGGGCATGGTAGAGGACGAACTGGTCAGCTACGGCGACAAGCGGCTGTATGATCTAATTGCCGCGAACGAGCCGGTGCTTTCGAGGAGCCTTAAAGTCCTCGGCAACTACCGAAAAGGCGGCTCGACAGGCTTCGACACGAGCATCACGCGCCTTCAGATGCAGGGCTTCGTGCTGGTCAATGACTTTAAATACATGACGGACCGTAGCGGTCATGAATACGGCTGGGGCATAGCTGAGTACGCTACGCCGGAATGGTTTTTCGGGAGCGGATTCTATGAGAAGACGTACTCGAGAAGCCCTGAAGAATCGTATGACAGATTGTTCAGGCACCTGAGGGAACTTTTCCCGGAGGCAGATGAACCGGACATAGCGAAAATGCTGGGCTAAAGGAGATATAGATAATGAAACAGCGAATCAAGAAAAAGATAGAAGTCGGCACCATTTCAGGCCGCGACCTGATGAAGGCATCGAAGCCGAGGCAGGAGATCAGCTTCAGGACCGGCTCCCACATGACCGACAAGGATCGTCCCAGAAAGAAGATGAAGCCTCGCGATTATAGCAGGGATGAATGGTGACGAGCATGACACAGGCGCCCGGGCGGGCGCCGTTTTTATTGTTGATACGCTTGCAAAAAACCCGCCCTTGTAGTAATATAGTTAAGCGAAGTATCGATCAATAGTATGGTCATTCTATCTTAAACGTTTATGATCTGTGAACCGGCTGCCAGTGGCGGCATCGATCCTTAATAAATCTGACAAGATACCCGACGATCATTTAATTGAATATAGGCACGAGCGCAGAGGAACAGCTATGTCCTTCGTGCCGTCATACAGCGGAGCAAAAAATGGAAGATAACAAAGACATCATAATAGAAAACGAGCAGGCGGAAAGCAAGCAGAGTGACGCGCAGCAAGTACCCGCAGGAGAACAGAGTGAGAAGCAGAAGGAAGAACGCCCAGTCGTCGAAGGCATCCTCGATATACAGGAAGAAAACAGCTTCGGCTTCTTGAGATTCGACAATTTCCTTACGTCCGACAAGGACATCTACGTGTCCCCGGTGCAGATCAGGAGATTCAATCTCAAGACAGGCGACAAGATCAACTGTGTCACCCGCCTTCCTCACGAAGGCGAACGTTTCGGCGCGCTTCTCTATGTGAACACTGTCAACGGTGAAGAGCCCGGTGCAGCCATCAGGAGACCGAAATTCGACGATCTGACGCCTGTTTTCCCTAACAGAAGGATAAAGCTCGAAACTACGCAGAAAGAGCTTTCTACGAGGCTGATCGACCTTATCGCACCGATCGGTATGGGCCAGAGAGGCCTGATCGTGGCTCCTCCTAAGGCAGGCAAGACCGTGCTCCTTAAGAAGATAGCTAATGCCATCGAAACAAACTATCCGGACACCGAGCTGATCGTCCTTCTGGTGGACGAGAGGCCGGAGGAAGTCACGGACATGAAGAGGAGCTTGAAGGACGGCGAAGTCATCTACTCGACCTTCGACGAACTCCCTGAACATCACGTCCAGGTGGCTGAAATGGTGCTTGAAAGAGCGAAACGTCTGGTTGAACATAAGAAAGATGTGGTAATATTATTAGACAGCATTACTCGTCTGGCGAGGGCGTACAATATGGTAGTGCCGAACTCCGGCAGGACTCTCTCCGGAGGACTTGATCCCGGGGCGCTGCACAAGCCGAAGAGATTTTTCGGCGCGGCGAGAAATATGGAAGAGGGCGGATCGATCACGATCCTTGCCACGGCTCTCGTAGAGACCGGCTCCAGGATGGACGACGTGATCTTCGAGGAGTTCAAAGGCACGGGCAACATGGAACTTCACCTTGACAGGAAGCTCTCCGAACTTCGCATTTTCCCGGCGGTGAACCTGAACAAGTCAGGGACGAGGCGCGAGGATCTTTTGATGAACCAGGAGGAACTCGAGGCGGTCTGGGCCATGAGAAGGGCGCTCTCCAATAAGCCCGAAGCTCAGGTGACAGAGGAGATCATCGATAATCTGGCGCACACGAGAAACAATAAGGATTTCATTGAGATAATCAGAAAGGTTTTTGTTGACTGATGGATTTGAATAGAATATTCTTGAAAGACGCCTGCCCGACGACGATTGGAGGACAGGCCATAATGGAAGGGATAATGATGCGCGGGCCGGTAAGAACGGCTATCGCGGTCAGGCTTCCGGACGGAAGGATACATATGAAGACCCAGCCTTCGCCGACCTTCGGTAAGTGGAGCAAAGTCCCGCTGGTACGAGGCGTCATCGCCTTCATATCGTCCCTCGTCTTCGGCACTCAGGTGCTCATGTACTCGGCGGACATCCTCGAAAAGTACATGCCTGATGAGACCGAGCCTGATAAATTCGACCAATGGATAGAAAAGAAGGTGGGCAAAGACAAGGCCTGGGACATCCTGCTCTGGCTATCGGTCGTCCTGGCTCTGATATTCTCGATCGGAGTGTTCATGCTCCTTCCTACCGCAGTGGTAGGCGTATTCTCAAAGATCACCGAGAACGTTATCATACTGAATATAATCGAAGGGCTGGTGAGGATCGGCATTTTCATAGGATACATCGCGCTGATACCGAAACTCGAGGATATAAACAAAGTATTCCAGTACCACGGCGCCGAGCACAAGACGATCCACTGCTTCGAGAACGGGCTTGAGCTCACTCCCGAAAACGCGCAGACCTTCTACACGCTGCACCCGAGATGCGGGACGTCGTTCCTGATGTTCGTCATGATCATAGCGATCATCGTTCACGTATTTATGGGCTGGCCGAACGTCTGGATGAGAGTCGGCCTGAGGCTGCTCGCTCTGCCCCTCATCGCAGGGCTCTCTTATGAGCTTCTAAAGTGGGCCGGCCGCTCCAGCAACAAAGTCGTGGAGTTCTTGAGTTTACCTGGCATCTACCTCCAGAAACTCACCACAAGGGAGCCGAACAACGAGCAGCTCGAAGTGGCCATAGCTGCCATGAAGGCCGTTATACCTGAGGAGACAGAGGAGGCCGAGCAAGCCAAGCAGTACTTCGCGGGCATCTGCGATCTTAATGGTGAGCCGGTCGATGGCGAGGTCAAGTACTACGATCCTAAGGTCGACCCGAAAGGTCCTAAGGAAGACTGATATATATGAAAAATAACAGGCGTGACCATAATGGCCACGCCTGTTTCTATATCAGTTAACATCTTTTGGATCTGAGGGAGAGATCTCTTATCAATATCCCAGCGAGTCGTTCACCAGTATCACATGGATCCTGCCTTCGTGTCTGGAATATCTCGTGATCAGTATCTGGCAGCAGATCGTGTCGGGCGAAGTGCAGTTGGCACAAGCGCCTGTGTGAGCACAGGGCGTGTCGAGCCCGAAGCGCTGGGCGTTGATCGGCGCCGCCACGTTTCTGGCGCGCTTGATGGCTGAATCGATGTCCGGGCAGACTTTGTTCATGCCGACGATCATGACGACCTTTTTCGGACCCTGAGCGATGGCGGACACGCGGTTCGAGTTGCCGTCTATGTTCACGAGGACTCCGTCCTCGGTCATGGCGTTCGTGCTCGAAAGGAAGACGTCCGCATCATAAGCGAGCAGCATGGCCGCGCGCTTGTCTTCGTATTCGTCCCTGTCGATGAAGTTGTAGTTGCCTGTCTTGAGAACGTTAAAGAGACCGATCTCGCGGACGCTCATGGCGCCGCCCATGGTGACTGTGCTGCCCTCAGGGATCAGCTCCAGCGCGAGCCTGAGAGCCTCTTCTTTATCTTTGGCGTAATATCCGGTCATATTGCGGGTGTTCAGACCCTTGATGACCTTCTTTGCGAGTGATTCATTTCTTTTGAGGATGTTTGTGTCTGTCATTTCATTCACCTGTCGTTTCGTGTTAGTGTTAGCCTGATAATATAATAGAATAGATCCGCGCTGAAATCAATGATTGTCTTGAAAGTTGAGGGATGATATAATCTAAAAAGCAGCTTGAACGTAATATTCCGTACGGAGATTAAGGAAATGACCATAAAAGAACTGATAAATTTAGGCGAGAAACTTTTGAGGGCAGCTGATGTGCAGGACGCGGAGAACGACGCGCGGGAGCTCATAGGCTTCGTGACCGGCAAGGACAGATCCGGCCTCATCATGTATCTTAACAGCGAAGTCCCTGAGGAGACTATGAAAAGATATCTCGAACTCGTGGACAGACGCGCGAGCCGCGTGCCGCTCCAACAGATCACAGGCGAGGCGGAGTTCATGGGCTTCAGGTTCAAAGTGACCAAGGACGTGCTCGCGCCGCGCCTTGAGACAGAGCTTCTCGTTAGAGAGGCCGCTCAGAGAGCTATACTCGGAGCGAGGATACTGGATCTTTGCACTGGTTCCGGTATCATCGGCATCGCTCTTAAGAAGATCTGTTTTGGCTGCGAAGTCGTGATGACCGACGTGAGCGAGGAGGCGCTTGAGGTCGCCAAGGAGAACGCGGAAGCCAACAAGGCCGAGGTGAAGCTCATCAGGTCTGACATGTTCGAAGGGCTGGAGGGCGAGGCGCCTTTCAGCATGATCGTGTCGAACCCGCCGTACATCGCAGCAGCAGAGATCGGAGAACTCGAGCCCGAGGTGAAGGATCATGAGCCGATGGCTGCGCTCGATGGTGGCGAGGACGGACTGGATTTTTACAGGATAATTGCCGCGGAAGCGCCGGCACATCTCAAGCCCAGCGGATATCTTCTCCTTGAGATAGGTTACGATCAGGGAGAGACCGTGCCCGGCCTGCTTGAACAGACAGGCGCGTTCAGGGATGTAAAAGTCA
This sequence comes from Bacillota bacterium, assembly GCA_017538125.1. Lineage (GTDB taxonomy): Bacteria > Bacillota > Clostridia > Peptostreptococcales > Anaerovoracaceae > RUG754. The sequence continues at coordinate 19,438 of JAFYJM010000020.1, forward strand.
TCAAGGATCTCTCTGGTAACGACCGCGTCGTGATAGCTCAGGCAAATTAAGCAAAAAATTCAAAAAACCCTTGCAAGTCAAGGATTCTTGTGATATATTGTATGAGTCGCAGTCTGCGACCGAGATATTTTTGCAAAGATATTACGAATTGCGGCAGTAACTTGCTGCCGGGAAAGGAACTGACATGAAGGAAGGAATCCATCCAAACTATGTGGAATGTAAAGTAACTTGCGCATGTGGTAACACATTTATGACTAAGTCGACTAAGCCGGAGCTCAGACTCGACGTTTGCTCAGCTTGCCATCCGTTCTTCACGGGTGCTGCCAAGATGGTCAACCGCGGCGGACGTGTTGAGAAGTTCAAGAACAAGTACAATCTGTAATTTTTCACATAATCAAAGCCCCTTGCATGTCAAGGGGCTTTTTATTGCAAATAACCTTAGCGCGGGAGATGTTTCTTCTTCACAAGGTGCGCTTTTTGTGGTAATATATTAATTTAGAGAAATATGGATATTTTCGAATTATAGGAGCCGTAATGTTTGATAAATTAGACTTCATTTTAGAAAAATACGAAGAGCTGTCGCTCAAGGTATCGGATCCGGACATCATCGCGAACCAGCCAGTCTGGAAGAAGCACATGAAGGAGCTGGGCGAACTGGAGCCGGTAGCTTTGAAATACAAAGAGTACAGAAAGGCCAGAGAAGAGCAGGACACCGCGCGTGAGATGCTCGAGATGGACGATGAGGAGATGAGAGAGCTCGCCAAGATGGAGCTCGCGGATCTTGAAGATAAGATACCCGCTATCGAGAACGAGCTTAAGATCCTCATGCTGCCCAAGGATCCCAACGATGACAAGAACGTCATACTTGAGGTCAGGGCTGGCACCGGAGGCGACGAGGCTGCGCTCTTCGGCATGGATCTTCTGAGGATGTATCTGAGATATGCCGAAAGACGCGGCTGGAAGGCAGAGGTCATAGACGCAAACGAGACTGACATCGGAGGCATCAAGGAAGCAGAGGTCATGATCAAGGGCAAGGGAGCATACTCCAGGATGAAGTACGAGTCCGGGACTCACCGCGTACAGCGCGTCCCAGACACCGAGTCATCCGGCAGGATCCACACTTCAGCTGCTACCATCGCGGTGCTGCCCGAGGTAGACGACGTTGAGGTCACGATCGATCCTAACGACATCAGAGTGGACGTTTACCGCTCGTCCGGTCATGGCGGACAGTGCGTCAACACGACAGACTCGGCAGTCAGGATCACGCATATACCTACAGGCCTGGTGGTCACATGTCAGGACGAGAAGTCCCAGATCAAGAACAAAGAGAAGGCGCTTCGCGTCCTAAAGGCCAGACTGTACGACAAGATGCTCCAGGAGCAGAACGATGCGCTCTCTCAGGAGAGGCGCTCGCAGGTCGGCTCCGGCGACAGGTCTGAGCGTATAAGGACGTACAACTTCCCGCAGGGCAGGGTCACCGACCACAGGATCAACATGACCATTTACAAACTGGACAGCTTCCTGGACGGTGATATAGACGAGATCGTCGACGCTCTTATCACGAGCGACCAGGCGGAAAAGATGAAAAACTTCTGATCGTACGCGGAGGGATTTTGGAAACTAAGATTCTCACGACAAGTGAAAATGATATAAAGGAAGCAGCGGAGATCCTTAAGTCGGGTGGCTTGGTGGCCTTCCCGACGGAGACGGTCTACGGGCTGGGAGCGAACGCACTCGACCCTGAAGCTGTGGCTAAAGTTTACGCAGCCAAGGGCAGGCCTTCGGACAATCCGATGATCGTTCATATATCGCATAAAGACGATATGGCGAAGCTCACGGACCTCATGACTTCTGACATGGAGAAGCTCATGGAAGCATGTTGGCCGGGGCCTCTCACTATGGTAGTCCCTGCGAAGGACATCATACCGAGAGTGACCACAGGCGGCCTGGACACGGTAGCCGTCAGGATGCCATCGTCCGAGACGGCGCGGGCGCTGATCTCGGCATGCGGACTTCCCATAGCCGCGCCGTCCGCTAACCTCAGTGGCCATCCCAGTCCGACTACCGCCCGTCACTGCATGGACGATCTCATGGGCAGGGTGGAGGCCATAGTTTGCGGCGACGACTGTCAGGTGGGCATCGAATCGACCGTTATAGATATGACGGGTGAGACTCCGATGATCCTAAGACCGGGCATCCTCACCGCGGAGAAACTGTCGGAGATCCTCGGTAAAAAAGTCGTGCCCGATCCCGCGCTTCTCAGAAGGCCTGAGATATCAAAGACCACAGGAGATCCTGTGACGGACGCTGATTTCAAGCCGAAGTCGCCGGGCATGAAATACAAACATTACGCGCCTAAAGCCGAGATGACGATCTACCGCGGCGATATAAATGCGGTCAGAGAGGCCATCGAGGCCAGGTGCAGAGAGCTGGTCTCTCAGGGCAAGTCCGTGGAGGTCATCGACTACAGCTCGGACGAGCCTGAGAAAGCCGCGCGGGAATTTTTTGCGAGGCTGAGAGACTGCGACAAAAAAGGAACGGATGTGATACTGGCGGCCGCGCTCAAAGAGAGCGGCGTGGGCTTCTCGGTCATGAACCGGATGTTCAAGTCCGCTGGGTATAACATAATAGATCTGAATGAGAAAGGAAGTGGTAGAACTATGATTATTGCAATAGCCAGTGATCACGGCGGTTATGCCCTCAAAGAAGAAATCAAGAAGCATCTCGCAGAGCGTGATGATATCGAGGTCATGGACCTTGGCACATATTCGGAGGAATCCGTAGACTATCCTGTCTACGGCAAGCTTTGCGGTGAGACTGTCGCTTCAGGCAAGGCCGACTTAGGCATCGTTTGCTGCGGCACGGGCATCGGCATTTCCATCGCCGCCAACAAGGTGAAGGGTATCCGCTGCGGGCTCTGCACTTCCGTGGAGATGGCTCACCTCACCAAAGAGCACAATAACGCAAACATCCTCGCTCTGGGCGGACGCACCACCGAACCTGAACTGGCCTTCGCCATCGTGGACGAATGGTTGGACACGGACTTCGCCGGAGGCCGCCACAAGAGAAGGACGGATATGCTCGACGAGATGTAAACAAGGCGCCTGAATCAGGAGCCTGGATCAGGCAGCGTGCCAGGCAGATCGGCTCTGCGGCACCAGCCTGACGATACAAGTCAATAACGCAAATAAGCGATTTAATAAGGAGAGAAACAATGGGAAAATTACTCGTATTTGATCACCCGCTGATCCAGCACAAAGTCACTCTTATGAGAAAGAAAGAGACTAATAACAAGGAATTCAAGGAACTCGCCAAGGAAGTAGTGACCCTCATGGGCTATGAGGCGACCCGCGACCTTCCTCTCGAGGAAGTCGAGATCGAGACTCCCATCTGCAAGACGAAGCAGAATATGCTCAAGGGCGAGGATATCGCTATCGTGCCCATTTTGAGAGCAGGTCTGGGCTTCGTAGACGGAATGCTTGCGCTCTATCCTAATGCCAAGGTAGGTCACATCGGACTTTACAGAGATCCTGAGACCCACCTTCCGGTAGAGTACTACTGCAAGTTGCCTACCGACATCGAGAAAAGAGTCATCTTCGTAGTTGACCCGATGCTGGCTACAGGCGGTTCCGCAGTCGACGCCATCAATTCAATCAAGCAGAGAGGCGGCACCAATATCAAGTTCATGTGCCTGATCGCCGCTCCCGAGGGCATCAAGGCTCTTCAGGAAGCTCATCCTGACGTTGACATCTACATCGCTCAGGAGGACGAGAGACTGAACGAGCATGCGTACATCGTTCCCGGATTGGGCGACGCGGGCGACAGACTTTTCGGAACGAAGTAATTCCCATTTCCGATAAACTGAAAGGAAACAGCAAAAATGGATTTCAATAAGTTAATACCTGATAATGTTAGCAAATTTGACAACGTATACGACGTTCTCAAAGAAAGAGGCTTTATCGAGCAGTCCACGGATGAGGATAAGGTCCGTGAACTGCTCCAGAATGAAAAAGTAAAATTCTACATCGGTTTCGACCCGACGGCGGACTGCCTTCACGTGGGCCATTTCATGCAGGTCATCATCATGATGTACATGCAGAAGTTCGGTCACACCCCGGTGGTTCTGATCGGTGGTGGCACCGGCATGGTAGGAGACCCTTCCGGTAAGACTTCCATGAGAAAAGTCATGGATATCGAGACCATCGAGCACAACTGTGAGCAGTTCAAGAAGCTCTTCGACCAGTTCCTGGATTTTGATGAGGAGTGGAAGTACGAGGGTAACGAGGGCGTATACGTCCCCGGCCACGAGAACAAAGAACCCGAGCCCGGTAAGGCCGTGGCGGTGAACAACGCCCGCTGGCTCAGACCTCTTAATTACATCGATTTCATCAGAGAAGTCGGTTCCCAGTTCAACGTTAACAACATGTTAAGAGCTGAATGCTTCAAACAGAGGATGGACAGAGAGGGCGGACTGACGATGTTCGAACTTAACTACATGCTCATGCAGAGCTACGACTTCATGGTCATGGCTAGAGACTTCGGTGTGAAGATCCAGTTCGGCGGAAACGACCAGTGGTCAAACATCATCGGCGGCGTGGATCTCACAAGAAAGATGACCGGCAAGGAAGTATATGGTATGACATTCAGCCTTCTGACCAATTCCGAGGGCAAGAAGATGGGCAAGACCGAGAAGGGCGCTCTCTGGCTCAGACCTGATAAGACGACGCCGTACGAGTTCTTCCAGTACTGGAGAAACGTGGCAGATGCCGATGTGAACAAGTGTCTGAGGATGCTCACCTTCCTTCCGATGGACGAGGTAAACAGACTTTCTGCTCTCGAAGGAGCCGAGATAAACAAGGCTAAGGAGATCCTCGCATACGAAGTTACCAAACTCGTACACGGCGAGGAAGAGGCTAAGAAAGCGCTTGACGGAGCCCGCGCAGCCTTCGGCGGAGCGGGCGACATGGCTAACGTGCCTACAGCTTCTATGTCCCGCGATAAGTTCGAAGGAGAGGGCATGGGCCTCCTGAATCTTCTCAAGGAGCTGAAGCTCATCCAGAACACTTCTGAGGGCTTCAGGACTGTAGAGCAGGGCGGATTGTCCCTCCAGGGCGAGAAAGTCACAGATCCTAAAATGAAGGTGACTCTTGCAAACTTCGATGAAGAGGGCAAGCTACTTATCCAGAAGGGCAAGAAGAAGTTCCAGATGGTCGAACTGAACTGAAGTTAATAAAAGAGCCCACGCAGGCGGGCTCTTTTTATTGCATGAGAAAACCCCGCGTTAGACGCGGGGCTTGTTCTTTGAAATCAATTATTGTCTTCACCGTTCTCTTCAGGCTTTGACATCGTGATGGTCACCTTGGCAGGCTTGGTGTAGACGCGCTTGCCGCTTTTGTCTTTGACATAACCGCGGACCTTGTAATAGTATGACTTGCCGTTCTGCTTGTCATCTACGTAGAGATATTTGTGCTTCGTGGTCTTGAGGAGCTTGTAACTGCCGCCGTTTTTGATCGTACTGCACTTCGCATAAGTCACCTTGTAGCCGTCGAGGGAGGTGTCATCATCCTTTACCTTCCAGGTGAGCTTCCATCTGGAGTCTACCTGCTTGACCTTGACCGTAAGCTTCATATCCTTGACGTGGTTCGATATGCTCTCCCCGGAGACCTCCTTGATGTACCATATGTGCTTGATGGTCTTCAGGCTCTTCATGATCGTCTCCTTATAAGGAACTATGCCCTTGTTGACTTCATCGAAGTTGAGCGCTGAGTCGGCCGCGTAGAAGACGCCGTCTTCATATTTGGTGAGAAGGACGCCGTGGACGCCGTACTTGGAACTGCCAAGTCCGACGATTCCTTCTGGATGCTTCTTGAGCATCGAAATGATCTTTTCCTTCCTTTCTGCATACTTGCCCTTCAGCGATTTGTATTTCACCGTGTAGGTTATGCCGTCGCAGGTGAAGGTGTAAATGTGTTTCATCGTGTTGCCTGTCGAGGTGGTGCAGGCATATTTTCTGAGTCTTTTGTTGGTGATGCAGCTGAAGAAGAGCGAATCTTTCGCGAATGCCTTGCGCATGATCATGTACGCGTTCGCGCAGAGCACGCAGTCGCCGCTCTTGTAATTCTTCACATAATAGTATTCAGCATCGTCGATATTCAGTTGTGATTCTTCGTCTTGTGCATAGGCTGGAGAATAAACGAGGGGCGATACCATCATCGCCCCTGTAATTATGATCCCCAAAATAATGCATGTTAATTTCTTAAACATGCGACTATGATAACACAGCTTCAGATAAAAGTCAAATCTGTTCCTCGCTTATACTCTTCGGAGCGATAATTACCAAATAAAATTATAGAAAATAAAGTCGCGATATGGTATTCTATAATATAAGGGTTATCAGTTGATTGAAAGAAACCGGTGTACCATGGGAATCAATAACAGCTTATTAAGTAAATACTTCATGCGCAAGGACAGAAACGTGGCAGACGTGAACCTTGACAGGAAGGGCAACAAACTGACCCTGAGGGAGATCCTCACAGCTTTAGGCGAAGAGGTCCCTGAGAAGTTCGATGATATTGCGGACGAACCGCAAAGGATCGCTTTTCGCCCTCAGAATGTCAAGCCGGGATACGTATGTCTTGTGATCCGCGCAGCTGAGGACGCAGGCTTCCACACTTTCACGAGCAAGGATCAGTACGATATCGCCATAGCAAACGGAGCTAAGCTCATAATCATGGGCAGGGAGCAGTTCAAGGGAGCGGGTCTAAAGGAAGAAGACTTCCCTGTAATTCTTGTTCCGAGACTCAGAGGCAAGATTTTCAAATTCATGTATCTTCTCAGAGAGCGTCAGCAGGGCAAGGTGGTAACGATCACCGGATCCATTGGTAAGACTACCACGAAGGACTTCTGCGCATGCGTGGCTGGCGGTCAGTTCGAGACCTATTCGAGCTACAAGAACAGCAACACGATCCATGCGCTCGCCAGACATCTTCTGAATGAAAAGAACAAGCATTATGATGTCTACATCCAGGAGACCGGAGCAGGATATCCGGGCTCTGTCAAATACGCATCCCGCGTCATGCGGCCGGACTACTTCATAGTCACGAACGTGCTGAACCATCATATGCAGGCCTACGGAAGCTTTGAACGGCTCTTCAAGGATAAGGTCAGCGGAGATCTTTTCCTGGCGGACGACGGCAAGGTCATAGTGAATTATGATGACAAAAATCTTAAGAAACACAGGTTCAAACACGACGTGATCTCGTTCGGTATTGAGAACGAGGATGTAGATTACAGAGGCATCAATATCAGACAAGACGGCTCGGTGCTAAGGTTCGATGTGTTCGAGAAAGAGACCGGCAAGACAACGCCCATCAGCATAGAGATTTACGGCGAGCATAATGTGTACAACGCTCTCGCAGCATTCGCGCTGGGAAGGTGTCTTGGCATCGAAGAAGATAATATAGCCGAGTATCTTAAGGAATACGAGACGGGCGGAGTCAGACAGAAACTAGTGAACGTAGGTGGAGTGTACGTCGATATGGATTGCTACAACGTGGCAGAGGAATCGATCCTCTCCATGTTGAAGATAGGCGAGAACTTCGAACTCAAGAAGGGTGGCCGTAAGATCGCCCTGCTGGGCGGCGAGAACAAGCTCGGTCTTGACCTTCATGAGAGGAGTGAAGCTTTCGGCGAGAGACTTGCCGAAGTTGCTTTCGACCAATTCATCTTCGTCGGGAGGTTCGATGACGACGAGTTGGCGCTCAAACGATACGGCAATGCTAAAGACATCTACAAGGGCTTCAACAAAAAAAGCGACAAGCCTAACGTGTATTTGACGAGCATCGACGAGGTCACGGAATATCTCAGGGGCACCATCAAGCGCGGAGACCTGCTTATGGTCAAAGGCATCTTCCTTCTGGATTTTCCTATCTCAGTCGACAAGGTCATGGGAACGTCTTTTTCGTATAATCTCTCAAACTACAAGAAGAGTATGGAGAAGAAAAAGGCTGACGGAATCGATTTCGACGTCATCCCAGAGCTGGGTGAGGCCGAGATACTGAATTCGAAGATCACCAAAGGACTGGTCAAGGTGCCTTCCAGACTTGAGGGCTTCCCTGTGTTCAGGATCGGCGCAGGAGCTTTCAGAGCCAGGGAAGGGCTTAAGAAGATAAACTTCGAGAATGGACTCAAGAACATCGGAGAAGAAGCATTCCTGGAGTGCCCCAATCTGACTGCGATCAAACTCCCGGGCTCTGTCAAAGTCATCGAAGACAAAGCTTTTATGGGCTGCACCGCGCTTAAGGAAGTCAGCCTCAAGCCGGGAATCACACATATTGGAGACGATGCATTCAAGGGATGCGAGTCGCTTTGCTCCATAAATATACCTAGGAGCGTTGGCTACATCGGAGAATCTGCTTTCGAGGGAGTCGGAGACCTCATTGTGAGATGCAGGAAGGGCTCGTATGCGGCTCGCTACGCCAAGAGAAACGGTCTCAAAACAGAGTTTATAGAATAACAAAAAACCTCTTGCATTTTGCATTTTCAGAGAATATAATATAAAAGCACGACTGTGCGATTCGGGCATTAGGCATCGTCCGGAGATGTCCGACTAGAAGTTATTTTTAGGATGCCGACCAGGTTCAGGACCTTATTGCTATGTCCGGAACTCAGTAGTCAGAACCGAAAACGCTCGGCGGGGAAAGCCCGGCCGAACCCAGTAGGTAGAAAGGAATTTGGAACGCAATGAAGTCATTCATCGCAAA
>JAFYJM010000021.1 GCA_017538125.1 Bacillota bacterium
CATGATCTGGTGGTACAGATGCTACAGACCGGGAGAAGCCGTTAATCGTGTAGGCGGTGCGAATGGGATCATTCTTCTAAGCACAGCAGCTTTTGGTATCGCCGGAGTTGTACTGAGTCTGACGAGAGTTCCGATAATCAGGTCGCCCAAGATAGAAAGCGTCTGGATCCTGACAGCAGGGATCGCCGGATATGCTATCCTGCTTCTGCTCACACGTTTTGCTTTCAACCGTATCGTTACGACAGAGCTTATACTCATAGTCGGATGGGCGATGCTCGAGACCGCAGTCATATGCAATCTGAATGCAGGAGGCGGACTTACTGGAAGAGGCTTCACTTTCATGTGCACGGTGATTGCTATCGCATTCATCATCAGCGTCATACTTTATGTGGCGTATTACAGGATGGAAGAGATGAGAGCCTTTTATGCGGCAATGGTGCCGCTGATTCTTGCGGGGTTATCAATGGGGATACTCATTGTATTACACGCTGCGAAGATATAAAACAAGAATGGGGAAGATTATTCCAGATTGCAGGAGATAAGAATTATGGCAATGAAAAGGCTGATAATTGAATTCGGACAGGGTGTGGATATGCACGGCGGCGACCAGAACAATGCTGTTCTCAAAGCGACGAAAGATGCAGTACATCACTGCTGCATGGCTGGAATCAGCGAGATATTCAATATTGCTGATCGCAAGTCACAGGCCTTCATCAAAGCAGACATCTATGCACCACATCCTGAGGAAGTGGATCCAAAGGTTGTAACAGATTACCTTGAGTGGTGGAATGTTGAGGCGGAAGTCCATCAGGGCGGAGCTAACCCGAGAGGCATCAGTCTTAACGGAAAGCCTGAGACCGAGATCACTATCGCCATAGTTGCGCTGACAGTCTATGTGGAGGCTTAAATATGTGTGGACCGTTTATTGACTGGAACGGAGACGGTCAGATCGACCCGTCGGACATTGCCATCTCACTCGCTATAGCTGAAGAAGAGGAGGCAGACGATGACTTCGATGAAGACATCCATGAGCCGTGCCTGCGTTTTCAGAGGTAAAATGATGGAACTAAATGATTTTTATGATACGAGGTCATTTGACAATAGCGCAGAAATATTGTTATATACGTATAGTACTCTCTGCACTGCGCTTCATCTCATATGGATGCAAGCCCGACAGTACAACTGAGCAGGCGGTGACTGAACAGTCATGCAGCCGGGTCGCCGGACGCGACAGCAGATAAAAACACACGAATGTGAATGCATCTGCGGGACAGTAAAAATGCCCTGCAGATGCATTTTTAATCAGGGCAGCGGATCTGTTAATAACGGGAAAAGCCGGAGCTGATAATGGAAGAAAAAAAGATCATAAGACGAATCACATTAGTTGGAGTGCTGGGGAATGTCATTCTTACAGCGTTCAAACTGTTTGCCGGGATCTACGGAAGATCGGGGGCAATGGTTTCTGATGCGGTGCATTCGCTTTCCGATGTGTTTGCCACGTTCATTGCTTTTCTTGGAACGATCATGGCCAAGCGTCCGGCGGATGAACAGCATCCATACGGCCATGAAAGACTTGAATGTATCGCATCGGTCATGCTTGGTCTAATACTTCTGGCAACAGGAATCGGGATCGGAAAGACGGGCCTTCAGATAATACTGTCCGGCCACTATGAAACGCTGACTGCTCCGGGTACCATAGCGCTGGTAGCAGCCATCGTCTCGATAATAACAAAAGAAGGCATGTTCCGGTACACCAAACACTATGCCGCGATTCTGAAGTCTTCTGCATTCATGGCTGACGCATATCATCACAGATCTGATGCGTTATCATCAATAGGATCGCTGATCGGAATAGGAGGGGCCATGCTGGGGTTCCCTGTCCTTGATTCCGTTGCAAGCGTCATCATATGTTTTTTCATTATTAAGGTAGCATACAGTATAATAAAAGATGCGATCCAGAACATGATGGATGAGTCATGCGGGGAGGATTATGACAAAAACCTCAAGGATTTTATCGAGGATCAGGACGGCGTCGAAGGTGTGGACAGTGTGCAGAGCCGCAGGTTCGGCAACAAGGTATATGTCGATCTTGAAATCAGGGTAGATGGAAACAAGACGGTGAGCGAGGGGCATGAGATAGCCGAAAATGTCCACGATATGGTCGAGAAGTCTTTTCCGGAGATCAAGCACATCATGGTGCATGTCAATCCGGCGGATGAATAAGAGTGAGAAACGAATAAATATGCATCGAAGTGAATACGCCTTTCGGCATATATCGAAAGATTGTATTCGTTCCGGGGGGGCATGCAAAGGTGTAATTGTATTTGTTCTGGTGGTGGCTGCACACACAGAAGTCGTCGCGTTAATTGAAAAGAAATAAAACTTGTTTTAAATACGGGATATGCGTATAATGCAAGCGTATCAAGAATAAAACTGGTCACCGGAGGATAGTGTGCCGTAGCACAGGGGATCGCAGACAGATGTCTGCAGGCCGCCTATCAGATAAGGTGTCGGGTGAGCCCGGTAAGATGTATTTTTGCATCGCCGGGATTTTTTGTTCCGGCGCATAACAGGAGGTAAAACAATGAAAAAAGCACAAGTGCAACTGATCCCTCTGCAGGACGATGACAGGGAGCAATTCATCAAAGACAATCAGAGGGCATTCAAGTACGGGGCCATGGAAGAATTTGGCCTGAGAAATGATCAGTTTGAGGAGGAAGACGAGATCATTTCCCGCAGAACGATAGAGGACAGCATTGATAAGGGCGAGGCATACCGTATCGTCTGCGATGGAGAAAAAGCAGGCGGCGCAGTCATCCATACTGATGGCGCAAGAGGCGAGCTGGACCTGCTGTTCACTTTACCTGAGGCGCACAGCAAGGGAATAGGATATGCCGCCTGGTGCGAGATAGAAAGACTGCATCCGGAAGTCGAGGTCTGGGAAACGGTCACTCCTTATTTTGAGACCAGAAACATTCATTTTTATGTCAATAAATGCGGGTTCCACATCGTTGAATTCTATAACCCGTTTCATCGGGATCCCCGCTGTCATGATGACGCAGAATGTGAGGAGGAATATTCTGAAGACGATGGACCGGATCCTTCAAGTGGAGATTTCCGTTTTGAAAAACGGATGAGATAGTATATAAATAAATAGAGAGGTTCCTTTCTTTCTGAATATGCGACAGAATGGTTTCGCGTATCTGATGACGACGCACATAGACATCATTCACACGTCCTATCATCTCACCTTCGTGCAGTATCGTTCCATTCAGCA
>JAFYJM010000022.1 GCA_017538125.1 Bacillota bacterium
CTTTAAACGTTGTGGGTCAGACCACAACATCTTGTGGCTCGTTTACTACTATACTACCAATGATGGGGTCTGTCAACAACTTTTTTTCAAGCAAAAAACACGCCTGAAGCCTTGATTTTTCAAGCGTGTTGACATAATATTTTGGACAGTAAATCAAAAATATTTTGTATACTTTTTGTTCTTTTTGTCTATTTACAGAACCACTATATATTGTTGGTTTAATTCGCAAAAGCGCCTCGGATCACTTATTAAGCCCGTAATACTCCTCTCTGAGAAGCGACATCAGGTTTAGATCCACATACCTGCCGTTCTTCTTGCCGCTGTGACGCATGCAGCCCTCGTCTTTGAAACCTTCCTCGAGATAGAGCTGATGAGCAGGCTCGTTACCAGTCATATAATCCAGGGTGATCCTCTCAAGCCCGAGCACGTCGAAGCCGTATCTGAGCACCAGACGCAGGGCTTCTCTTCCCAGCCCATGACCGCGCATGCCGGTCTCTCCTATATATATCCTCGTGATATCCATGGAATCATAGTGCTTGTTGATATTGGATATGTATACCCTACCGAGTATACGTCCGTCTTCCCTGAGGCAGATAGTGAGGTCGAGCTGCGTAGGATCGTCCGCCCTGCCCTCTATCTCATCTATGACGTCTTTCAAAGTCCTCCCCTCATTCATGGTAAAGAACTCCGTTACCTCCGGTCTGGTCTCCCATTCTGCGAAGACCGCCCAGTCGAGTCCGTCTGTCGCGCGGATGTACAGCCTATCTCCTTCGATCGTTTTGAATCCCGCTTGATCTCCTCCGGATAATTTATCCATGGAGCCATCGCGCATCATATCACTCACCATGCTCAAAAGTCCTCTTCTTCCTTTTCTATATGCGTGCCCTCGTGCTGTTCCAGAGCGCGTATGACTTCGTCGATGGATATGCCCTCGCCGTGAGCGATGGCCGCCAAGTCGTCGTATTCGTATTTGGAGCGGGTCACGCCGTAACCGGACGAGCGTTTCTCGCGGATCTCGCCAAAGGGAGTCTCTACAGGCACTACTTCGCGCTTCAGCGCATAGCGCTTGCTGACGTTCTCACGTATACCAAGAGTCGTCGTGTATTTGAATATGGCTTCCACCATGGAGTCTCTTAAGGATTCTTTGACCATAACGGTCAGAAGCACTCCCGGGCGGGATTTTTTCATATAGATCGGAGTGGTATAGACTTCCACGGCGCCGAGTTCAAAGAATCTGTCGCAGGCGAAGCCGATCTTCTCGGGTGTCATATCATCCAGATTAAGGCTGAGTTCCACTATGTGTTCCGTGTTGCCCTCTTCCGTTCCGATTATGGCGCGTACCGCATTCAGTCTCGGAAAATCTTTCCTGCCCATGCCATAGCCGATTGCTTCAGCTTTCATCACGGGCTGATCCCTGAATTCATTCACAAAATACTTAAGAACAGCTGCGCCGGTAGGCGTGCAAAGTTCACTGTCGATGTCAGCTGAATACGTCGGCACTCCCAAAAGAATATTGGCTGTGGCAGGTGCAGGCACCGGAAGCACTCCGTGCGCGCACCTGACCGTACCCTTACCTACGTGTACGGGGGATGCGACTACTCTTTCCGCACCTAACTTTTCCATGAGGTAGCAGCAGGCAGTCACGTCGGCAACAGCGTCCATAGCTCCTACTTCATGAAAATGTATCTCAGTTACTTCCATGTCATGAGCCTTGCTCTCAGCAGCGGCGATGAGCTTATATATGTTCTTTGCATCAGTCTTAACCTTGTCCGAAGCCTTTGTACCATCAATTATGGCTTCGATGTCAGCCATTGAAGCATGGTGATGATGCTCATGGTCGTCATGATGATGCTCGCACTCATCCTCTTCCTCACCGTTCACCCTGACATGCATCAGAGTGCCGGCAATCCCTTGCCTGGAAATCTTTTCATATCTGTACTCAACTCCGGGGATCGCCAGAGCATTTAGTTTTGCAAGTGTATTGTCTTTATCTTCAAACAGTTCCAGAAGTGCTGCTGTCAGCATATCACCCGCGGCTCCCATGGAACAGTCCAGATACAGCGTTTTCATTTCTTTCCTCCAAATATATATGACTTATGTGCGTTATTACCGGAACGTCACCTCATTCTTTGCGGGATGCTTCTGTCAGAATGTCATACAGACCGTCCTCAGAGAGTATGCCCCTCTTCATTTCCTTAGGGAATACGCCCTCTTCATCCATCTCGAAATCCGCCCGCCATTTCGTCTCATAATAATTTTCAAGGGTCTTGATATCTTCCTCGATACCTTGGCGTCCGCTTCCATTAGCTATGGCTTCAGCCACCCTGTCCATTATTTCTTCCATATGGCGCACGCGGTCATAGGCGGTGAGTATCTCAACTGCCTCCAGGTAGCCTTCGAAGCCCTTACCTTTTACGGTCTTCATGGCATAGAGCGATATATAAGAGAACTTCCTGAAGTCTTCTCTTTCGTCAGTATCCGTAAGATGGACCTCGACCGCGGGGATCCCGACGGCCTTCAAAGCGTCCAGTATGGCCACGGACGTATGAGAATATGCACCGCCGTTTATGATGATACCATCTGTCCTGCCATAAGCCTGCTGTATGCGGTCAACGATATTTCCCTCGTGATTCGACTGATAGAAATCCACGTCTACGTCAAGTTCCATGCACTTGCCGATGATCATGTTGTATAAGTCGTTCAGGCTTTTGTCTCCATAAAGCTCAGGCTCTCTCACACCGAGCATATTGATATTCGATCCGTTTATGACTAAGATCTTCATCTATGATTCCTCCGTTTCGCCGCCCAAACTTCTGTGATCCTCGAAGAACTCCGGATAGGATTTGTTCACCGCTTCAGCGCCTTCTATTATTATATCGCCTTCTGGTCCTTCCGGACAAAGCCCTCTCAGGCAGGCTGCCATCATCACGATCCTGTGGTCTCTGAAAGCCGGCACTCTGCCGCCCTTCAAAGGCTGCCCGCCGAAGATCTCGAATCCGTCAGCTCTTTCATCGACGAGAACTCCAAGCTCTCTTAGCACGCTTATGATTGATCTTATCCTGTCGCTTTCTTTGAATCTCAGCCGCTCAGCGTTAAGGATGGTCGTCTTGCCCTCCGCTATGCAGGCTGCCACAACTATGGGAGGTACAAGATCAGGAATATCCCTGCAATCGACCATTATGCCGTTTAACCTGTTCCCTCCGTATACGGTCACTCGGTCATCTTTGCAGTTCACATCTGCGCCCATTTCTTTAAGTACGTCAATGATAGCTTTGTCTCCCTGGACAGAATCCGGATCAAGACCGCTCACCGTAATGCTTTCATCGTCTTTAAGGCAGGCTCCCAGAACGAGCCAGAAAGCCGCAAGCGACCAGTCTCCCTCGACTACATGTTCTCCCTCAAGCCTATACTCCTGACAGCCCGGGATATAGAAGTTGCCAGGCTCATCTTCGAAAATCATAATACCGCACTTCTTAAGTACGTCCAGAGTCATGTCCACATAAGGACGAGACTGCAATTCGCCTGTTACCCTGACTTCACTGTTGTCAGCTATAAGCGGAAGCGCCATCAGAAGGCCTGATACGAACTGTGATGACTGGTCTCCCGGGATCTCGAAGATGCCGCCTGTTAACTGTCCACCTATACAAATCCTATCTGGTTCTGTACGGTCAAAGATTATTCCGTGGAGTTCCAGCTGTTCGATCAGAGGATCCAGAGGTCTCTCAGGAAGCCGTCCCTCCATTATTATCTCCGCCCTGAGTCCAAGTGCGACCACAACAGGCATTATGAATCTTAGCGTCGCTCCGCTTTCTCTGACGTTAAGAGGACGCTCTATCTCTGTTTTTTTATTAAATACGGCACTGAAGATCTCTCTTGCGCATTCCGACATGGCAGCCACGTCATCCGATCTGAGATACGTGGTCACACCGCACTCGGTTCGCGATAATGCCCAGGCGAGGATCAGCCGTTCAGCTATAGACTTTGAGCCGACAGCTCTAATAGTGCCGCCTGTTGGTGGCTTTTTTATAATAATATCCATGCTTATTTCACCCTGTGCTCCGCATCGCAGTAGCAGCAGCGGTAGATCTTCTTTTCCTTATCTACCAGTCTGAATTCGTGAACTATCTCCTGCTCCACTGAAGTGATGCATCTGGGGTTTTTGCATTTAACTACGTTCACAAGTTTCTCAGGAAGCTCCATGTGGAGTTTTTTGGCAAGACGGTTGTCACGCACGATGTTAACTGTGATATTTGAATCCACATAGCCCAGTACGTCATAGTCAAGATCGATTATCTCGTCGATCTTTATGATGTCCTTCTTGCCGTATTTCGATGAAGAAGCGTTCTTGATGAGCGCTACTGTATTATCTATTTTGCCCAGACCCATGAGATCGTAGATCTGCATGCTCTTTCCGGCTTTGATATGATCGATCACGATACCGTTTTTTACTCCGCTGATATCCATTGTCGTTCCTCCCTTTCTATTTCTCTATTCCCAAAAGGAAAAGTATGAGTGCCATTCTGATGTGCTTGCCGCAGAGCGCCTGGAAGAAATAGCAGGCTCTCGGATCGTCATCGACCTCTACTGAGATCTCGTTCACTCTCGGCAGCGGGTGCATGATCGTCAGATCTTCTTTCGCGTTTTCAAGTTTCTCAAGATCGAGGATGTAGCTGTCTTTGAGTCTTACGTAATCCTCTTCGTTGAAGAAACGCTCTCTCTGGATCCTGGTCATGTAAAGGATATCCAGCTCGGGCATGGCATCTTCAAGTGATTCTGTCTCATACCATTCAGCACCTACGGAGTTCATCTTTTCTTTAACGTATTCGGGCACCTGCAGTTCCTCCGGTGAGATGAGAACGAACTTGATGCCTTCATATCTCAGCATGGCTTCTATCAGCGAATGTACTGTCCTTCCGAACTTCAGGTCTCCGCAAAGTCCGATGGTCAGATCGTTCAGTCTGCCCTTCTTCCTCTTGATGGTGAGAAGGTCCGTCAGTGTCTGTGTAGGATGGAAGTGTCCGCCGTCACCTGCATTGATGATTGGCACTTCAGCCCTCTTGGCAGCCACGATAGGTGCGCCTTCCTTGGGGTGGCGCATGGCGATGATGTCCACATAATTGCCTACTGTCATGATGGTATCTGATACGCTTTCGCCCTTTGCTGCGGAGCTGGAGCTAGCTGATGAGAAGCCCAGCACGCTTCCGCCCAGTTCGAGCATAGCAGCCTCAAAGCTCAGTCTCGTTCTTGTAGACGGCTCAAAGAATAAGGTCGCCAGTTTCTTATGGCGGCAGATATCTTCATAGTCCGCATGGTTAGCTACTATGTCATCAGCTGTCGCGATGAGTTTATCGATCTCTTCAACTGTGAGATCTGTGATGTTGATAAGGTTTCTTGACTTTGACATGGTTTCTTCCTTTCGATGTATTAACAGTCCGAGGGGCCACTATGCCCGACGGATCACTTTTGACTCATTCCTATTGTGCAGTTCAGCCCATCCAGCTCTCGTCTGAAGGGTCATCTCTGAATTTCAGTATCCTGACTCTGTCTTCATCTTTGATATATCCGGTCTCTGCAGCGACCTCCACCAAAGTGTCAAGATCACAGAGGCTGACGTTCATGACGTCGTTAGTAGCAAGACGATCCAGACCCTTTTTCATGCCGTAAGTGAAGATGCTCGCGATGCCGAGCACTTCAGCGCCTGCCTCCCTTAATACGTTTACAGTATCTATTGCTGAACCTGCGGTTGATATAAGATCTTCTACGACTACGACCTTCTGGCCCGGCTCAAGCTTTCCTTCTATTTGATTTGTCCTGCCGTGATCCTTGGCGGATCCTCTGACATAGCCCATGGGAAGTCCCATTATATGCCCTGTGATCGCTGCGTGCGCGATACCCGCGGTCGAAGTTCCCATAAGAACCTCAACTTCAGGATAATACTCTTCGATATTCGCTTTGAGTCCTTCCTCGACCATGGTCCTGACTGCAGGCGCAGTAAGCGTCAGGCGGTTATCACAGTATATCGGGCTCTTGATGCCGCTTGCCCAGGTGAAAGGTTCTTCAGGTCTCAAAAACACCGCTCCGATCGAGAGCAGGCCCTCGGCGATCTGTCTTTTTTTGTCCATTATGTCCTCCTTTTATTATAACTCGGGGAAGCAGAATTCTTTGTTGTGCTCCTCCGGCTGTACGTCAACGAAGTCCCTCACGCAGCGGCGATAAGCTTCCAAAGGATCCGCAGCCTGCGTTATCGGTCTGCCTACTACGATATAGTCTGAACCCAGTTCTTTGGCTCTAGCTGGCGTAGTGACCCTGGACTGGTCGCCCTTATCGCTTTCTTCGAAGCGCACGCCCGGAGTCACGGTGATGAAGCCTTCGCCAACAGCCTCGTGGACTATGCCTGCTTCAAGCGGTGAGCATACCACTCCGTCCAGACCGGCTTTATCAGCATTCTTCGCGTATGTAATGACCACTTCTTCGAGCGGTCTGTCTATCAGTATCTCTTCGGTCATCCTCTCCTGATCTGTGGAAGTAAGCTGGGTGACCGCGATCAGGAGCGGCCTGCTCCCGTCTTCTCTTGTAAGCCCGCGGACAGCCGCTTCCATCATCTTGACGGTACCTGCGGCGTGCAGGTTTGTCATATCCACGTCGAGTTTGGAAAGGACTCGCATGGCCTTCTCTACGGTATTCGGTATGTCGTGAAGTTTTAGATCCAGAAAGATCTTATGTCCTCTTCTCTTGATCTCTCTGACGATCTCCGGCCCCTCAGCGTAGTATAGTTCCATGCCGATCTTGACGAAAGGCTTCTCTTCCTGAGCGAAATAGTCCAGAAACCTCAGTGTTTCTTCTTTTGTGGCAAAATCACAGGCCACGATCACATCCTGTCCCATCAGGCTGTACCTCCTTCTTTCCAAAACACGTGCTGCGCAAAGAATATCAGTGCCTCAGTGCGCTGCTCCGATTATATCCTTAAGGCTTGAAATGCCGTATTTCTCCATAGTATCAGGCAGTTCGTCGACGATCCTCTTCGAAGCATAAGGATCAACGAGATTCGCAGCGCCTACGCCTACCGCGGTAGCCCCTGCGAGCATCATCTCGATCACATCGCGGGCATTAGAAACGCCTCCCATACCTATTATAGGAAGGTTTACAGTATTATATACCTGGTAAACCATTCTCAACGCGACCGGAAATACCGCAGGACCGCTGAATCCGCCCATCACATTGGCTATTACAGGCTTCTTCGTTCGCATGTTTATGCGCATACCAAGCAGAGTGTTTATCAGGCTTATGCCGTCAGCTCCGCCTGCTTCACAGGCCCTCGCGATCTCAGTTATATCCGTCACGTTCGGCGATAATTTCATGATGACCGGCTTGTCTGCGACTTTTTTAACGGCTTCTGTGACCTTCTGCGCCATAGCTGCGTCCGTTCCGAAAGCCATGCCGCCTCCGTGGACGTTCGGGCAGCTGATATTCACTTCGAACCAGCCTATCTGATCCTGCCCTTTGAGGAGTTCGACGGTCTTGGCGTATTCTTCTATCGCGAAACCGCTTATATTCGCCATCACCGGCTTGTGGAAGAATCTATTCATTTCGGGGAGTTCCTTGTCTCTAACTGCGATCACTCCCGGATTCTGCAGTCCTACAGCATTGATCATTCCGTTAGGAGTTTCCGCTATCCTGGGCGTCGGATTGCCGAATCTCGGCTCGAGCGTCGTCCCCTTGAAACTGAAGCTCCCGAGGCAGTTTATGTCATAAAGATCTTTGAATTCCTTGCCGTATCCGAAGGTGCCTGATGCGGGGATTACCGGATTGTCCAGTTCTATCCCGAGCAGTTCAACTCGGGTATCTCTTATTTCCATAAGATCTCCTCCCTTCTGAATACCGGGCCTTCCTTGCAGACTCTCTTGTATGAGCCGTCCGCCATAGTCATGCTGCAGCCCATGCATGCTCCGAATCCGCAGCCCATGCGCTCTTCGAAACTGTACTGTCCGGAGGTCTTAGCGACCTTCTCTATCGCCCTGAACATAGGCATCGGACCACAGGTATAGAAGAACGAATAATCAAGTTCCTTCAATACGTCCGTAACGAAGCCCTTAGTGCCCACGGAACCGTCAAGTGTGGCCACTCTGACGTCCACGCCCAGATCAGAGAATTCACGCAGATAAAAGGCTTCATCAGCAGTATTGAAACCTAATACTACTTTGATGTTTTCGGCGCTCATACGGGCTTTCAGAGCCTCACAGAGGCCGTACATAGGTGGGATACCCACGCCGCCTCCTATAAGAACCGGCGAATCGCCTGCAAGCTCCGTATCGAAGCCGTTTCCAAGGCCTGTCAGTACGTTGAGTTCAGTTCCAGGCTCAAGACCCGCCATGAGTTCCGTACCTTCTCCCACGACCTTGTAGATCAGTACCATCCTGTCTTCTTCACAGTGGCAGACTGAGATAGGTCTCCTCAGAAAAAACCCTTTAAGCTTGATGTTAACGAACTGTCCGGGCCGCGTTATCTCCGAGGTGTCTCCCTTGAGGACCATTTCATAGGTGTTCTTTGCGATCAGTTCATTCGATCCTATTGTAAAAATAACTTCTTTCATTATATCTCGTCCTTCCAGACTGTCTTGTCGTTCACTACGTTGAGCACGCATTTCCCGCGCACCTTCCATCCTTTAAACGGCGTCGCCCTTCCCTTGGTCAGGAACTTGTCAGGGTCGATCTCATATTCATCTTCGAGCTCCCAGACTGCGAAGTCCTTCGCCTCGTCATAAGGCTCAAGACCAAAACGCTTTCTCGGATAAACCGCCATAAGTTCTATCAGTTCATCAAGGCCGATCACGCCTTTTAACACAAGCTCGGTATATAGCACCGGGAAGGCAGTCTCCAGCCCGACTATACCCATCGCGCTGTTTTTAAGGCCTCTGGACTTTTCCTCCGCGCTGTGAGGCGCGTGGTCTGTAGCGATCATGTCTATCGTACCGTCCTTCAGCCCCTCGATGAGAGCCTGCCGGTCTTCTTCAGACCTGATCGGCGGATTCATTTTGAAGCGTCCGTCCTCTTTTAGATCCATGTCATTAAGGACCAGATAATGAGGCGCTGTCTCGCAGGTGGCGTTCACTCCCCTTGCCTTGGCTTCTCTGATGACTTCCACGCTCTCTTTGGTCGAGATGTGGCAGACATGATATCCTGCTCCGGTCTCTTCAGCAAGTTTCAGATCGCGCTCGATCGGCTTCCACTCTGATTCAGAGCATATGCCTTTGTGACCGTGAGCCTTGGCATATTCTCCGTCGTGGATGTAGCCTCCGGCCCTAAGTTCAAGGTCTTCACAATGCGCTACTACAAGTTTACCCAGAGCTTTTGCGCGGCGCATCGCTTCCTTCATGAGTTCAGGATCATTAAGTCCGACTCCATCGTCAGAGAATGCGCAGACGTCAGGAGCCATCGCTTTCATATCGGACAATTCTTTGCCCCTCTCTCCAACGGTTATGGAGCCATATGGTATGACATTTATCACTGCGTCGCGTCTGATGATATCAAGCTCCTGATCGAGATGTTCTCTGCTGTCCGGAACCGGATCCAGATTCGGCATCGGCATAACAGTAGAATATCCTCCGTGTGCAGCCGCCTGGGATCCGGTCAGTATTGATTCCTTATAAAAAAATCCCGGCTCTCTGAAATGCACGTGGCAATCAATGAAAGACGGGACAACTATATATTTACCGGCAAAAATACCGGCTTCGATCTTTTTGAATTCTTCAGGGGAGACAAAGCCTCTCACTCTGTCCATATCCTTATATGAGTTTTTGAGCATTACTGTCATCAGACTCTTCCCTCACGATCTTACAAAAACGGCTCTCCATCTCTGGAGAGCCGTGAACATACGCATACAGAACTTCCCTTGCGGGCGTTCTCTCTTTATCTGTCCTTTGCGGCCTCTCCGGACCGTATTAAAGTACCGTAATTATATTAATATAACTACGATAAAATAGCAAGTGCAAGTTTGGTGTTTTTTGCAAAATATAATTATTCCGATCGTTCCCTGAGGAATCGGTCTCTTGCTTCCGCCACCTGCCTGATATGGCTCGCTACCGTAGTGCAGCAGCCTCCCACAGCATCAGCGCCTGCCTTCATGTATTCGTAAGCATAAGCTCCGAAAGCGAGGCCTTCTCCTGCCTTGGTCCAGGTCTTGGTGCGCGGGTCGTACTTCTCGCCGCTGTTAGGATAAACACCGATCGGGATGTCTCTTTCGGCTTCAGTAAGACCGGCTTTGATCTCTCCGATCAGCGACACTATGAACCTCGGATCCGTACAGTTCACTCCGATCATCCTCAAGTGAGGATGGTCTTTGACGAGTTCCGTTACGCAGTCTCTTATTAGATCGCCTTCACAGATACTCTTACCGCTCATGCACGAAAAACTGATCCAGTAATCGATATCCAGCTCCTCCGCAAGGTCTTGAGCGATCATCGCTTCGCGCCTGGACGGTATAGTCTCTATGAGGAGCATATCGGCTCCGGCATCTTTAAGCAGTTCCATGCGGCGGCGATGGAAAACACGCAGTTCGTCGTCTGATATACTGTAGTTCCCCCGATACTCCGATCCGTCAGCCAGGTACGCGCCGTAAGGGCCGACGCTTCCAAGGCAGAGCGGATACTCACGTCCTGATGCTCCGCCTTCAGCCTCCCACCATTCGTCTCTGGCTTCTCTGAAGATCCTCACGGAGCTTGCTATTATATCCTCAGCCTCAGCTTCAGTCAGGCCCTTCTTGATCAGTCCGGGAATAGTCGCCTGATAACTTGCAGTTATGCCGCAGTCAGCCCCTGCTCTGAAATAGTCCAGATGTACTTTTTTGATGAGTTCAGGCTGATCCCTTAAGATACCTGCAGTCCAGAGTTCATCGTTAAGGTCGGCCCCCATCCTCTCAAGCGGAGTGGACATGGAGCCGTCGATCACCATTATCTTTTCTTTATTCAGGATGTCCCCGAGATCCGCTTTCATATCAAAGCACCTTCTGATCGTTGATGAATACCTCCATCGTCACTTTCAGAGTCTCTGCAGCCCTCAGGCACATGTTGGCCCTTCCCGTGAACATTTCGATGTAATCGCTCACGCTCAGGACACTCTCATCAATGCCTATGGTAAGGCTGATAGTTCTGGCAGAAGCGTCGCACTTAAGTTCTGTTGAAACAGCGGCCTTATTCACCCAGTCATTATCATTGAACTTTGCTTCGTCGCGCTCTCTTACGCGTGTCCTGCGGACGTCTGTCTTATCAGCAATGATTATTGCGGCAGTTATGGGATCGGGAACCGTCTCCTCGGTCTCCTCGTGATTCGCAATGGACGAGACGACCTGAACTCTGTCCATCATTTCCATATCTGCGTCCTTGAGGATCTGGCTGGCTATGATGGCGCCGTATTCGGCATGTGATGAACGGTTGATGCAGTTTCCGATATCGTGCAGATAACCGGCTATCTGAGCCAGTTCCACGTCTCTTTCACGGTATCCTAAAGTATCCAGTATCTTTGCCGCCCTCTCGGCCACCAATCTGGTATGGACAGGCGAATGATCAATGAAGCCCTGCTTCCCCAGGATCAAAGTACCTATCTCATAGTAGTCCACGATCTCTTTGCTGCCCAAGATATCTTTGTATAACATGTTTTTTCCTCTTTCCCGAATAAAAGGCCGCCGGTGAGCGGCCCATGCTTTTTATTTATAATACTTGACAGCGCTCTCAAAGAGCTTCATGTCATAGTTTCCGGGTACGTTCTTATAAAGCCCGTAGCCTATCCTCTCAGCGTGTCCCATCTTGCCGATGACCCTTCCTCCCGGAGAGATCAGTCCTTCGATGGCCATGTCAGAACCGTTAGGATTGAACTGGATATCATTCGTGGCATTGCCGTCAAGATCGACGTACTGGGTCATGATCTGACCATTGTTCTCGAGTTTCTGAAGCACATCCTTAGGTGCCATGAATCTGCCTTCTCCATGAGAGACAGGCACCTGATAGACGTCGCCTACCTTACATGCGGTGAGCCATGGCGACTTCACTGAGGCCACGCGTACGTTCACGATCTTTGACTGGTGACGAGCGATCTTGTTGAATGTGAGAGTCGC
>JAFYJM010000023.1 GCA_017538125.1 Bacillota bacterium
CTATCTTATCCCAGCTATACGACCAATCTATGTCTTCTGCAGTATCCTTATACTCGTACAAATTGTCCCAATAAGAATCCCCCTCATACATGCCATCGATCTGCTTGTCTCCGCACCATGTCTTGATCACGACGCCTTCCGGCGTATGCGCAGGCGCGCCGTAGGTGAGATCGGGCAAAGTGATCTCGACTTTGCTGATCTCAGGGATCTCAGTGTAGTCATAGACGAGATATTCATCCTCCGGCATATAATTCAACCACTGCGACCAGCCGTAGTAATCAGCATTGAGTTCAGCCCTGATCTTGTACTTGCTGTATGCCAGTCCCTGATCGCTGAAGAAACTCCGCAGATTAAAGGTTGCTGTCTCTGAATACCCGTCATTCCAATCGCTTAGCAATGCATTCTCATCCATATCATATACATAAATGTACGTGGAAAGGTAATAAACACCTTCTATATTAGTGGTGACGTCGGAATGGAAAGTCAGGGTGTCCCCGTCGATTACCGGAATGTCCTCCTTCTTGGTGAACGGTCCGTGCCCTGCCGGTGACCAGACAACTTCACTGGAATAATATCCAGATTTGGACGCCTGCACGGTGACGTAATAGTATTCATCCGCATAAGCCATCCTGCCGATAAACTCGTTCCATTCTGTTTCGCCGTCTGTCAGTGTCCGGTCATAATAATCGACATGGTACGGTTCCGCGCCGCCCGGGCCATCGTCTTCATAGAATTTCACATTATATCTGACGCCTTCCACCCCCGGGATTGGATCCCACTTGATCGTGGTGCCGTCCCAGCGTAAGTTTGTGGGATTAGGCAACGTCTCGATCACGCCGCCGGAACCGATCGCTTCAAAGGTGAATCCGTTTTCCTCAGCGATTATCTGCGCTGTCGAACCCGTATAGCCTTTGATGGTTACATTCGTGCTTTCTTCAAATGCATAGTTGTCGATCTCGCAGTCGGGGTTTTTGATCGTGACCGTAATGCCGTCAAGGTAAGCGAACGAACGGTAACTGATCTCTGCCACATTAGCCGGAAGTGTGATCTCCTTCAGAGGACCGATCCCCGTGAAGGCATGTTGGCTGATGCCTGTCACATCGTCCGGTACGGTGAAAGAGGTATCCGTCCTTCCGACCGGATATCTGAAGAGATATCTTCCCACCTGCTCCTCGCCGTCGTACTTCTTCTCATACGGGACACCGTCAAAACTTTCATATACCAAGCCATTTGCTATTGCATATATATTTTTGATGTTGGGTCCGTCGATGATGCCGCCTGTCGGATCGATATATCTAAGCGTTGACGGCAGCATAATGGATTCCGCGTAATTAGTCAGGCGCTGATATCCATAGATATTTCTTACGCCTTCCTCGATAATGATTTCTTTGAATGTGCAGTGGTCAAATGCATAATCACATACATCCAATTCATCTCCTTTAAGCGTCAGCCTGTTGAGATCCGCTTTCTCCAGCGCCTCTGACCAGACACTCGTGATCCCGTCAGGGATCGCATAATCTGTCTGCCCGGGCTGAAGAGCGATCTTGATCAGTTCGGTGCCGTCAAAGTCAACAAGAGAACCTTCCGGCAGGGCTTTGAACAATGTATTGCCGGATGCCACGGTAAATCCATCGCCGATGATCCTGCAGTCTTCGAAGGTTCTGTCGTGGATACTTCTAAATGTTTTCGGCAGACTTACCGTCTCAATATTGTTGTTATCGTGGAACACATACTGCCACATTGATCTCATCCCTTCCTGTAGGACGATATGCCTGATTTCAGGATTGCCACAAAAAGGCGATGAGCCGTAACCTCCGGCGACCTCCGCTGCTCCGTATATCTCATCCTCGTCTTCATCATATCCCGTCGGGATCAGCGTCAGCGTGCCGGTCGACGCATCGAAAGTGTAATCCACCGTGCTGCAGAGCGTACCTGCGGATATGTCTTTTACGAAAACGGCATAATAGGATTCATCTTCATCGTTTGCGGTCACGGTAATAGTAGGCTCCTGGCTGAAAATGTCTCCGCTTGAACTGCCTTTCTTCCAGCCGGCAAATCTGCTTCCTTCATCTGCCTTGGCGCTGATCGTATGCGAAGAGCCTGCAGCAACATACTCGCCTCTTGACGAGGAATATGCCGAGCCATCAAGGTTGACGGTACCACTCGCGCCGCTGTTACATTCTCTGCCTACATATAAATATGAATGAGGCGTCTTATATGGATCTGTCTTTGCGATGATGTAGTATCCATCCTTGTCATAGTCAAATGTGCCGAGGTAATCGCCGTTGAACTGAATCATCGCGTGCCGGAAATCATATTTCCCGCTCCCATTCTGGTCAGGCTCGATCCAGATCACGAATACTGCTTCGTCCTGATCAAAGGTGTTTCCTTCATCCCAGCGATAACCTTTGATCTCGCCGTCTTCCATATACAGATCCGCGAACCAACCGGAATCCCATTTGGCCACCGTCAAGCCGGATGGATCGATTGAAATGCCGTCCATATCGGTCACATAGTTTATCGTGATCGTCGGTTGATATACGGTGTCTCCGTATGCTGGCGCATTGATTTCTGCAGTCACATTTATGGTATCGATCAGCGTAGCTGTGCCGGTGCTCGATGCAGCGAAAGCTATGCCATTATTATTAGCGTAGGTCTCGATCTTGGACCCGGGATAGCCATGAATTGTAACGTCTGGGATCAAAGAGTAAGCAAGCGCATCATCGTCCCAGTAATAGCCGAAGCATCTGGTATCATAACTTGTACTGCCTCCGGCTCTCTCCACATAAATATCCTTCAAGTCCATGCATCCGCTGAAGGCATCCTTCCCTACTTTCCATACAGTCGCAGGGAGCTCTATCGAAGTCAGTTTCGTTTCGGCGAAAGCATATTCATCGATATACTCCAGCTTAGCCGGCAGGTCGATCGAGGTTATGCTATTTCCTGACAATGCCAGTTGTTGTAATTCTCGGACCGTGTTCGGGATGACGATGGATGTCGGATCCTCACTCAGACATGTTTGCCCGTAGCTCAGCGCGCTGTCGCCGATGATGGTGACGGCGTAGGTCTTGCCTTCATAGGTGACGGACTTCGGAACGACGATCTCCGTGTCATATCCGTCATATGACCGGAGTATCACGCTGCCATCATAACCACTTGGCGTATAGTTGCCTGCTGCATCCACTTCATATTCGAAGTCGCCGTCCTTGAACCATATCGATGACGCCGCATACACCTTGCCTATTCCGCCCAGGTTGGGTATGAACGTGATGACCATCATGAACACTAGCAGCATCAGCATGGTGCGTTTCAATGCGCTTTTCATAGTAACTCCTTCCTTTTCAAAATAAATGAACAATTTAATTGTTTAACGCTTTATCACAGTAATATATTATCATAATTCTATGGCTTTAACAACCGCAAAAAGAAGCGGAGCGCACGCGCACTCCGCTTTAATATCATATAAATCTCGCCAGTCTCTCTCTGGTCCTTTCCTCTCCAAGGATCTGCTGGATCTCCCAAATGTCAGGAGACTGCTGTCTTCCCATGAGAGCGACACGGATAACCGTGGAAATATGGCCCACGTGGCCCTTGTACTCGTCTGGATGTTTCTTGTAATCCTTGGGCTTCACGGCATATCCCAGCTCGTCGGTGATGGCTCTGATTTTGTTGAACCAGGTCTCGTTGTCATCACTGTGGTCGTAAGTCTCCAGGTATTTCTTTATTACCGTACCTACTTCGTCATGAACTACCACTTCCTGAGGCATCTCATCCTCGATCTCGAAGGTCTCATCAAAGAAGTATGACAGATTCTTTACCATCTGATCCGCAAATATATGGTCTTTCCTCGGATTTCTCTCAGCATGGCGGCCGATATCAAGGATCCTTTCGAGATAAGCTCTGTCAGCGAGCATTACCTTCACACCCTCATCATCCGGTCTGAACTCATCTGCCCAGGCCTTCAGGAAATCATAGAGATCTGATGCGCTTATCTTAAGAAGCACCTCCTTGGATACGTCGTTCAGCTTGTTAAGGTCAAACAGCGCGCCTGAGTTCGACATCTTCTCTGTCGTAAATTCGAACTCGTCTATATCCGCGTCGGGGTTAGCCAGGCGCCACTCTTCGAAGTTCGAATTGAGGATCGTAAGCAGATATTCCCTGACAGCCGCCGGATGATAGCCTTCTTTTCTGTAATAGTCCAGGCTGAGCTCCGGATCGAGCCTCTTAGAGAGCTTCCTCTTATTGCCCTCCTCGTCCAGCTTCATAAGCTGAGCGGTATGGCAGTAGATCGGCGGCTCCCAGCCGAGCTTCTCGAAAAGTTCGATGTGAATCGGAAGCGAAGGCAGCCACTCTGCGCCTCTCACCACGTGTGTCGTCCTCATCAAATGGTCGTCAACCACGTGAGCGAAGTGATAAGTCGGTATGCCGGTGCGCTTGAGGATGACCGTATCCTGATCGTTCTCAGGCATGTCCAGGACTCCCCTGATAGCGTCCTTCACCTTGATCCTTCTGATCTGATCCTCGGGCAGATCCAGGTTGCCATCCGATTTAAGACGGACTACGAACTGCTCTCCTGCCTTGATCCTGGCTTCGATCTCGTCGTAGGTTAGTTCTCTGGACTTCGCCCACTTGGCGTAGATCCCGGGATTCGCCTTCAGCGCCTGCTGTTCTTCTCTGATGGCAGCGATCTCCTCTTCACTCAGGAAGCAGGGATAGGCTTTGCCCTCATCTACGAGCTTCTTTGCGAAGCACTGGTAGATCAGCCCTCTGTGTGACTGTGTATAGTCTCCGTAAGCACCCACGTCGCCTGCCATGGTGGCGCCTTCATCGAAATTGATGCCGAAGAATCTAAGCGAATTGATGATGATCTCCACCGCGCCTTCCACTTCGCGCTTGTCGTCCGTGTCTTCTATCCTAAGGAAGAAAACGCCGCCTGACTGATGCGCAAGCCTCTCGTCCACGAAAGCTCCGTAAAGGTTCCCCAGATGGATGAATCCGGTAGGCGAAGGCCCCAGCCTGGTGACCTTGGCGCCATCTGGCAGATCCCTTAAAGGATACAGCTCCTCATAGTATTCCGGAGTCTTATCTATCCCGGGAAATAGAAGTTCGGCTAATTTTTTATGATCCATAGTTAATCCCACTTTCTCTTCGCGACATTTGACCATTTGGTATAAAACTTCTTTTCATTGATGATCCTGACGCCGCGTATTTTATAGTAATAGTATCTGCCCTTTTTAAGGTATTTATAGTTCAGGTGGCTCCTGACGCTGCCGTCTTTGGTGGCAAGCTTCTTGTATCCGGAGTCTTTCGTTTTGGACCTGTAGACCTGCACGTAGTCTAGCTTTTTCTTACCGACCTTGGTCCAGGTGAGTTTGATCCCTTCAGACGTCTTCTTCGTCTTCAGCTTGAAAGTCATGCCCTTGACAGCTTCGGCTAGCTTCTTTTCGGACGCCGTAAGGTACTTGCGTTTGACTTCAAGTTTGATCTTTTTTACGGCATATCCGACGTTCTTATTGGACTTGGCTTTGATCCTTATGACGGTAGTTCCCTTCTTTAGGGGCGTTACCTTGCCGTTCTCATCGACCTTAGCAACTTTCTCATCTGACGAAGTGTACTTGACGGTCGCAGGGAACTTCACCTTAACTCCGAGATCATAAGCGCCTTCCTCCAGTACGGTCACCTTCCTGTCGTCTTTAACGCTTATCTCCTGCTCAGCCTTTATTATATTGAAATCGACTGTCCTGCTGCCCTTATAATTGCCTCTGAATGTTACGGTCAGCGTAGCCTTTCCGGCGTCTATGTTGTCCGTCCCCTTGACCTTGTAATCTACTTTCTTTCTTAACGGTCTGCCGTACTGATCGGTTATATTCAGCGCAGGCACTATTCCTGAGCCTGTGTAAACTCTGTCAGATACGTCCGATATCACAAGGCTGTCCACGTCTGTCGATTTTTTGATCTTGAAGTCGGCCATCACGTAGCCCGCGTAATCTCCCATGCCTATCGCTATGGCATAAGCCGTACCAGCCTGAGTGTTCTTGATGTAGCGCAGCTTGTAATCCGTGTTCTTCGTAAGCTTCACACCGTTATATTTAACTGTTACTTTAGGCTTGAAAACGCTCACGCCATCGTAAACATAATCAGTATCCCCGGTTATGGTGATCTCCGCGTCCGCCAGTGAGGGCTTTGTCTTGGCTTTAGTGCTATTAACGGATGCCGTATAGCTTGTATTGAAGCCCGCATGCTTAGCGCAGTCTTCAATACCCGTCGCCTCTTCTACTGCGCTGTACACAGGATCGATATACCAGAAATCCATATCCGTGGTATTGGTACCGATGCCGTAAACGTAGCCTGCGTCAGAATACTGCCACCAGCAGTAATCAAACGAAAACTGATTAGCTGTATAATACTGGGCAGCCCAATAGTTGTACTTCTTAGAGAGTTCTGAGCCGTTGACCTTGGTCTTGCCGAAGTAAAGATCTGTGTATATGCCTGCAGTGTATCCCTTGGAAGCAGCGTAACTCAGCCAGGTCTTGGCTATCTCGGTGCCCTCGGACTTGGTCAGATCATAGAGCAGACCATCCTCGCCGCCTATCCTTTCATAATCCATGAAAAGCGGCAGATCCAGATCATTCGCAGTATATCCAGCTTCCTCGATCAGAGAGATCGCGTAGTCCACTTCACTTCTGGCGCGTTTCTTGGAAGTCGCCTGTGAGAAAAAATACACTCCCACCATGATGCCGTTCTTCTTGGCGCCGCGTATGTTGCGCTTGAACTTGCAGTCATCATACAGTTTGCCGGACGTATATCCTCTGCCGCCCACGCGAATGATCGCGAAATCTATGCCGTCCGCCTTGACTTTGGCCCAGTCGATATTTCCCTGGAACTCGGACACGTCAATGCCGTCGACTATTATGCAGTTGTCCAGAGCATCGCTGTGTGTGTACGTGATGCCGGTGTACCTGGATGTGGTCGTGGTGCCTGCGAAAGCGAAGCCCGTGAAAAGCACCGCAGCCGCGATCATCACTGCAAGTATGCTCACCCACCTTATGATTCTTGTGTTCAGACCTTTGTTCATTATTATCACTGTGACTTGAATTCTTTCCAGTATTTGGAGTACATATCATCGCCCTCAGGGCCGAGGTTCTTCAGCGTCTCACATCTCGCCAGCACGTCCTCAGGAGGGTTGACTATCTCGATCTCACTAAGAGCCATCTCGCCGCCGATGTAATCCTCATAGACGTAGTCCTCCAGCTGAGTGTTCGGGATGGCGTAAGTCAGATATTCGAAGTTGGCCACGGCGGCGTCATACGAGTACATGAAGTTGATCCATGCCATGGCTCCGTCGTAGTTCTTGCATGACTTAGGCACTGCCCAGCAGTCTGCCCAGACCTCTGTGCCCTCGATGGGCACCACGTAGTCGAGGTGTTCGTTGTCCTCCTGCGCATAAAGCACGTCGCCTGAGGTTATTACCGCCATAGATGCATTATCGCCGATCATCAGGTCTCTGGCATTATCGTTGGCGTATGAATACACTCTCGGCTTCTGCTCGATCAGTTTCGCGGTGATCGCCTTCATTTCGTCTTCATCGACCGTGTTCATGGAATAGCCCAGAAGCTTAGCAGCCACCATATCAGCTTCTCTGATGGAGTTCGGCATGATGACTTTGCCGGCATACTTCTCGTCCCAGAGGATCCCCCAGGAAACGTCGCCTTCAAAGTCTTCTTCATCCACCAGTTCACGGTTGTAGATTATTCCATATGTGCCCCATGTATGAGGCGCCGAGTAAAACATTCCCGGATCGAAGTCTTCCATGAAGTCGCGGATGTTCTGTGACAGATAGTTGATGTTAGGTATCTGTGTAAACTCCAGCTCCATAAGAAGGTCTTCCTTGATGAGTTTATCTATCATGTAGTCCGATGCACAAATCACGTCGTAGTCCGCAGTGTTATTTTTGATGACCGGATACATTTCTTCATTCGTATCGAAGTAATCGCAAACCACGGTATAGCCTGTCTCTTCGTAGAAGGCATCCGTGAGTTCAGGATCGATATAGTCTCCGAAGTTGTATACGTAAACGACGCCTTTCTCCCCTACCTCACTCGGCGTGGAAGGTGTGAAGCGGATGGCAACGGCCATGGCGACTACGATGGCCAGAATGATGGCCAGAGTCTTTTTCATGGACATGCCGCCCTTGTAAACGTATTCCTTGCCCTTGGCATGAGCTTTCTTAGCCTCTTCTTCCTCGTCGCCCTTCAGGAAGTTGGACACCAGGAGTACCAGAAGCACGACCACAAAGATAACTGTCGACAGCGCGAACAGCGTCGGTCTGACGCCGATCTTTAGCTGGCTGTATATCAATGTAGACAGCGTGTTGATGCCCGCGCCTCTCGTGAAGTGCGTGATGACGAAGTCGTCGACCGACATGGTGAAACTCAGCAGGAAGCCGGAGACGATGCCGGGCATGATGTCCGGAAGCACTATCTTGAAGAAAGCATACACAGGCGATGCGCCGAGATCCAGCGCAGCCTCATAGGTATGGTTCTCCAGCTGCTGGAACTTCGGCATAACACTCAGTATAACATATGGTATGCAGAACGTGATATGGGCGAAAAGCACCGTCCCGTAGTTCAGCGAGATGCCGAAAAGCAGGAAGCTCATCATGATCGAGATACCGGTCACGATGTCCGCGTTCAGGAGCGGTATGTTGTTCAGGCCCATGAAGATATTGCGTCTTCTGTCCGTCATAGCATTCATGGCAACGCAGGCCATGACGCCTATAACCGTCGCTATGATGCTGGCCCAGAGAGCTATGGTAAGAGTGTTGCCCAAAGCCTCCATAAGCTCCTGGTTAGCGAACATCTCCTTGTACCATTTAAGGCTGAATCCCTGCCAGGAGGCCATAGACTTCGAAGAGTTGAAGCTGAGCACCATGAGCGTTCCGATGGGCAGGTACAGGAAGAGTACGATCACTATCAGGTAAAGCACTTTTATTAATTTGTTAAGTCCGGAGGAGGTGTTTTTCATATCATTGTACCCTCCCCGTTCTTATCGAATTTGGCTATGAACGCCATCGAGATGACGATAAAGATCATCATGACAAGGCTTAAGCCTGAGCCTAAGTTCCAGTTGGAAGTCGTCGTGAACTCCTGCTCGATGATGTTTCCTATGAGGTTGACCTTACCGCCGCCAAGCATATTGGAGATGGCGAAGGTCGTAAGGCTCGGTACGAAGACCATGGTGACCCCGGAGACGATGCCGGGCACGGAGAGCGGCACGATGACTTTCATTAGCACGGTCTGCTTCGAAGCGCCGAGATCATAGGCCGCCTCTATAAGAGAATTGTCAATCTTGATCAGAGCATTATATATCGGAAGCACCATAAAAGGCAGATAGTCGTAGACCATGCCCAGTACTACAGCAGTAGGTGTATTTATGATCCCCAGGAAGCCCAAAGGACCGTTCTTTTCGAGAAGGACCTGCCAAGCCATAGTGCGGAGCACGAAATTCATCCACATCGGAAGAATGAAGATGAAGACCATAAATCCTTTGCGCCCCAGCTTGGAATCCTTGAGGATCAGCCCCAGCGGGAAGGCCAGCACCAGGCAGATGATCGTGGCAGCCAAAGACAGCGCAAGGGATAATCCCAGTGCTTTGGCATGGTCACCGGATCCTACGGCCATGATGTTTTCAATTGTGAATACGCCCGATCTCGTGGTCAGTCCGTAGTAGGCTATGACCCCCATGGGGATCAGTGTGCCCGCCAGGATGAAGACTATGAAGGGTGCGCTGAAGAGTTTTTTCATTGATCCTGTTCCTCGCCCAAAACATCTTCAAGTGAGATCGCCTCTTCGTCCTCAGACTGAGGCTTGTTCATGATCTGGATGTTTTCAGGATCCACGTCGATGGACACGTTTTGTCCTACGGCGAAGCTCCTGGTGTTCTGGCAGAGCCACTCTATGCCGCCCGCCTCGATGCACATCTCATAGTGTACGCCGATGAAAACGTTGGAAGTGACAACTCCGTCGATCACACCCTTGCCGGGCTTGTCGATAATGATATCCTCCGGTCGGATAACGACGTCCACAGGCTTGTTTCTGCCGAATCCGGAGTCTACGCAAGGGAACTTGTAACCGTTGATCTTGACCACGTAGTCCTCCACCATGACGCCGTCAACGATGTTGGAATCGCCGATGAAGTCAGCTACGAAGGCGTTCTCCGGCTCATTGTATATCTGCTCGGGAGTTCCCATCTGCTGGATGTAACCCTGGTTCATTACTACGACCTTGTCGCTCATCGTGAGGGCTTCCTCCTGATCGTGAGTAACGTAAAGGAAGGTGATGCCGAGCTCGTTCTTAAGCCGTCTCAGCTCGTACTGCATCTCCTGCCTGAGTTTAAGGTCGAGCGCGCCGAGCGGTTCGTCGAGGAGCAGCACTCTGGGCTCGTTTACGATGGCTCTTGCTATGGCGATCCTCTGCTGCTGGCCGCCTGAAAGAGAAGTCACCGCCCTGTTCTCGTAACCGCTCAAGTTGACGAGTTTAAGGGCGTATTTGATCTTATCATTTATGTATTCCTGAGACTTGCCTGAGATCTTGAGACCGAAGGCAATGTTCTCGGCTATATTCATATGCGGAAACAAAGAATACTTCTGAAATACCGTATTCAGAGGCCTCTTGTTGGCGGGCATATACGTTATATCCTCACCCTGAAAGAGCACCTTGCCGGTATCCGGCTTTGTGAAGCCCCCGAGGATCCTTAAGGTCGTAGTCTTGCCGCAGCCTGAAGGCCCGAGGAGAGTGATGAACTCATTTTCTTTGATGTTTAGATTGAACTCGTCAAGGACTATCTCGCCGTCATAGGACTTGGAGATATCTATCATTTCGATCAATGTCTGTTCCTTAGCCATGAGTCCCCTCCTTTCATTATCACATACTTATACATGATAATTATAACGCAAGTTGTATGTCTCTACAATGGGATTTTAGCGCAAAAAATAAAAAGGCCGGAGTCTTTCAACTCCGGTCCGGACCTTAATCGTCCTTGTCTGCATTCGCTTTTCTGTAGGTCTCGAGTTTCTTCTCGATGCTGTCCACGATCCACGGATCGTCCATGAGTTTTTTGGCTTTCTCCTTGGTCTTCTTGTAGGTCTTTTTTGTGAAAGATGCCTTGGATTTATCGGTGAGGGTTATGACTTCGATCTGCGACTTTTCGATCACGCCTTCGATGTAATCCATATAGAGTTCGCAGCGGTCGAGCTGGTATTTACCGGCATAGGCCATCGCCTCTGTAATGGCGTTTTGCTGCACTTCGCTGAGTGAATTGAACTTCTCGAGGTTCATCACTACCACGTAAGGGCTGTAGGCATGGTCCGTCATGATACAGTACTTCTCGGTGCTCTGGAAATCATTGTTCACCAGAGCTTCCATGTCGCATTCCTGGCCCGCGATCTCGCCTTTAGAGATGGCTTCCGCCCTCTCTCCAAGATCCATGTATACCGGTTTCGCGCCGAGCGCCTTCCAGGCCGCCTTGTTCACGCTTCCCTTGGTCGTCGCGATCTTCAAACCCTTGAGCCCGGATACCTTTTTGACCTTTTTCTTATTAGTGGTCAGTTCGCGGAAACCGTTGCCCCAAAGCGACAGACACTTAAGGCCCTCTTCTTCGAAAGCCGCCTCAAGATCTTCGATCAGGTCGCTGTCCAGCGCGACGTCATAGATCTCGTCGCTGCTCCTGAAAAGGTAATACACGTCGAAAAGATGAAGATCCTTGATGACCTTCGCGAAGCCGTCGGCAGTACCGATACAGATGTCCGTCTCGCCGTCAATGGTCTTCTGAAGTCTCTCGACAGCATCAGCTTCGCCGTTATCGGACTTTTGCTTGAGTGTTATGGTACCGCTGGAATACTCCTCCACGAGGTCTTTGAACTTGGTGATCCCCTCGTCTACAGGCACCGAAGACACACTGTCAAGGATCAACTCATAAGTCGTCCCAGTGAGGCCGTTTATGATCGTCTCCGCTGTGTTCGCGGGAGTCTGTTCGGTCTCTTCTGTCTCCTGCCCTTCGTCGGTCTCTCCGTTATTAACTTCACCGTCATTGTTGCCGCAGGCTGCTAATGTAAATATCAACGCCAGCGATAACAATATTGCTAAGATCTTTTTCATGTTCTCCTCCCAAGTCAACCGATAGGAGTCAGCACTGAGCTACAAAACACGCGCAGCCCAAACGATCTTCCCCAAATGCCCGGCAGCAAGCTCGTTTACTTCTCTACCAGACGGATGCTCATATCCACATCTCCCTCTATACCGGACACCTCACCCTTGTCGGTGTACTGCCACATGACGTACTTATAGGGCCAGCCTGTCATTTCGGTATAGTGCGCGAGCCAGAGCGGATAATTAGTCAGTCTGCTGAGATCGACTTCGTTCTTCAGCCATTTCGGATTGCCATAAAGCATCGCAGTATAGCCTTTTTTCTCGATATAGCTTAAGAACGCGTCCGCTATGGCGGTCTTCTCTTCGACCGTAAGATAACTTATCCTGTCCGCGCCTTTGATGGGCTCCATGTCAAAGGCGACAGGTCCTGTGACCTTCCTGCCTTTGATGTTCTCTATCACGAACTGCGCTTCTTCCCTGGCCTCTTCAACACTGACGGCCTGTGAGAAAAAGTACACTCCGTATTCGAGACCTGCGTCCCGCGCCCCCTGGATATTCTGCTCGAAATACTCGTCGAGATTGAGCAGGCCGGAGGAATAGCCTCTGTATCCCAAACGGATCATTGCCATGTCTATTCCGTCCGATGCCACCCTATCCCAGCTTATATCTTTCTGGGCGTATGATACGTCTATGACATTGACTGAAGTGTACTTGTCGTCCTCATACTGGAGCCTTCCCTCATCAGTCCTGGTGAAGGCTGACTTGTCGTATTCGTTCAGAGGTATCTCCTTCGAGTCTCCGAGTCCTTTGTATTCGCCCGTGTTATCCATGGTACGCCCGGTCAGAAAACCGAGACAGAAAATCACTATGACCAGGGCAACTATCTCAGCCCATGAGAGTTTGATACCTTTGAGCCTGCGCGGGGTCTTAGGGTTCTCTCTCTTCCCTTCTGAATTCTTCTGGTCAATATTCTGCTTCATTTTATTTTCCCCTTAAAGCAGTTCCTTCCTTGAAAGGTTTATCCTGTCCTGAGAGTCGATCTCGATGACCTTGACCGTTACCTTATCGCCAACGTTCATGACATCTTCGACCTTCTCTACTCTGTGCTTTTCCATTCTGGAAATGTGAAGGAGTCCTTCCTTGCCGGGCAGGATCTCGATGAAGGCTCCGACGGATCCCTTCGCCGTTGAAAGGATGCGGGTAACGGTTCCTTCATAGATCTCTCCGACCTCGACGTCCTTGGTGAGGATCTCGATCTCCTTCTTGCAGGCTTCTGTCATGGCAGCGTCTGTTCCGTAAATGGATACCAGACCGTCATCGTTGATGTCGATCTTGACGCCGTACTTATCCACAAGGCCGTTGATGGTCTCGCCGCCCTTGCCTATGACTATCCTGATCTTGTCAGGATTGATCCTCAAGCTCAATGCTCTTGGAGCCCACTTGGAAAGTTCAGGACGATACTGAGGGATCTCCTCGAGCATCTTTTCCATGATGAACATCCTGCCTTCCTTGGCCTGACGAAGAGCCTTCTCAAGGATCTCTCTTGAAAGACCGTGAACCTTGATGTCCATCTGGATCGCGGTCACACCGACTTCCGTACCGGTTACCTTGAAGTCCATGTCGCCGAGGAAGTCTTCCATTCCCTGGATGTCGCTCAAGATGGCAAACTCTGAAGTGCCGTCTTCCTTGACTCTCTCGATGAGCCCCATGGCGATACCGGATACCGGTCTCTTGATGGGAACGCCGGCGTCCATCAGTGCCAGACATGAACCGCAGGTGGATGCCATGGATGATGAACCGTTTGAGGAGAGCACGTCAGACACGACTCTGATGGCATATGGAAAATCGTCCACTGAAGGGATCACCGGGAGCAGCGCTCTCTCAGCGAGTGCGCCGTGTCCGATCTCACGTCTTCCGGGTGATCTCGGAGCCTTGGCTTCGCCTGTGCAGTAGCCGGGGAAGTTATAGTGGTGGATGTATCTCTTCTCAGTCTGCTCTGTGATACCGTCGATGGTCTGGGACTCTGAAGCGGGAGCCAGTGTGCAGGATGAAAGCACCTGGGTCTGTCCTCTCTTGAAAAGACCTGTGCCGTGTACTCTAGGCAGAAGTCCTGTCTCGCAGAAGATCGGTCTGATCTCGTCGCAGGCTCTGGAGTCGGGACGTACGCCGTCGTCCAGGATCATATTCCTGACGGATTCCTTGGTGATATTGTAAAGGACTGCATCTACGTCCTTGGCGCCTTCGGGATAGATCTCGGCGAAATATTCCTTGGTCTCGAGTTCGACCTTATCCATGTTGTCGAGTCTCTCGAGCTTGTCATAGGTGTGGATGGCTTCCTTCATCTTGTCGGTCGCGAACTCTCTGACTGCCTGATCGATCTCTTCAGCAGGCTTGTAGAGGTTGACTTCCATCTTAGGTCTGCCGACTTCTGCTACGATCTGGTCAATGAACTCTACCAGTCTCTTGATCTCTTCATGAGCGAAAAGAATGGCGTCCAGCATGTCCATCTCAGCGACTTCCTTAGCTCCGGCTTCCACCATCATGATGGCTTCCTTGGTGCCGGCTACGGTCATGTCGATGTCGGAAACTTCTCTCTGTTCAAGTGTCGGGTTGATGACGAACTGTCCGTCAACTCTTCCAACCTTGACTGCGGCGGTCGGGCCGTCCCAGGGAATGTCTGATGTGGCAATGGCGACTGAAGAGCCGATCATCGCAGCGATCTCAGGCGAGCAGTCATGGTCCACTGACATGCAGGTGGCCACTACTACCACGTCGTTGTAGAATCCCTTGGGGAAGAGCGGTCTAAGCGGTCTGTCGATCAGTCTGGAAGTGAGGATGGCGTGCTCTGAAGGACGTCCCTCTCTCTTGATGAATCCGCCGGGGATCTTACCCACGGAGTACATCTTCTCCTCGAAATCGCAGCTCAGAGGGAAGAAATCCATTCCTTCTCTGGGCTCTTTGGAGCAGCATACCGTGACGCTTACTACCGTGTCACCGTACTGCACCCAGACCTGTCCGTTGGCCTGCTCGCATACTTTGCCGATCTCCAGCTGGAGAAGCCTTCCTCCCAGCGGATATCTGAATGTTCTGTAATCTGTAAATCTTGGCATTGCAACTACCTCCTGTAATGCGTATAACAAAAAATAAAAGGCGGAGTTCTGCCCCGCCCATAATATCAAATTTTACTTTCTCAATCCTAAGCGAGCAATAAGAGTTCTGTATCTCTCAAGGTCTGTCTCCTTAAGATAAGCAAGCATGTTTCTTCTCTGACCTACCATCTTCAGAAGGCCTCTTCTGGAATGATGATCCTTCTTGTGGACCTTAAGATGCTCGTTAAGGTCATTGATCCTGTAGGTAAGAATAGCAACCTGAACTTCAGGGGAACCGGTGTCACCCTCTTTGATCTGGTACTCTTTGATGATTTCCTGTTTTTTCTCTTTTGTGATCATTTCTTTCTCCTTTACTTGATACGCCGGATGCTGAGACGCGCGTTGGAGTGTCGCAGCGCTAAGTAACCGGTAAAAATTTTCGAACGATTTATATTAGCATATCGGGGCTTGGGTTGTCAACTGTTTTTTGGCTATATGCCATGATATTCCCTGGCTTCTTCGCAGTCCCTCGTGATCTGCTCGCAAAGCTCGCCGATCGATGCGAACTTGGCTTCCGGCCTGGTCATCTTAATGAATTCCACCTTGATCTGCTTGCCATAGAGTTCCTTGTCGAAGTTGAAGATGTGAGTCTCCATGTTCTTCGCGAAAGTGCCTATGGTGGGCTTGACGCCTACGTTAGTGACCGACGGATACTTCACGCCGTTATACACGCAGTAAGTGATGTAAACGCCGTTTGGCGGGGTGACCATGGTCTCGTCGATCGTGATGTTTGATGTCGGAAAACCTATGGACTTGCCCAGTCGGTTGCCCACGACGACCTCGCCGCCGATGGAGTAGTTCCTGCCCAGGTACTTGTCGCACTCGTCCATGTCGCCGGCTTTGATCAGCTGGCGGATCAAAGTGCTGGAGACGACTTCGCCGTCCACCATGACAGGCGGTATCTGATTGAGGACGAAACCATACTTCTCTCCTAAGTTTCTAAGGAGCTCGCCGTCTCCCTGAGCCTTGAAACCATACCTGTAGTTAAACCCGCAAAAAACTTCCTTCGCGTTGAACTTGTCAATGAGGAGTTCCTTCACGTAGGCCTCCGGATCCATGGTCATTATCTCTTCGGTGAATTCGATGTCGAAGTAATAATCCACTCCGAGGGACTCGATGAGCGCTTCCTTCTCATCGTTATATATGATGTTTTTGACTTCCTTGGCGCCTGGGATAAGATTCTTCGGATGGTTCGAAAAAGTGAACACCGCAGACTTCTCCGGTATACCCTGAGAAGTCTTCTTGCGCGCATTCATGACCGCTTGTCTGATCAGCTCCTGGTGTCCCAGATGGACGCCGTCGAAGTTGCCGAGCGCGATGGAAGTCTTCGGTATGTCTTTGATTTCTTTAAGGTCTCTAAAAACTAACATGTCGTTCCTTTCAGGATCATTTCGTGATGAAGATCTTGATGGGCGTGAGCTTGTGATACTTGTCGCTGTGACGCGCGATGCCCACGAAGACGCGGCCTCCTCGACCGTCCGTCTCATATACCTTGTAGGTCTTCATGTACTCCGGATGGAGTTTTAGCCCCGCGTGGGAGCCGATGTTTATGGACGTCTCCGTCCTGTCGTAAGTCTCAGCCTCTTCGCCCAGAAGATCGATCCAGGCGGGCTTCTCCGGCTCCTTCGTGACTTTGGCTTCCCTGTAGCTCAGGTGCCAGCCGTCCAAAAGCCTCAATGCGTCCTCGTGCGAGACCAGTGCCTCGCCGAGATTTACGAGTGGCAGGTCCGGCCCGAGAATGAATCTCTCCATGTCAGCCGGTATCGCGTCACCGAAAGGCGTTTTTCTCTTGATCTTAGCGGAGGTTACCACCTGACCGGGGTCTTCGATAGGCTCGCTGTCTCCGGCTTCTGATCGTGCGGAGCTGTCGGTCTTCGCAGGTCCTCCTGCTTCGACGCACACGCGTCCGGCCTTTATTGCTGTCTTAAGTATCTCATCCACGCTGACCGAGTTCGTTAGGTCAAAAGCGCCGGATGATGTCCTCTTTAACGACTTCATTACAGCTCCTGTCCCGAGGATCTCTCCTATGTCCCTCGAGATAGATCTGATGTAAGTGCCCTTGGAGCAACGCACCGTGAATCTTATATCCGGTAGATCGATCTCATCGATCGTGAGACTGTCGATCCAGACCTTGCGAGGTCTGACCTTCTTAAGTATGTCCTCCGGGATCTCTTCGCCGGCATGGACATATTCATAAAGTCTCCTGCCTTCTATCCTGACAGCCGAGGTCCTCGGCGGCATCTGATCAAGGATACCGTAATGCCGCGCCGCGCCGCCTTCAGTCTCTTCGACGTTCGGGAGGAGCTCTCTGAAGGCGCGGCGCACGTCCTCTTCGGCGATGCCCGAAGGGTCGCTCGTCTCCGTGATCTCTCCGGTCACGTCCAGGCTGTCCGTCCTTATCCCGAGGGTCACCGTCGTCTCGTAGGTCTTAAGATCCCAGTCCAGATACTCCGCGATCCTCGTCCCGCGGTTTATCATGATCGGGAGCACGCCTTCAGCCATCGGATCCAAAGTGCCGGTATGTCCAAGCTTCCTGATCCCGAGGGCCGCCCTGACCTTGTAGATCACGTCGTTAGAGGTCATACCCTTTGGTTTATATACGTTGATTATTCCGTCTTTCATATCATTA